>PBWC01000023.1 GCA_002729095.1 Methanobacteriota archaeon
TTCTTCGATGACTTCTTCAGTGCTTCCATCTGATTGTTCAATTAATACATCGGTTGAATTTTCTTCGGGCGAAGGTTCGCTTGGAGCACCGCTTTGAGGCTTGCTCGGTGGGCCTTTTGCCGGCGGTCCACTAGGAGGCAAACTAGGTGGGCCTTTTGATGGTGGTCCACTAGGAGGCAAACTAGGCGGGCCTTTTGATGGTGGTCCACTTGGAGGCTTGCTAGGTGGACCTTTTGTTGGAGGCCCAGTTGGCGGCTTGCTAGGTGGACCTTTTAACGGAGGCCCACTCGGTGACTCATCTAATGGAGGATTAATAGGCGGGATCTCTGAGGTTTCGTGAGTTATGTCATCTTCAGTGTTCGCAGCTGGTTCTTGATCTTGCTTCACTTCTTCCTGTTCATAATTATCATCTTCTACAGAAGAAGATTCAATTTCCTCTTCAGTTATTTCCTTCTCTTCTATCTTAGATTTTGAATTTTCTAGATTATCTTCACTTTCACTGACTTTCTCATCTTGTTCTACTTTTTCTTCGTTCACTAGCTCTGCTGGTTTATTTGTTTCTAGGCCACTTAGTGTGCCAAATGCACCATCTAGCATATTTTCGACTCTTGCATTTTCAGCATCTTCTCGGGCTTTTTCTGCAGATGTTTTTTTGGCAGCCATGCTTAACTCTCCGGTCAAGCCACATAGAGCGGCTTAAATAGCGGTTGCGCTCCGACGAGTATGCTAAGGCCCGCTTGGTGTAGAGGTTATCATGCAGGATTGTCATTCCTGCGACCCGGGTTCAATTCCCGGAGTGGGCGCCAAATACATGTTTTCTCTAGAGNNTNGNANTNNTTCGCGTTTTATTATATACACTCGAAAATCTAGNNTTCCGAGGAAGTATNATGTCAGAAAANAANTACATCGTAGAAATAGCAGATTCGACTGGTCACTCAGTCGTAGAAATGACCGCACCAGAGATAGTTGAAAAGGCCACTGAGTCTGATGGCTCATGGATTTTTGTTGATAATAGATTGGTTAATGCCAACGAATTAGAAGACATGGACATCGCTACAGATTCCAAGATAAGAATCATGCCAGGTATCGTTGGTGGTTTGGAAGAAGAACCCANATACACAGTCGAGGTTGCAGACAGCACGGGCCATTCAGTCGTTGAAATGACCAAANCCGAATTGGTAGAGACTGCTAACACGCAGGGCACTTGGCTTTTTGTTGATGACAAAATGGTCTCGGCTACGGAACTTCAGTCAATGAATATTGAAACATCATCGCGGCTAAGAGCGATGCCCGGACTTGTAGGGGGGGCTGAAGAGAACAGATTTACTGTTGAGGTTGCCGATGAAACAGGCCACTCTGAGATTCTGATGACAAAACCAGAATTAATCGAGCATGCAAATAATTGCCAGGGCACATGGGTATTTGTCGACAACAGGATGGTATCAACCGCAGATCTAGCGGAAATAGACCTTGTAGATGCACAAAAAATACGACTAATGCCGGGTTTAGTTGGTGGAAATTAATTAATTAAAAATTAATTTCGCGTCGGACAGGTTAAGAAAGAGTGCTTAGTCGGGTCGACTGGAGTTGGACTAAATGGTAGAGCTAGTTGACTATAAATGTGCAGTGTGTGGAAGTATCGAATCATTCCACAGAGAGCGTAATGGAATTAGTTGTAAGTCATGCGGATCTCGNGTTTTCATGAAATTACGAAGAAATGCGAACACAAAGAGACTCCCTGCAGAGTGAAATTAGTTACACGTAGGGTTGAAAGACCTTCGACTAACCACAGTTATTATGCCCTCTTGGTTAGAGACAAAGTCCCCTTTTCTTTTCCAAGATTTGTTGATGCCGCAGCAGGTAATTAGCAACATAGAAAAGGTATCATTACAGGCCAATCCTCCCCATTTACTGATTTCCGGCCCTACGGGAGTTGGCAAAACCGCAATATGGCGACTTATTGCAAGACAAGTTCTAGGTCCTTCATACAATTCTACTACACATGTTCTAAATGCTAAAGACTTGTCAAGAACCAGTGGAGCAATGGGTAAATTCGAGTCGTTTTTACGACCAGAAGGAACTACTTCTAAAGACACATTAGCTGGCAGAACAAGCCTTGATGCTTATGATTCAGGTTTAGTAAAAATCGATAATGATAGGGGCCCACCAGCAGGTTTTGAGTCAGAAAAAACCTCAGAAAGGACGCCAATTTCGAGAATAATAGTAATTGAAGATGCTGATTATCTAGGAAATATTAGACAATCATACCTTAGGAGAATGATGGAAAAGAGCAGTATTAGTGCAAGATTTATCTTTACTACTACTACTCCTTCAAGACTAATTGAGGCATTAAGGAGTAGGACTCAACACATTAGAATCCCAAGAACAAGCCGTCAAAAAATAGAATCCTTACTTGGGGAGATTTCATCACAAGAGAATCTAAAACCAGCAAGAGGGGTGTTAGGAGACATAGCACATGTCGCTGATGGAAATATTCGTAAGGCGATATTTNTTCTTGAAGTTCTAAGCCTTAGAGGAATGCTTGATTCTAGAAAGAATCTTCAAGACGTGATTTCATCTTCAGCACATAGAGAGATACAGTTGATGCTAGAAGAAGCGATGAGAGATAGAGTGCATGATTGGAAGTGGGAGAAAATTGGTAATAAAAATACCAGAGTACTAAAAGGNGCAATGGGAGTACTGGATCAAATCATGGATAAGCAAAGTCTTGAAGCAGAAGATATAGTCAAACACCTGCATAAACTGATGACAGAAGGGCGGCTTCACCTTCCTGATGCAGAACTTTCAAAATTAATTATTTCACTGGCAAAGTGCGAAGTAGCGATACAAAAAACATCACAACCGCGAATTGAATTAGAAAAATTCTTGATAGATGTTGCTGAAATTTCAAAGCAATAATCGTAATGCTCTTGACATGAGGTTCGTTGGAGTGTTTGGGCGTGTAGCATAGCTGGATAATGCATCGGCCTCCTAAGCCGAAGATCGCGGGTTCAAATCCTGCTGCGCCCGTTTTGTGGTTTTATTTANAGTTTCAAGGCAAGAAGTAAAGCCTAGGACCTTGTGAGCGTTATTGTTAAGATGGCCAAGAGCAAGAAGTCNAAAGATTTTCGAGGACTNGAATTACCAGATCCTTATGGTCACGGGTTCGAAAGAATCGAGGATCCTTTAGAACAAACTCGACAACAATGGGAGAAGTTAGAACAAAGAAGGCAATTAGTTGGAAACATTACTCGAAATAAATTTTTACTTTTCTGGCGCTCAATAGCCGGTTTGTCATTAGCCTTTTTCTCACTTCTCGGCGTATTATTCCCCCAACAAATTGCTCAAAATAGAAATCTAGTTTTTTTACTTCCAGTTCCAATATTACTGGCAACACTTCCAAGTATTATTGCCAGTGAATCAGCATGGCATGCAATGCAAGCAAGGCTTTCTCTAAGAGAACAGGGCGGTTTTAGCAACGGNAGCAAGCATGCATTGAGAGTTCAGCCTGGAATGGATCGAATTCTAGATGGACTTAGAGATCATAGGCGAAATAATCTAGTTAGTACCGTATTAATCGGGCTTTCATTAGGCTTGATGCTGCTATCCCTATCTCCTCCACCAGGTTCAGTAGCATGGAATTTAGCCTTAATAATTGCAATGAGTTCGGGGTTCTTGTATACTTTTCACGCCCAACACACGTTGGACTATGTACGCCAATTAGGAGATAGATTTCCCAATTTAGTTTTTCACTCGCCTACGCATCATCCTACTCAACTGGGAAGTATACTAGGAGATTTGCTGGTGACACATTTAGATCCAGATTTATATTTAGAATGGAATGATTGGAAAAAAGAGTTTGAGAGATCTTTGATACCGGGATATGATAAAAGGCAGGCCCTAGAGAGGTTGTTGTATATTCTATATCTTCATAATGAAGATGTATTGAAAACACAAAGAGTTCCAGAAGAGTTGTCTGTTTTCATGAAAAGAGATTCTGTAAAAAGAATTCTTTTGACCGATGAAAGTACATTCAATTGGCGAACATTACAACGATTAATTTCACATGCAAGAGCATGGCAGCCTAGCGCATTTTACATATTAGATCGTTTACAAAACGACCTACTTTCAGGAAAACCTGAATTGATTAGAGCAAAATGGAGAATGGATGCCGCTGTAGACGATAAAAGCATAGACGGCTCAGCAAATCTATTCATTTCTCTCAATAACCAAACATTTGAATCTAGACACGTTAAAGTTGAAGTTTTGGTTCCAAACGGGGAACCGAAATCACGAGATCATCGTTTTGAATTGAAACCATGCCCCCCACCTCGTCATGGAATTAAATTGTCCAACTCTAATGATGAGGATGCCCTCGATTGGATTCCTAGGTACTTGGAAAAAGGAGTTGTTTTGTGGATTAATGTTGCATGGAATCGAAAATTCTACGGCCGTTCTGATATCCAGGTTATTTTGAGGGATGATGAAGGTATTATACTTGAATCTCAGGTTTTGACAACATTTGTCGAATCCAATTCTGCTGACAACACGCGCGAGAGGATTAAGCGATTGGAAAAGGCTAGAAGAATTGGTGAATTAAGTATACCAAGTGTCGAATTCTTCTAGAGTGGCAAAGTCAATCAAGCGCTTTACTTATTGCCGACCGATGTTTGGCTCATCCCGACGGGTGAATTGAATTGGAGGCATGGGATGTATTAGTCATTGGCGACGGCCCCGCTGCATTGCGTTCTGCTGCTTCAGCAGCAAAGCAAGGAGCACAAACTCTGATGATTTCACCTAATGCACTTGGAGAGGGAAGTTCATTCGCATTGGACGGTCTTTCGTCAGCAATTCAAGAATCGAATAATAAAGGTCACAGAGAGGATACAATCGTAACGGGTTCCTATTTGTGTGACCAAGACATTGTATCGATTAGAACAAGTCAAGCAATAAAAGAAATGGATTTACTGGAGCGTTGGGGAGTAATTTTCCAGCGTGATGCAAAGGGGCTTCCAATTGCGCACATGGGAATAGGACATTCTAAACCCCGAATCGTTAATTCAGGAGATGGAATGGGTAAGGAAATTCAACAAGTTCTTGAAGAGCAATGTATGAAAAATGGTGTTGTTCGAAGGGGTGACCAAGTTCCAGTTTCACTCATTCATAACAATAACAGTGTTTGTGGAGTTATTACTGCAGATTTGGTTAATGGAAACTTTGTTGCTATTCAATGTAAAGCAATAATCATTGCAGATGGTGGCTTTGAAGAGATTTTTACTAATGGTAAATCAAATCTTGGAATGGACTTGGCACTCAGTTCTGGAGTACCTTTGAGAGGAATGGAATTCATTTCTAAATCACCTTTGTCCGTAAAAGATACCAATATGATATTGCCTTTGGGAATGATGAACTCAGGTGCATCAATTCACCAAGTAGACGGAACCCCCATCGAAGCTACAACTATTATTGAGATGTGTAATGTTTCTGCTGATTTAGGAACAGTTGTGTTGGACGCTAGAGAAATGGGAGAACAGGCCAAATGGTGGAACTCTATTTTTAGAAATGTCAAACAAAGGACAGGCATTGACATTTCCAAACAAACAGTGGCACTTGAAAATCAAGTTGATGCTACTTTAGGCGGGATACCTATCGACGAACATGGAAGAGTGGTTATTGGTAAATGGTCAAGATGGTTTACTGGATTGTATTCTGCAGGCGATGCTGCATGTTCTGGACTTCATGGAGCAGGATTACTTCAAGGAAACAGATTACTTGACTCATTAGCAGGGGGAAATTCTGCAGGAACACATGCCGGGAAGTGGTCGAATAGTGGTAAATTTTCAGGTGCCAACCTAATCAAAGAATCCTTGGAATCTACAATCTCTAACTATCAATCTCGATTTGAAGACGAAAATGTAAATGAAAGCGTAGTAAGAATCGGGCTTGTGTCAAGTAAACTTAGAGATATTGCCTTAAAATATGTTAACACAGATAATGATTCAGAAACTTACGGTCAATTAATTGAATCTTTGGAAGAATTAAAAATATTGGCAGATTCAATACATCTAGATCAACAATCCTTGATCGCTAATACAAACTTGCTATCAATGAGTCAAACACAGGCGGGAATAAGATTGCTGATGTGCGCAGTAAGGGCCAGTTTAGCAAGAAATGAAAGTAGAGGGCTCCATCAAAGAAATGATTTCCAAGAGCAAGATGCAGATTTATTACATCACATTACAGTTGATAGTGATGGACAAATTGGAACTCTCGCACTAAGAAAGAGTGAGACAGGAAATTGGATTCTTACTCCACAGTGAGGTATGAAAAACCCCCTTGCTTTGGCATGTATATGAGCGGAGAAACCCTGTTTGAGAAAATCATCTCAGGAAAAATTCCTTGCCACAAAGTCTCTGAAGGCGAATCATGGTTCGCATTTTTAGACATTTTTCCGCGCAGAGAGGGCCATACCCTAGTGGTTCCAAAACATGGCGTGAAGCACATCTCTGAACTTTCCGACAAAGAGATATCAGAATTATTTGTGGGTTTGAAACGTGTACAATCGATACTATCGAATTATTTCCATACAGAAGACTTCACTGTGTGTGTTCACGATGGTGAAAAAGCAGGACAAGAGGTTCCACACGTTCATATTCATGTAATTCCAAGAACTCCAGGAGATGGCGGGTTGACACTAATGTCGATGTGGCCAAATACCCGTAATGCAGGCGGAGAAGCTAATCACGATTCATTGGGTATTTTAGCATCTAAATTAAGAGGTGATTTTGATGAAACACCCTAACCCTGAAGATCTAAATGATGGAGTTTTAGACCACAGAGGCGATGCATTACCTTACCTTTCAAAGTCCGCTAAGAATATGAAAATGGATAAATTACTTGAAACTCCTATGCCTAAGTATTCAGGTTCAACACCAGGATCATATTTTTGGACCAAAATACTCTACTGGATTTGTCATAGGATTAGTGCAGTACAATTCCGCAAGAGGCAGATTTCAGGACTAGAACACATACCTGCAGATCGTGGCACGTTATGTTGTGCATGGCATACAAACGGTCTATTGGATGCCCTTGAAATAACATTAAACCATCCTAAGTACTTTGTTTTTGGTGCGAGGCATGATTTGGTTACTAGGCCAATGCTTGGGTGGTGGACGCGTAAAATGGCGGTCCAGCCGGTTGTTAGGAAAGCAGAATTATTACGAGGCGGGTGCTCGGAAGAAGAAGCAAATTTCCTTAACGGGCGTTCGTTACTGACTCTTTCTTCTGGAATCGCCCATGGTTTTGGATGTGTTTTATTTCCCGAAGGAACCAGTCATAATAATTCTCATATGCTAAGGTTTAGGACAGGTCCTGTTAGAACCATTTTAGCGGCTGGGGCAATCGCAAGTTCGCTAGGCAAGGAACTTCCTGTACTAGTCCCCATAGGCCTTCATTTTCGCGTAAGGGAATACTTTCGTACTGATGTATGGGTAGAGTTCGGTACTCCAATTCAAATTTTAAAATCGGATATTCCAGATGAACTAATAGAAGCGGTTTCGAAAGGTAGTTGGTCGGAACCTCCGGCTGAAAATGTGTTTAATTTAAGAGATAGGTTAAGGCTAGAAATGGAGCCTTTAACTCCCAATGTTGCAGAGTGGGAAGAGTACCGAGCTTTACACTTATTAGGTCACTTAAGTAGAAGAATTATTGGGAATCAACCAAAATCTTGGAAAGACGAAGTACTTGCTGCGCGAGAAATTAGAGACATAATTGTGGAGCCGAAACAGTCAATTGTTAATGATGAGCCAAAACCTGAGCCAATCGATCATGAAATTTTAAAACCTGCAATTAGCGCTGCAAATATTCTTCATCAAAGCGGATTAGACGGTCGCGATTTAGATTCCAAAGGAATGGATTTAAGATTTGCAAATATTGCTCATCTACCACTATCTCTGATAAGATCAACTGCATTTTTGCTTCTACTGCCCATATTTTTACTTTCATTAGGGCCCCAAGTAGCACTTGGAAGAATACTCGGTGATTCTACCGATGAAGGGATAGATGCTAGGACTTCCTATCAATTCTTAGCATCAATGTTTGGCTCATTAATAATCTGGCCAATAGCGTCATCAATCATTATTCTGATTGGATGTTTACAGGAATCGAATATATCTAATTTGATAGGTTTTGAATGGACAGAAATTTTTGGCTCTGGGATATTATTTAACCTGATTTCAATTATTATGGTTTGGCTTTTATGTTTCCCAGTGTTTTGGTTATCAGGAAAATTGGGTTCCTTAGCATGGGACGACTTTACTTATCTCAGAAATTTTTTTAGGAGACAAAAAATGTCTAAATCAGATCGGCAGAATCTCAAAGGGTTAATGAAAATATTAATCCAAGAAATCAAGAAAATTTAGTTTTTTTTATGGGTTTGCTTCAAACGGGATGAAGTATTGGCCTAATCGTGACGCCTGTTGATGTAGCAGCCACTGTGCGGAAGTGGCTTAGCGAAGAACGTTTAATTGTCAAAGAACAAGAAGATCCAAGAGCAGTCGCTCATGTTCTAATCAAATATCCTCAAGGACCTCAAGGGCATATGTTTGCAGTTGTTGTGCCAAAAAATAGAGACTTAGTGGCAATATCTAGTATGACAAGAGTCGATATGGGGCAACAGAAAGAAATGAAGAAGCATATGCAAGAGGACTCAGAAGGCTGGTCTGAGTGGATTCATGAGGGTAGATTGCAACTTATTCGTGCATCCGTTGATTGGGGGATCCATATGGGACATGATGGGGATCAGAAACCGGGGCCATTGCAAGCGTTTAATGTAAGCCTTCCTTTATGGTTTGATGGTATTAATAAGAATGAATTCATGCATTGTCTTAGGAGATTATGGCTAGCAAAACTTGGATTAATTCATGAGATTAAGTACTCCTACGGCCCTGGTATAGGCAAACCTGGGCCTGTTGATGACTGGGCCAAAAAGAAGCAGACCATGCAAAATAAAGAATTAGGCTCAAAAAATTTACAGCAATCAGAGCAAATCGAAATTGAGTTTGATGAAAAGATGTCATTCGGTTCTAGTTTTGATCCTTCAGAATGGGCTTAATATCAATATTTACTATAGAAAAATTGTGACCCGAAAGAGTCGCGGTTAAGTATTAGAAGAGTATGGTTTACTCAATATATCAGACCAAGGTGTTTTTATGAGCCGTAAAATTAAGTCAATAAGTTTAGTTTCAATTATGTTAATTTCAGTTATGTCAGCCTTTGTAATGTCCGCAGCACCCGTTTCAGCAAATACTGTTGTCATTACTGAGCCACAGCAAATAGTTGATGGAGGTTCAGCATCAGACACTCAGGCTACAATAGTGGCAGACAGTGAAGGTAATGCTCATATTGTTTGGTCTAGAAATAATCTTCACCTATACTACTCAATGATTGCTAGCGATGGTGAAGTTTTGATTGATGCAACTCAGATTACTAACGCAGGTATACACAAGATTTGGCATCCGGATATGGCTATAGATGAAGATGACAATCTTCACATCGTTTGGACTGATAAATCCGGGACTCACAAGATTATGTACACCGCAATTTCTCCTTTCAAGGTACAGCCATTCAACGGAATGGCAAGTGACGATACATCTTTGACTTCTATCGATGATATGGTAGTTTCCCAAAGAGCCCAAGATAGAGACTGGCCTTCTATCGACACAGATAGCCAAGGAAACGTCCACATTGCTTGGGAAGATGAATTTGATGAGTTAGGCCGTTTCTTCAATCAACCTCAAATCTATTATTCCATGCTTCAACCAGATATGATTGCACAGGATGCCATCGTTTTGTTTGATGACACTCTACTTACTCCTATAATCGGTCACAAGGGCCACCCTGACATCGTTGTAGATGCTAATGACCAAGTTCAAATCGCATGGGATGATACCCGTGGCGGTAAGGTAGAATTGGTATTTATCGTAGATACTTCAGGTTCTATGTATACTGAATGGGCTGATATTTGTACTGTTATTTATGGCGGAAATTTTGCATCTGGCGGACAGTTTGAAGGAATTAAGCCATTGCTAGAAGTCGCTAATATGACTGTGTTTGAAACCATTTACGGATTAGACGGAGGTTGGGGTCTACCTGGCGCAGCCAGTAGTGGAAATTGTGCGGGGTACAACATGAATGCAGGACCTAGATCAACACCTCTAGATGAAGGTGACAGTTCAGGCGGTATTCGTTCATTACAGAACACAATTTACAATGGTAATCCATATTCAGGTAGTTCCGGAGAAGATTGGGGGCCTGGAACAAATTGGGCTTGTCTATCATGGAAAGATATCAATGGTAACGTTCCAGGCAATCCAGCAACATCTGCAGATCACAAATGGAATCCAAACTCTACCAAGATTGTTTTACCGGTTTCTGATGAGGGGCCAAAAGACGGAGACCCTTCCCAACAAGCTGATGATATTAGCTCAATAGATGAAGCACACGACAATTGTGTCAAGGCTGGAGTGGTTCCTATCGGATTGTATGGTCAAGGATATGGAGGAGCAGGAAATATTCAATCACACTTTTTGGATTTAGTCAAGTGTCCAAATGGCGTTGTCTCAACTCAAAACAGAAATTGTCCAGGCAATGATCCAACTACCAATGCAAGAACTGTTAGCGCAGGCGGACAAGCATATGAATTCCCATCGGGAAGCGGTGGAGCAGGAGCAATGGCTCTACTTGTGGAAGCAATGGTATACATAGCAACTAACAACTCACGTGAGATTTACATGTCGGTATTGGATCCTTATGCTAAGATGAATAACGACCCATCTTGGACTCCAGGTGCTCCAGGTCACTCGGTCAGTGGCGGAACCTATTATGAGGACACAGGCGCTGGTGAGGACGGCCATTTAGTAGTTGTAAACGACACGAGAGTCACAATTGACGACGCTTATTCATTCCACCCGGCAATTGGTGTTGACATGCAAGGTAACACACATATCGCTTGGATGGATGGAAGAGATTATGGTTTTGAGAAATCGACAAACTACGAAGTTTATTACACTAAACTGAAACTACAAGGCGCAGGTGCGTTTGACGGCGCTGAAGAAGGACTTTCGACTTATGCAATCAAGAAGATACAAGATACTCCTATATCCAATGTTGAAGGCCCATCAGGTTTGGTTTCTGCCTTCTCAGGGCACTCTATTTTCCCTGCATTGATTACCGATAAACAGAGCAATGTACACATCTCTTGGGTTGATTCAGGAAATACTAGTGCTGGTGAAGAGATTCACTATACTCGACTTAATCAAACAGACTTAACCGGTGTTGGTGAATTTGCCTTAGATCCTTGGGAAATTATTCCAGTTACTACATGGGCTAGTAACAAACTCGGAACAGACACTGGAAGCAGACCAGATTTGGGAATGCCTCCAGCCTTTGCTAATGATTTAGGAAGCGGCGCTCACATAGGTTGGTCTGATCAAAATAAGTGTAATAACGAACAAAATAACGGAAGATATACTATTTGCTATTCCCACGTTTTAACCGGACAAGTAGATGTCGAGTTAGATGTTGGCGAGACTTTCTATCACGTTATTGAGCCAGGAGAGCAGACAATTTTCAATATGACAATGAATAATTCAACACCTGGTGATAAGCAACTTGTTGCAGACACCTATGGATTGAATATTACCGGTGTCCCACAGAATTGGACTGCGACATTGTTCTTTGCCGACAATCAAACACAAATTTTACCTACAACACCGATCTTTTTGGAAGGTGGAGACTCTACAAGATTTTACATTAAGGTCAAAGCACCTACTATCTATCAAGCAAATGAGGATGAATTGGCACAGATTGTGGTTACCGCTAAATCTTACAAGGACCCTGCAATTCGCTCTGATTTAACTACGCTCACATTAATGGATGTTGTACACGGAATTAGTTTAGATACATCTCATAGCGTTCAAGATATTGAGCAAGGAGGACAAGCAACCTTCTCGATTACGATTACCAATACGGGGAACGTCCAAGACAGTTTCTTGTTTTGGGATCCTAATACATTAGAAGGTCAGCAAGAGTGGTTACTACCATTTGGTTGGGAAGTGACCTTCCCGATGCGCGTAGAGTTAGATCCAGGGACTTCAACAACTAAGATTTTAACAGTAAAGGTACCGACATCCGAAGATCCCGGCGCCTTCGTTATCTATCTCAAGGGATGGTCCGAAGGTGAACCAATAAAGTCTGTAGATAAAGGAACGTATGATGTATTAGAATTAGGAATCTTCGTATCGATTAAATCATCAGGAAATATTGTATTTGAAGCTACTGATAGCGAGGCATTTGTCAAAGCAGGACACCCAGACGAAGCTTGTCATGAATATGAAGTTCCAGTAACTAAGAACTATGATTCAGGAGAGCTTGTATTTTCTTTGCCGGGGGCTCCGAGTCAAAACCGTAGTGGAGTTGATGAAGACACTTGGAGACAAGATAACTGGTCTGTTTCTGTTGACTTCCGTGATGCACCAGGAACAAATGACCCATTGAATCAACCTAGGTCTTGGACTATCCAGCCGGGACAAGACTATGTTCAACACACTGTATATGTCGAGGTATGTGCTCCAGATAATGCTAAGGCCGGAATAGGGCCAACGATTATTCTAAAAGCATACTTGGATGGTTATCCAAAGATATCCGATTTTATCAAATTGGATACTACCGTCATTCATGAATTTGATCTAGACGCTGAAACTAATTTGAGTTCTGAAAGGATTATTTCGGTTGAAGATGATAATGGCGCTACAGTTTCTGCTTTTTCAGTCTACCCAGGTGAAAAAATAACCCTTCCAACAACCGTCACAAACAATGGTAATGGCCCAGATAGATTCGATTATCGCTTAGCTACTGTAATTGATCCATCCGGAGTACCTGTTCGAAATGGTCACTGGGACATTATTATTCCTAGAGATTCACTACAAGAACTATCAAGAGGTACACAGCAAACATTCGATGTCTTGATGAATGTTCCAGAAACAGATATTGGTGCAGGATTATACACTATTGTCTTCCAAACTTATTCTGAAGAACCTTATCCAGACGAACAAGGCAGAAATACAAAATTAAGAGATGTTCAAGTAATGTTAGTATACGTCAATGAGTTTTATGACATGGAAATTACGATGGACCCAAGAGTTGATAATCCAATTAAAACCTCAGCCCCTGGAAAGTTCGTAAGTTTCACTGTGAATATAACTAACAATGGAAATGTTGAGGATTGGCCTTCTCTTGCAAATCACACTGCTAAATCTGAAGGAAATGATTTGATTATGGAACAGTTGCCTGGAATGTCCCAATTGCAAGGGTGGAGCGTCGAATGGAGAAATGTCGTTCAAATCGGAAATGATTTGACTACTGATGAACCTTGCGTGATTATCGATACGCCAATTCCAGAGGAAACCTCTGATGAATATAACTCATGGCTAACACAGTTAGAAGAAGCCCAAGAAGGCGGAAAATGCGCATATGTTGCGCCTAACGACACTTATTTTATGCCCAAGATGTCTCCATATCAAACATATGAAATGGTAGCCGTAGTCAAGATTTCTACCGAGGCTAAACTTGATACTAGGTATATCGGTTTGAAGGTAGTCTCTAAGGCAGGGGATATGACTGAAGGTGGAGATTTCGATTCTTCTCCTTCATGGCAAGGAGAAATGCTTGATAGTAACGAACTAATTTTACAATTGAGACTAAAGGCTCCGGATTTGGTGATTAAGGAAATTATCAATCCTGCCTCGTTCAGTGGAGATATTGATTCTACAATTCCTATTGGCATAATTCTCCAGAATATAGGAAATACTCATGCCACAGATATTGAGATCGTTCTTTGTCAATATGATGATGCTAACGATCCAGATATCGAAAAAGAAATTCAGCGTAATGGATGTGATGAAGATAGTATTGTCATGCGTCAAATAGTTGGAGCATTACTAGCGCCTGATGCAACTGAAGATGCACAGGAAGTTGAAATTTATCTTCTGTATCCAGTAGTCGCTGGTAGCAAAGGAGTATACGTCGTTGTCGACCCGATGAATGAGATTGTTGAAGCAAAGGAAAATAATAACATCAAGGCTGTTACTGAACCTCTAGAATCCCCGAGTCCATTTTTGGACGTTGCTGGACAAGTAATTGGAAAGACAGCACTACCATTTGTTGTGATTTTACTCACCCTATCTCTATTAGGTGTAGTTTACTTTGTAGGAAAGGGTAGACGAGAAGAAGTGAACAAAAGACTTAGCGAACAATCTTCACTTATTTCGGTACTTGAATCTAAAGAGTGAGTTATTTCTTAGGCTTGTAATTGCCTAACCACCAGTGTAAACTAGAGTTCTGATTTCCGGCGATTATATGTCCTGCCCTTTCTGAGATTTGTCTTTCTAATCTTGTACTAACTTCGTCCATTAATTCATTAAGTTGCTTTTGGCCCAACTGCAGTTCCTTACTGAGGGCTGTAAAATCTACTCTTTGAGTTGGGGCTTCGATAATTGAATGAACCATTGCTCGTTGTTCATACATTTCGAAATCAGCGTCAACTGCTGCTGATATTCTATTTCTAATATGTTGGTGAAGTGAAATGATGGCATCTCTTTGAGCATCTAGATCTTCAAGAATATTACTCAGTTCAGCGAGATGAGAGACTCCTTCACCTACAGAAATTTTCTTCCGCCCACTAACACTTTCAGCAACTCTAATACTATGTTCGGGTAATGATTTAGATAACCTCATCGGCCCTCCACCTGGCAATTTTCGTTGTTCACAGGTAAACAAATCAGGACCTAAATCGATTCTAAGTGAAATTGCCTGTTGAACGGAATAAATGGTTCTTGGAGGCCCTCCTTTGTCGCTGGGGACTTTCATTTTGGTAACAAATTCGCCTTTTTCAAGCTCTTTCAAGTGTTTCATTATTGCTTGTTGGCTTACACCGATTAAATCTGCCAATTGCATAGGGTAATGTGGTTCCCTAACTAGACGTTCTAGAATTTGTCTTCTTACTTTATTTTGAAGAATTGACAGTGCTAAATCAATATCCACCATACTGCTCAACCTGAGGTTACCTAGACAGTACACCTTTTTCAATGCGTCGAAGTTTAGAACAGAATTTTTCTAAAAATAGAATAGAAAAGAAGTGCTAATCCCAATAGCATTAATGGAATAACAACCCCACTCTTCAGTGTCGCTTCATATTCCCAATTTACAGAAAATTGTTGCAATGATTGGGTATCCTCTCCACCAGCCACAAATCGATATTCACCAGGTTCCGGAGACCAATTAATTTGACCATTAGAGTCTTGACCGCCTTCAATCATTGTAATCGAATCTTTAGGACACTCATAGTAATCATTTTTCAACTCACAATTCTCAATTTGATCAGCATTAGCAATGCCTATCCAAACATCTTGCTTGTCCCAAGAAATATCAACAACAACATCAGCTGCAATAGCCTCGGCAGGAATTTCTAAGATTTCTACAGACATGCCCCAATAGCATGTTACTTCCTCGTCACCAGGTAATATTGGAACACCATCATCTACTTCACACGGAGGAAGCATAGTCTGAACTTCATCAGAATCTGATAATTCATTGTTCATTCCTATTACAGATACTAAAACCAGTATAAACCCAATAATACCAGCAGCAATTCGAAAATATTTTTCCATTTGAATCACTCAAAGTTCATCCCATTCTTTCCAATCAGATTTATGTGACTGCTTTTTATTGATTTTGAGGTTTTGCTTTCTGTCTTTAATGGATTGTTTCGATTCTTTAGTAGTAATTGTTTCATCGTCTCCAGAATCCCAGAAAGCGATTATATTGGAATTATCTTTCTTTTCCTCATCGGCATTCTGCTCCATTTTTTGGTTAAAGTCAGCAAATGGGTCACTTACCCTATTTTGTGCTTCTTCAACATCTCCACGCATCAAAGCAAACACTTGTTCAGTTGTTAATAGAGTACCATTTTCAACTCCTTCTTTGCCATCAATGAACTCCTCAGAATTTGAAATTCCAGTATCGGCAAATGGGTTGTCAATAACTTCATCAGGTTTATTTGCCATACGTTCAATAGTCTGAGGCGTTAAGTCTGTTACAGGGATTATTTGCCCATTTGCATTAATCATCATCACATTGGATTTTCCTTTATTTGAGAAGTAAAGAATTAGAGCCACAGGAAGAAGAATTAGGCCAAAGCAGCACATTCCGCCAGCCAGAATCAATCCAGTCTCTCCAAAAACAGTCCACTGAGCCTTAGTGACATCGACTAGCCAGATTGTTGAATTATCACAATCTAAATCACTAGAGCATTCCATAGATAGAACATATTCTCCTTTTTCTTTAACATCCCATTCTTCGACAAAGTAATATTCTTGTCCAGAAGAATCCATTGGCTGCCAGTCAGTTGCGCAGGAAGCAGTATCAATCGTATCGCTACTGGGAGACGAACCAGCCATCTGTCTTAACGTCATATCTCCATATTCTTTATTTTCAAGACCAACTGCAATATGACAGCCGATTTCTAATTCACCAACCTCAGAGTTCTCTCCGGTGACTTTTATCTCGCTCAAATTTCTAGGATTAAAGGCATTATCGATGGCATCAGTCTGCCCAAAAAGCATTATTGCGCTAATGAAAATACAAACCAAGCCAAAAATCCCAATCCGCATAGCCCATGGATTTGACTGTCCTGATGCGCTCGCCATAATAATTCGTCAACATCTTCCCAAATCAATCCTTGCACGAAATCATGCAAGCCCCAATTCTGCTAATTTTTCTGGCAGATATGTTTCAGTTACGAAGTCTAGACCATATTTTGCTAAAGATTGTTGCTCAGCTTTCTTCCCCAATTCAAGCATCATATTTATTTGATCTTGCCACCAACTATCAGCGAATCTAGGGTCTGAAAGTTCGGCATTAAGAGCTTCAATATCCTTCTTTGAAAGGTCGTCACTAGGCAAGTCATATGCTACAATATCATCAGCAGTAATTCCAAGATAGGTAGCACTAGGGGTTGCCAAATATTCAGAAATATGTGCGGTTTTTATCGCTCCATAAGCAATAGAAGCAAAGATTCTGAATGACCATGGGTCGCCGTCTAAGAAAACAACAACCGGAAGATCCCATTCTTCACTCATACGTTTGATGATTCTACGTGTGGACCTAGCAGGTTGCCCCTTTAGATGTAGTAAGCCACAACGGAAATCTTCATCGAATCCATTTTCAATCAATCTATCAAACATACCACCGGTTTCAATTGCCATGATAAAATCAATATCATTCTCCAATAATTCTATCTTTTCGGCTTCAACATTGTAAGGAACGCCATAACCAGAGTCTCCAACATCGTCTCTCGCATTGATTCTCATCCACTCACCTCTTCGATTTCTTTCTCTTAATGTTAAATTCCCGATCATTCTAGCCCCATCTTCTTCAGGTCTAAGTTTGAAATCTTCTCTTAGACATTTTGTTACAATTTCTAGATCTTCTGCAAGATTATTAGATTCATTTTGACTACCAAACTTGCCTAATCCCCAACTTTCTGAAATATAGTACATTTCCCTAAGTGTTGAAGATTTTCCGGCATCTATCATCTCTTCAATAAATTCAATAACGTACAGTGCACGAAGCAGTTGCTTTGCTGATCCAAGGCTTGTCGCATCTCTTACTGATTTCTTTTTTCCATACTTGTAAACACCTAATTTTTGATCAAATCCGATATTATTTTTTGTTCTAACAGGTAGAGTCATTGTTGGAGGTTCGCCTTTGATTATTTTATCATACATTTCTGTTACTACTTGATGCATTGCATCCTTGGTTTCACCTGCACTAAAGCGCTGAACCATTACTGCCCACCTCCGAATAGAGTACTTTGGCCATTAGGTGGCTTAACCTTAGGCTCTCCTAGAGATGCAATAATTTCATCCAAATCTATTTCTGGTGTATCGGTGTGTTGAGTCCTATTTTCTTCTTCTTCTGTAGATTCACCCAATTCATCATTTTGCTTGGACATTTCCTTTAGAATCTGTTCTTGATTTCTTATTTCTTCCAAGTATTTTTCATCCATCTTCATTGCACCAATTACCTCTTGTGAACCTCGGTAAAAGACGTCAGTATCAACCCAATCTCCTTTTTCAAGGCCGTCTAGGCTATATTTGATAACGTACTTTTGACCAGGCTGCAGAGTTTCTAATTTCCAAGCCCAAACACCCATTGCTTCCTTTCTGCCACCGGTTTCATTTCCTAACATCTTAGCACCTTCTTTTTCAGGCCATGTAGCAAGAATTGTATATGCTCTTGAGCGAGATGTGTAATTATAAAGTGTTATTTCGACATCAGTTTGCTTTGTCTCCTTATTCCAAGTAGTATTTGTTTCACTGATTACCGCCGACATAATTTGGGTAATAGAGCCTGCAAGGTCAGGAATAGGCTTATCCAAAATCTCGGCTGATTTTGCAGCAATTGCAGGTAATATGTCATTAATCAACTCAAACTTTTCTTGGGTCTTGGCCATTTTCTTCTTTTTCTCTAGATGCTTCCTTAGCCCACGCCCCATTTCTAGCATTGCCTTTCTAGCTTCTTCTATGACTTCTTCATTTTCTGCAAGCGCTTCTTTTGCTTCAGATGTGAACTGAACGTTGGTACTTGCAAGATGCACCAATATCGCTGCAGGGCCTTTTGGTACCCCCTTTGCTCCAGGTTGTTCTAGTCCGTATTGTCTCCAATCAACACTTTCTATAGCCTTAGTTAGAAGACATCCGCCCTGTTGGTACATTAAGGGGACTCGATTAGCAAATCTAAGTACTTCCACGGGTTTATCCGAAGCCATCGAGCCGCCGAAAATAAGCCCTACTTCCACTTGGTATGGGTTTCCTTGAGAAACATTAGGCGCTCTAGTTATAGTGGTTACAAATCTAGAGTCTATGGTTTTTGAAAGACCTTTTTTGATTAGCATTTCTTCAATCGGAGAAAGACAATTAGTTGGGGGATTCAACATTTTTACAGGCTTTCCATTAAACATTCTCTCGCCTTGAAATGCTTCTAACAAAGCCCTAACATCATCGGGCTTCATTTGTTTTGGCTTTGTACTAACCTCAAGTTCTGCTGCAGCGCACAACTCCTTAGCAGCACGATTTGAAACACCGGAGAAGTTCATTCGTAAAAACACTGAAAGTCTTGAATCCTTTGATTCAGATAACATTCTCTGTAATTGCCCGAGCTCAATTCCGTGTGGGTGTGGTTTGATAGAATCTACCTTACGTGGTAGTCTTTCTGTTACCCTAGGCCAGTGATGAACTTCTCCTTCAGGATCGGTAAATGTAATTTCAGCATGAGGATTTACGATACTAGTCATTCTTAGATACTGCCAAACACTCTGCCTTCCTTTCTGATATTTCGCCTTCAACTGAGTGGTGACTTCAAGTCCATGATGCTTCATAGAACCATCTTGTAAAAACCAGCCTTCCCTACCCTGATTACTTTTTACTGCTTTGTTTTTCCTAGTATCCAAGCCTATATCTACTACTGCAGCGGTCGATTCGGTAGCAATTTTTGATCGAACATGAGTAGGCTTTCCTGTGGTTAGTTGACTATACATCACAACTCCGGTAATTCCTATGCCTTGTTGACCTCTTGATTGTCGAATAGCATGAAATCTAGAACCGAATAGAAGTTGACCGAATACTTTCTCAATACTCTTTTGAGGAATTCCTGGACCGTTATCTTCAACTTTTAATTGGACAATATCCTTTTTACTATCTAATTTCTTAATTTCAACTTTTATTTCAGGTAATATCCGCGCTTCTTCACAAGCATCTAATGCGTTATCAACAGCCTCTTTTACTGCGGTAATCAATGATCTAGATAAGGAATCAAAACCCAAAAAATGTTTGTTCTTTTCGAAAAATTCCGATATTGCAACTTGCTTTTGATTAGACGCGAGTTTTTGTGCTATTCCAGCCATTCTTAGACCTCCACATTGGTCCTCCTCCGTCCCAATGACGTCGGGCCACTAGTGTTATTGTTCATCGAAAGTCGACGGTTTTTAATTCTAATACAGGTTTATGGCTTCAAGGCCCGTTTTTCAAGCATTAACTATTTTCGAAGGATTGAATATTTTTTGATATAGAATTGCTTCTAACTATTAGCCAAATAGTAAGAATTATCGAAACAATAATGCTGATAACATAACTTATTCCTTTCTCTTGGGTTTCTATTGCTCCAGCGATAATTCGGGTTTGTGAACCCCACCAAGCATACATTAACGATGGAACAATCATAGCAAAATTACCTAAAATATAATCTTTAAATCTTATATCTGTCGCTCCAAAGGAGTAATTCAAAATTCCATATGGGATGACTAAACTTACTCTGGACAATGCCACTGTTTTCCACTTATCTACAATTATGGCTTTCTCTAAGCCTCTTAATTTTGGATTTTTATCTAATAATGTCTGCGCATATGGATTTAGCCATTTCCTTCCTAATAAAAAAGGTATAATTGCTGCAATCATACCACCTATCCATGCGATTAGAAATCCAAATGTAAAACCGAACAGGATTCCAGAGAGGTATTTGTGGAAACTTGCTGGAATTACCAGTATTCCAAAAATTATGTAGAGGGCAATATATGCAATCATCCCTTGTACACCAGAGTCACTAAACCATGAGATTTGATCTAGGACTTGATTTAGAATTAATTGTGTTAAGGCCATTGAAAGGATTATCCCACCGATTACGACAATTGCGCCGGATGAGATGATTCTGAATTTCATATTTATCAATGAAATAAATCATCTCTCCAAGAAACTATTTCACCAAAGAAGGCAGAAGCTGCAACAGTTAGCGGACTTGCAAGATATAATTTACCGGGACCAGAACGTCCTTGGAAATTACGATTTATTGCTGAAACGGTTACTTGTTCTGGGGTAATAGATACGCCAGGACCAGCACCGATACAGGCACCACACCCTGGGTCAATCAACTTCACACCGACCTTTTGAAATAGATCATGCCAACCTTTGCGCACGGCTAAATCCTTCACCTGTCCACTGCCATATTGGATATAAAATTCAACGCCGGATTTAACCCTTAATCCTACAGAATCTGCAGCCGCACATACCATCGCATAATATGCTACATCATCCTCTTTGCCAGCAGTGCATGACCCCCCATATGCAATATCGATTTTTACACTACCAATATCAGAAATATTTGCACCGTTAGTTGGATCTGAAGGTATACCTTCGTCTGGATTTCCGGGGTGCGCAACCATAGGAACGATTTCTGACAAGTTGATAGTGTGTACACCTCCATGATATACAGCACCTTCATCTGGAGTAACTGATAATTGTGTCATCTTATCTCTATCTAGAGATTGATTATTTTCCATCCATTGGTAAAGCAATTCATCAGGTTCACAAATACCAGTTCTACCACTGCACTCAGTTGCCATATTGCATAGTGTTGCCCTTTCATCAATTGATAGAGATTTTAAGCCAGGTCCACCAAATTCCATTGAACGATTCAGGGTTAATTCCTTTCTAGCATGGTCCGCTAAAATGAATAGAATAACATCTTTTGCCGTACATCCTTTGTTCAGTTCGCCGATTAAATCAAATCTAATTGATTCAGGGACCTTGACAAAAGTAAACCCTGAGTAAATTAGGCTAGCATATTCTGTTGCTCCAACTCCATATGTAAGTGCATTAGAGGCTCCACCCATACAAGTGTGGGAATCAGTAGCTTGTATAAAGTCGCCAATCTCAATGAATTCTTCTCTCGCCACTTGATGACAAATACCAGGAGAGACACCATCTTTGGCAGAATAGTCTCTAACGCCGGTATGTTTTTGAAACTCAACTTGTAATTCTCTTAAGGTTTGGACTTTATTCATGTGCGGTACAAATTTTGGGTTATGAGCTGCATACAATAAATGGTCTTCAAAAACCGCAAATTTACTCGGGTTAGGAAGGGTATAATCTACCCCATACTCGTCACTCAAGAAAGTATGGACTTGTGCAGTGGTAAATTCGTGGCTGTAACCCCCTTGGACTTGAGCTATCACAGGGTCGTGTGGTTTGACACATTGACCTTGTTTCTGTCCGACTAAATTTCGAGCAATTATTTTTTCAGCCATTGTCATGGGGGTTTGTGGAGTTTCTAATGGTTTGAGGGTAATGTGATTATTTGTTAGTTTTTCAGCGAATGGAAATAAACCACCATTTTCAATAATTAATCTAGTTACATCATCATATTTACTAGTAAATTCCTCTAAGTGAATTTCCTCACCGTCCTGCAGTCTTTTCAACATCGCATAATCGCCCATCAATTGGCCAAGATTGATATTATTTCTTTCATGAATGGGGGCAAATGAAGAGGCAATCACGATATTTATTCCAGCCCACCTTTCACATTGAGCGGCGGTTTCTCTACTTGAGCCAGTTCCCTTTCTTTGACCTGAAACAATTACTTCAAAATTACCATCAATCAGAGCGTTTTCATTGAAAACCCTTAATCCATTATGTTTCAAACCTGCATAAGCATTTTTTGCAATTTCGGATGGATCATGGTCAAAGCAAACCCATGCAGGAGTCATAACATCGGTATTTATGTCATCGAGTAAATCATTAGGGTCTAAATCTTCCATTTTGAGATTTAATCCATCATAAAGTTGCTTTTTTATTAGATCTAAATCCTTAGTTAAAAACAATACACGTTTGTCCTCCGAGAGCGCGATTTTTTCCGGAGGCCAATTTTCGCGCATAGCAACCAGTATCCGGCACTATGATTTCATGTATAACGGTTATCTCTAAGTTTTAAATAAAAAAGAGCGAGGGTGAGTAAATAAAATTATTACACTATCTAACCTTATGCAAAACCTTCATATAACCTAGTCTAAGGGATTAAGAGTGTTGCCCTAGATTGGCAATTTAAGAGGTGTAAAGATGGATGATCAACAACAAGTAGAAGACATAGTAAAATGTAGCGATTGTGGAAGTAGAAACTTAACTCGCGACGAAACCCGTGGAGAGGTCGTTTGTGACGACTGTGGACTGGTTTTAGAAGATAACGTAATTGACCAGGGTGCAGAATGGAGAGTATTCTCTCCAGAGCAGGGAGACCAAAGGGCAAGAACTGGTGCGCCAATGACAGTTATGCTTCACGACAAAGGATTATCCACCGATATCGATTGGCAAAATAAGGACTATTCTGGAAAGACGATTAATTCAAGATATAGATCACAGTTCTATCGAATGAGGAAGTGGCAAAAGAGAAGCCGAGTATCTAATGCAACCGAAAGAAACCTTGCTATGGCTTTAGCAGAATTAGACAGAATGGCAAGCCGTCTAGAATTGCCCAAATCAGTTCGTGAAGCGGCAGCTGTCAATTACAAGAAAGCAGTTGACAAGCGTCTCATTCGAGGACGTTCTATTGAAGGAGTTGCAGCAGCATCTTTGTATGCAGCCTGTAGACAGTGTGGAGTTCCTAGAACACTTGATGAGATAGGACAAGCATCTCGTACTGGAAGAAAAGAGATAGGAAGAACTTACAGATTTATGGTTAGAGAACTTAAGATGAAAATTATGCCTACTGGACCTGAAGATTATATCTCCAGATTCTGTTCTGGATTGGGACTAGATGCTGAAGTTGAGGCAAAAGCGTATGAATTGATTAAAGCAGCCCAAGAAAAAGAACTTACCAGCGGAAGAGGGCCAACAGGTATCGCTGCATCGATTATCTATATTGCTTCAGTGTTATGCGGTAAGCGTAGAACACAAAGAGAGGTCGCAGAAGTTGCTGGAGTAACTGAAGTGACAATTCGAAATAGATACAAGGAATTAATTCAAAATTTGAATATTGAACTTGACATTTGAGTCGTTTATTTTCTAAATAGGCGTAAGGTGTTTAGGTCATGGCTAAGAGTAGGAAGAAACTTTCTCAATTAACTTTTGAGAAAGTTGCAACCTTGTTGGTTGAGGCTTTGGAAAGAGGCACCCAATCTTGGCCATTACCATCACCTCCTATCATCGACAGGGACTTCCCACCAATTCATCCAGTCTCTCCTCAAGATATAATTGAGAAAGGACTTGGACTTCTACACGCAGATAGAGGAATGTTTGACTATAAATTAAATTCTGTAGTAGATTTGATTGTTCCCCACAGAATGAATTTAACTGATGACCCATTTGAAGTCCACCAAAAATGGCTCGAGAAAAGAGTTGGCACAGTTTCTGAAAGAATGGTTTTTCTAATTGCAACAGAATGGTTAGCTCAATCTCTAGACCCCGTAGCCCCCAATACTGATAGGTGGTGGGTTAGCTTATGTCTTATTGATGGGATGTCAACAGTCCCTAGAGGACAATCAGTTCATCAAGGGTACCACTTATTAGAATCAATTGCTTTAGCTGAAAGACCCGGTACTTGGCACACTCAACCAGAAGCAGGACCACAAAATATTGATTGGAACCCCCATGCAAAAGTACCTAGGATTACTAGCGTAGTTGCACACACAGAAGGAATTAAAGCAGCGATATGGCTACTTGAGAGATTAGAAAATAGTACTGAGAATAGACGTACGTTACTGATAGAATGGATTAGACTACTCCTTGAGCGACCAGCACTAATTGAATCATTAAATTTACCAGAAATACTAATGCGCAGAGCCTTGGACAAATCTACTGAAGTAGTGGTGAAGATTACACTTTGTCTGGCAAAATTAACCGATTATAATCGAGATATTGGATTAAAGTTGAGTCAGAGACTTATCAAAAGGAACGAGATAGAAATCAGGAGGTCAATGGCTGATGTATTGACCAGGCTATTCCGTAGACTTTCAGTAGATGCTTTACCATTTTTTGAGAAGATGTTGCAAGACGATGATGAAGTAGTTTTAGCTGCGGTCAGCTCCACGGTTGGCGATTTGAAATTTTTTGATACCGAATTGTGGGCTGAAAAAATGTTGGAATTAAGTCAACACCCTTTGCCTTTGGTTAGAAGGAACTTAGTTCAAGGTTTGAGAGATTATATCGAAATGTTTCCAGCGGATGAAAAAAACATACTGCCAATTTTATGGAGTGATGGTGACGAGGTTGTAAGAACTAGAATGAGAGAATTATTGATTCGAATGGAAGAGGTTTCTTCAAACCACTTCTCTGGCCGGATTACAGATTTGAAAGAAAATAATTGTTCTTTAGAAGAACTGTGGAGTAACTTAAAATTAAGGCGTCCGGAAAGAGCAGAATTATGGATTAAATGGCTTTCTGAGGGTGGAGAGATACCTCAAAATGTTGAGGTAAAAATTCACAAAAGCTCGATGCAGGAGCCGAGTGAATTACCTAATATTGATGAGGCCCTCGAAACTTTAGATCAAGAGTTAGGGTTCCTTGATTAAATCATTCTTGTTCCTTAACTATATCTTGCTTCAATGGACCACTTACTACCATCCAGACATAAATTGAATTTAATAGCGATAAACTACCTATCAGTAAAACAATCATACCGGTGGTTTCAGGAAAGTATTCCTCGAAACTCATTCTTCGACTTAGAATAACAAAAAGATAACATGCAATTCCGAAAGTCATCACGTAAATCCAACTTTTCTTAGGCTTTTTTAGAATACCAATTGTAGGAATTAATCCTTTTTGTTTGAATGTAAATCTAAACCAAGCAATGTATATGCACACTAGTCCAATCAATCCTACAGCGCCTCTACTGAAGGATCTAGAATCCCATGGTCCAGCAGGTGTAATATCCAGGAATGTCTGAATTAAACAAATTACACCGAATAATCCCAACAACCGCCATTCCGGTTCTTCGCCCATATATGGACATGAGATTGGGTTATGCTTGAAAGTATGTACCTGTTAGCACTAATAATGGCGGTAGTTGAAGACGCATTGATTGTTGCAGGTGGCTTAGGTACTCGCATGTATCCAATTAGTACTTTTTTGCCAAAAGAATCCTTACCTTTGGTCGATATCCCCGTTTTGATACATTTGGCCCAAGAAGCAAAAGCTGCAGGAGTAAAAAGAATTCACATAATAACATCCCCAAATAAAGACTTATCACCACTACTCAAGGATGTATCACATTTACATCACAATAGGCCGGAACTAGATGAGAGTTTATTTTCATCTTTTTCTAATATCGAAATAAGTGTGCATGTTCAAGAGCAGCAATTGGGCCTTGGCGATGCTATTTTAACTGCGCTTGACGAGGTGCAAGGGCCTTTTTTAGTATTACTCGGCGACAATGTCATAATCGACAATCACTCATCTTCTAGAGATTATACCCCCTCAAATGCCAGCAAATTGCTAGTTGATTGTTTTGAAAAAAATAATCTCCCATGCGGGGCAATTTTATCAGTTCCAGATGAAGAATTGTCTAGTTATGGCGTAGTCGAATTAGATGGTGAATTGATTAAGAATGTTATAGAAAAACCTCAATCAGGTTTTGCCCCATCAAATTTTGTGTTATGCGGTAGATATATTTTCACTGATGATTGTAAGAAATTGTTGAATGAAATTTATACTGTTGAAAAGTTTGGAGAATTACAATCTATTGAACTACAAAAACACTGGATGAACGGCGATGGATTTATCGGGGTTAATCTGGATGGATTTAGTTGGTATGATTCAGGAAATCCATATTCTTGGTTACAGGCTCAGGTTGACCATGCTTTACAGCGAGATGATTTATCTAAACAATTTTCAGATTGGTTAAAACTTAGAATCAAAGATTAACGCTGACCAGGTTTCCAAAATGAGAGAGGTATTGGAGAAGTCCTCTGCGCGCATCTCAAAGCTAGGTGATCTGCTCTTTCATTCCACCGATGTCCGCGATGTGCTTTAACATGCTCCCACTCTACGTCCCTAATGGATGAAACCTCGATCCACAGTTTTTGTAAGGATTCAACTAGTTTTTTATTTGCTTTAGGTTTCCATTTTCCAGTTGCAAGATTTCCAGCGTACAGAGAATCAGTTCTGATTACAGCAGGTATATCGCTACCTTCGATTAATAGCCATCTCAGTGCTTCAGCGAATCCTGATAGTTCTGCTGTATTATTAGAACCGACCGCAGCTCCGAGATATTTTTTATCTGATGGAGAAGTAACGACATTTCCGAATAATTCTTCAACGATCTCACCATTTCCTTTACCTAACCCATTATCGCCAGATACAACTACTAAGCCCCAGGCTGCGGGGGTATTTTGGTCAACATTTTGATTTTCTAAGCATGAACCATCAACATAAATACTGATCATTTCAGAACGATTCAATACACTCACTCGCCAATTTCAGCCTTATATTGGCTTGCATCCATCAATGATCCAACACCATCTGGATTATCTAATTTCATTTTAACAATCCAGCCATCTCCATAGGGGCTTGAGTTCATCAATTCTGGTGCATCTTCCAACTCTTCGTTTACTTCAATAATTTCGCCGGCTAGCGGAGCAAAGATTGGTGATGCCGATTTTACAGATTCCACAATCGCAAATTCATCCATATCGCCCATAGTTTGGCCCACATCTGGAAGTTCGATATATACGATATCAGTCAAAGCATTTTGTGCATGATCGGTTATTCCGATTATAACTTGTCCTCCTTCGACTTTAATCCATTCATGTTCTTTTGTATAGTATAAGCCTTCAGGAACCTCACTCATATAATCATCACCTATACTAGCGTATAGAAGGCAATTCTTCAATGTTCGTGATAATATAGCATTTATTCTTGCTCAAGTTCTTTTTCCAGAACCTGCGATTCAAGTTTTGCCCATGCGTTTCCGACTGCTGAATCTTGTTCGATTTCATTGATTTCCTTCTTTATTCTCTCTACCAATTCATTCTCGGTTTCATTTGGGTAAATACTTCTTAAAAAATTATAATCTCTTCCTAAAGAATAAGCCACAATAATTGAAATTACAGCTAGTAAAAGAAAGATATGACCTATCCCTAAAGTTGTAATTTCCATTCGACCTTCGAGTAGACCAAAACCACAAGCCAAAATTAAGCCAAAGCCCGTACCATAAAAAATTCTTGAAGCGGCCTTAGAAGGGTCGTTCATAATCTCTACAACCTAAATCAGTAAGTCTCTCTCATTAATTTATGGATTTTATACGGTAGTAAGGCGCGATTGACTGGAGTAACTTCTAGAATTCTGCCATCATCCCTTCGGCGAATATCTTGTAGAAGGGGGTGACGACTTTTCTTGTGTAGTGTCAGTAAAGTAGGCTTGTCGACCTGGAGAGCGCTCCTGACACAATTTACGAATTCTTCACTCTCGACAGAAAACTTACCGATTTCATCAATGACTAAAACTTCACATTCCTCTTTAGCGTAATTTATTGCAGGGATGGCAACATCTTCAAGCGCTTTGAGATCAAGCCCGTAACCCAGTACCCTTAGGCGAGAATCAAATGTTTTGTGGGCAATTACACCTTCTTCATCAGTGATAATGTTAATTACCTTGTAACCCAACCTTTCTCCATTTTCTAAGATAGGCTCGGTTCTAAGACCCCCTACAATGGGTTTTCCAGTTGGATTACCTCTAACATTTATCTCGCGGGTTCTCTCTTCAACTAACATTTCGAGGACCTTCTCCATTACGGCAGATTTACCACTTCTAGGCAATCCAGTAATTCCTATCTTTGGATGAATTCCCATAATAATCAATCTCGAGCCTACGCAGTAGCCAGTGGCTTATCAGTAATAAAGAATCGTGTTAACTCTTTACATAAACTACTTTATGCAAACTGGATAAAAACGCCACTAAAAGTATCAATTCAAGAAAAATTTTACCGGAACTAGGAAATTTGGTCAAATTGAAAGAATTGAGTCACTTATCTTATATTGTTTCCAAGTTTCCTCAACCCACTCAAATAATTCAGACAATTCTTTGTTGTCTATACCGGCTAATTTGGCTAAGGATTTGAGTATTTTTAGTTCTTTTTTATCGTAATTCCCATCTACAGCAGCGACTAAAGCGCCATCTCGTAAGGCGATTTTCAGACCTTCACCAGAAAGTGAACTAACAACTTCATCAAAATTCGAAGGGTGAGTAAGCATGTTTCTAATATCAACTCTCATTTCAGGATGAAGCATTGAAATCCCCATCATCGATTCAATTATTGCTAATTCCTCTTGGACTAATTCACCATCAATTGAAGCGATTATTACCATCAACTCTGCATGAGCCTTGCGCTCTTCTAGAGATAATTGATTAACAGGATTTGGGAACAAAAATTTCACTCCGAGAGGTCATTGAGTATATCATAACCACTCTGCATCCAAGCATAGCCTTCTACAGTCCAATTTAGCAGACGAGGCAAGGACTCTTCAGCCAATCCTAGATGAGATATGATTTCTTTCAAAACTTCACGTTCGTCATCATCAACTTCTCCATCAGCTGCAGCCATAAGCACAGCATCTCTCAGAGCAAGCCTTCCCGCCTCTTTACTCAAGCCTGCTAGACACTCATCTAAGGGAGGCGGGGATTTCAGAGCCTCTCTAATCATTGCCCTTTGATTCGGGGATAGAAGCGCTGTACCAAGCCTTTGTTCAAACATTGCCATTTCATCCACAGTCAATTCATTATCAACTCTAGTCATAAATGCTAGAAGCCTAGCATAAGAAAACCGTTCTTCTCGGGACAGTTTATGAATCGTATCGGGCAACATGACAGTCCGTATAATTCATCACCAATGAACTTCACGCTAGATTTTGTCAAAAGAATGCCCAATTGAGGGTAAAATTTCTTCGCCAAATTATTCCTCGATATGTTCAGTATAACCAAATACAAACCATCTCATTGCGGCCCAGGTGAATATTCCCCATATACACATGTTGATCAAAAATATTAGTCTTATAGGTAAGTCGGCAATTATCAATAGTGAGTCATAACTCAAAGTCGAGGCAACTAATCCAAAAGAGTAAACTGAAATTGCTCTAATCAATGTTTGTCGAATATCTCTCCTTCCATCAAATGTAAACCATCTATGGACAAAGTGAGCGATTGAACTTGAAACCAACCATGAGAAAGCCCAAACAAAAGTTTCTCCAACGATTTCCACAATTGGTGTTANTCTAAACANTTCCCAAGANAGCCAAAATATCAGTGTGTTAAATCCACCAGCAGTNGCGAATCNTTGCAAAGTNCCTCTTGGAAAAACCTCATTCAGTTTATCATGATCTATGCCATCACCACCGAATTAATCATCTAAAGTCTCAACATCGCTTTCTTTTCCAGTCAATATTTGACGTAATCCTTGGTTATCTTTATGTATCGCATCAAGTAATTCATATTTGCATCCAAGACTTTCAGCAAGTACTCCTAAGGCTTGAGAATCCTTTGGCAGACACTTCCCTCCAAAGCCTCGATTCAAACCAAAAATAGGATCTAAGTGAGACTCTCCAATTGGTTGGGCTTGNGGAGCAACAATCATCTCTCTAATCTTATACCAGTCTACTCCAAGATGTTGACTGATATCATACATTTGATTGGCAAAAATGACTTTAATTGCGTAAAATGTATTTTTGGTGTATTTTACCAACTCAGCCTCTGTTGGAGTTACATGAAATAGATTTTCAGTTCGTATTACTCCTGCCTCTTTATGTTGTCTAAATACGGTTTTAGCAACATCTTCATGATGGGTTCCACACACTAGTAAATCTTGGTTAGCAAAATCTTCTANTCGACGTCTTTCAACTAAAAATTCAGGGGAATAAGCGATTTTTAAATTTGGATACTTGTCGTGAAATAATTGTGTTGTACCTGGTACAACTGTACTCTTTATTACGGCAGTAAAGCCATCTGGTAACGAGTCTAGAACCTCTTCAACAATCCTTGTATCACAAGCACCTGTATCGGGGTGAGGGGGTGTAGGGACTGCAATATATGCGAAATCAACATTGTCAGTTANAATTGAAATATCCGTACCTCTAGAAGGGTCATGGACAAATAATTCATGACTGTCTGAGAAGCAATGTTCTATTGCTCCACCAACCATTCCTGCACCAATAATACCCACTTTCATATTATGGTGCAAAAAGCCTTAATGTATTGTGGTTTCTATTCTTACTCAAAAGGTTCAGGGTTTAATTTACCTTCTTTTGCCATTATTCCCGCTTGAAGAAGGGATTCTGGAGTTCCACAATCTACCCATGTTTCCTCTCCTACATTCAGCATCTTTACTGAACCTTCTTTGACATAAATTCGATTGATATCAGTTATTGATAAATCTTCAATATTTTGTTCAACACAGTCGTCTAAAAACTGCCAAAAACGTTCATCATAAAGATAAATTCCTCCAATAGCTAAATTAGAAGGAGGGTTTTTTGGCTTTTCAACAATGTCAATAATCTCTTGCTTGTCATTTAATTTTGCAACTCCAAATGAATGTGGATTATCTTCTTTTCTAGCGAGTAAAACACANCCAGGATTTTTCTCTATCGTTTGGAAATCATCAACGTANTGCTTCAANTCTAATGTNGTAATATTATCTGAAAAATATATCATCAAACGACAATTTTCGTTATGAGGTCTCGCTATTGAAAGAGCTTTTGCAACACCCTCCGGCTTTTCCTCTAACACGTAATGGATTCTCTCCCCAGGTAGGCCGGAACCTATATGTTTAGCAATTTGCCCGATAAATTGATTAGCAATTATTGTGATATCCTTAATTCCNGCTCTTCTTATTGTTCCTAGAGCATAGTCAATAACTGGTCTATCGTATAGTGGTAGAAGTGTTTTTTGGGTATATTTTGTGAACGGATAAAGNCGGCTCCCATGCCCACCAGTAACTAGAATGGCCTTCACCTTCATACTACATCCCAGACTAAACCTATATTTGTCCCTTCCTTATATTAATCTTCATCGTTGTATAGTTCCTTTATGGCTCCATCCTTTGCATTTTTTTCAAACCAATCNGTCTTTAATAGGTCTCCTAATCTTTCAACTCCTGCCTCAATTAAGTCTGAGTCTTTTGATTCAGAATTTTTCCATCTTTCTTCTGATNTTTTCGCATATTTCTCATCTGCCTCGCGTATTAGAGCCTGTCCTGCAGTAATATCTTCGTTTAAATCTTGATAATCATTATTTTTCATAGCATCAATACGTTGGTTATCTTTATNCAATGGAGAAATTAAAACTCCACCCGTAGGACCTTTATCATCAAAACCTCTAGATCTTCGATGCTTTTTGTTGGTGAATGAAGCCTCAATTTGTTCAAATTCGCCTTTTTTATACATAGAAATTGTATTGTTTAGTTCAGTTAAATCATCTTCAATATCAATTTCAAATAGCCTTGCAAAATCAGTAATTACTCTCTTCTTTACATTATTGGTGATCATGTAAATAATTCCAAAAATTATCGAATAGACAAAAATCGTTATAACGATAAAAAATAGATTAGAAGCAAGCAAAATTACTGATACTATCGCAAAAAAAATCAATGATAAACTAGTGACTCCTAGATATAGATTTAATCTACCAATTCGTTTGATGAAGGAGTCATAATCTGAATTAATATCCATACTCTCATCCTTTATTTATTATGGAATTTAATGTATCTAACAAGTCTTCTTTTTCTAGACTTTCTTCATCCCATCTAAGGGCATTAATTGCGGTTAACTTACTAGATTTTATTGAATTGCTCATTCTGTCATATGCAAATTGAATTAGTAAACCCATTACTAAAAATGCAGCGAGTCCGAAATGCCACGAGGTCAGAAATACTATTACTGCCGATAGAATAATTGCTTGAATTGAAGCAAAAATGATCCTAAATTTCATTCGCTTATCAGATTCAAAGGAATCAATCAGCCTCTGTGCTGCTTGTTTTCGTGTAGTTGCCATGATAATCCCAATGAATCAGAGTTAAATTGAGATGAAGCAATCGTCATCCACTTCAATAATTGAGCCATTCATCAGCAGGTACTCTATCGCTTCATCGATTTCCTCAAATGATACTCCACGTCCATCCATTTCTAAAACGATTGTTTCTAGCGTGGCAACAGGTTCTCCTTTGGCTATTTCTTTTTCGATAGTCATCAGTAATAATTGGCAAGCAACTGCCAATAATGGGTCATCGCCCTGTGAATCAGGTAATAGTTCAAGAAATGTATTGGCTGGATGGGAATCAATGTTGTTTGTATTTTCGTTTTCAACTGCTCTAGAGCCTAAACCCAGCATAGACTTATCATATTCCAAATCAAAGCAATCGAACAGATTTTTTTGGGTAATTTCATTGTTTTTATGATTATCAATTTTTATTCTTCCTGAAAGGTCTTCAAGTCTTTTTAGGCGTTGTTCAAATTTTACTTTTTCATGTGCAATATCAGCAGAAATTAATTCCAAAGATATCTTTGATTGCTGGATAAGCCATCCCTCTAGAGTCCATGAGGGGTCAAGTCCAGTCATTACTTCACAGAGTGTCTGAATCTCCTCGGGCATTGAACCAATATGAAGCCGGTCCTCCCTCATNACACTGTTTGANTAGTGACGGCCTATGAAGACTCGGTTTGNAAATAAAAAAAATCTAGTTATTCAATCTATTTTTCCACTCTNGCTCAAATTGGGCCCACATCTCTTGTTCAATTTGTGCGCGGAGTTGGGCTTCAATTTGAGGTTGTAATTCAATTATCAACTGCTCTTGAATCTCGTAGGCCATTGTTTGTCTAACATGTGCTTCGGTAGCTCTAATCAATTCCTCGCGTTCCTTTTCTTCAAGTACAGGAGAATGACCTTGATTCTCATTTTGATTACGGTTAATTTCAGCTTGAACAATTCTTTCTATTTCGCTCATTAGTCTTTTTACTACTGCTAATTCCCATTCTTCACGAGGACTAGGAGTCTTCATTCTGGAAGCCTCATTTTTCAATGTTTGAACAATCCTAGCTCTTACTGGGTTTCCAATTTCAAAATCGTGTGCTCCNGATACGAAACCAACTAGTGCATCTAACCATTCATTTTCATTTAATTCATACCCGCATCCAGGGCAGTTAATTTTTGAAGAGTTATTCTCTATAGTGTTGCTTTTTTCTGCTCTGGAATTTTTACGAGTGGCACGCCTTTGAGGTGCTGGAGATTCATCCAAGTCGAAGGATATACTGGTACCAAAGGTCCCTTTCTTGGTAGGATTGATATTTGTCTCTCTTACCATTTCATTCAGATATCACAATCATGAAGTTAATAAAAGACTTCCGCCGTCATGAAATTTCAATGCTCATTAATNAGATAAATCATACTTTTCCGAGAGAGATTTTATGATNNAGTGTATTGAATTTTTTATTGTTAAATTATTATCATAATTAAATTCCATATCTGAAATATCGTCTTCTTTAATTAAAGAAAGCATATTGTTGGCAACTCTAGATATTTCATCGACAATTGTAATACTAGCCTTTCTTGATGAACGGGATAGTGGATTTAAGTCGACGACAATCACTGTTTTCCCCATTGCAATCAATGCTTCACAACGATCACCATCTTCAAGCGGAACAAGAATCACTTCGCTTGAAAATATACCCTCATAGCAACATTTAGCTCTAGGCCCCTCCAATCCTGGAATTAGTGAGTCAGGGTTTGCTCCAAGAATTTTTACATCTAATCCAAATTCTTCGTTTATCGATTCTAGATGGTTCAGTAAAGCTTTCATTCGCTTAGGAGTTCTGTAGAAGATATTTACTTCTATCGGGCAATTGATTTCAGAGGCTAATTTCATCAGTTCTATTCCAGCAATCGCGGTAGTGTTACCGTTTAGACTGATAACTGACTTTTTTGAGTTTATCAAATTCTGTAAGGCGAATTTTGTAGCTAGCATTGACGATTCAATGGTTTGTTCACCAAGAAGGTAGTCATAAGCCTCACCTCTTCCATGCGCAATAAGAGCACTTCCGGCAAGCATGTCCCTTTCTGCAGCTTTTTCTAGCATGTGTCTTTTCAATAAAGATTCGTATCTTGGATGACTGGGATTTGCAGCAAAATCATCCATATTATCACCTATTATCTGAATATCATAGAGATATCAAGAGGGGAAATTCCACGATTCAGTGAACTTGTAGATAGTACATCAAGCCCACATTCATACCAATTCTTAAGATCATTGAAAACGATTCCTCCGCTTGCTTCTAAAATTACACAATCTCTAAGTCCCATGTCTACTATTTGAGCGGCAGTATCCTTGCTTTTTTCAGGTCCAAAGTTATCTAACATGATGACCAATTTTGGTTTGTCGTCTAGATCCTTTTGATTCCAAATTGCGGCTGCAGTCAAAGCCTCTTTTTGCTCTCGAACCTCTATTTCTAAGAACGCACCACAGGTGGAAATTTCAACTTCTTGTAGAAAGCTTGCGATTCTGGAAGAGTTATCTTCTAATTCTTCGAACATCGATGCTAAATCATTTTCTTTAATCATCGTNGCATCATTTTTATTTAACCTATGACTCAATCCTCCGCCCATATGCACAGCCCATTTGTCTAATAANCCCCAAATGGTTTTTCTTGTACATGCGATTTGACCTTTTGCCAAAGCGGTCCATTTNTTAGTTTCAGTTGCGATACCAGAAAGTTGCCCTAGGATGTTTAATACACTTCTTTCGATAGTAAGTAAGGTTTCTTTATCACCGCTGAGTTCTGCAATTTCTTCACCATTTGAGACTTTTTTTCCATCCTTAGCAAACCAATTAATTTGTACTGAAGGTGCCCAAATCTGAATGAGGTGGTCGATCATTGATGTACCAACAATAATCCCGCTTCCTTTAGCGATTATTACAGCATTAGAATCATTGACCCCTCCCATAAATGGAATTTCAATNCCATCATCTGCTAAAATTGTACTAATCCATCTGTCCATACTGGATAATAACATACGGCTAGGCCCGTCATCAGCAGTCCACAATAAGTGGCCACGGTCATGAGGAAGAGAATTACCATCCGCCATGAATGATGCTAGAAGTTCAACATTTTGAAAACCTATCCTCATTTTTGACTAAAAATTAAGCGAAATTTATTATTTTTAGCATAGTATTCATTGCCATTGTCTTTCTGCATTGAATTAGAAGAATATGTTTGATACAGTTATTGGCGGGCATATAACCCTACTGTTTACGGTAGAAAAAGATGGTAGATTATTGAGAAACCAAGGTAGTAGAGGAATTGGTTTTAATGTCGATCATGGGGTTAGGGCATCAGTTTTTGAAACTAAAAGTAGTCAAAACCAAATAGAGCAGAAACTTTCAGCTGGTTCTTCTCTAGATGGGGAAATAATTGTTGAAGATGGAGTTATTGAGGTTATTGTGGAAGACATGTATGGCGAAAAGATTACAGATTCCTCAAAAATGTATTTTGATCTTGTTGAGGAGTTAAGGCACGCAAAACTGCTGGATAGGTCTCCATCCTATAGGATAGAAGTAAAGTTAGACCTTCCAACAAGTCAGGGTTTTGGAATGTCAGCAGCAGGTCTTGTCGCTGTTGCTTATGCATTTAGAGAATTAACTGGAAGAGGGCTTTCAGGCCAATATTTACGGTTATGTCACCGTATTGAAAGGTTAAATGGTTCTGGTTTGGGAGATGTGTTGGGTATTTCTGCAGGAGGTGTTGAAATCCGTTTGCAAGCAGGCGCCCCCGGTGCATCTGGTAGAGCTTTAGGATTTCCTTGCCCGCAGAGGATATTATTAGCATGGCAACCTTCAGAAAAAAGACATACCTCAAAATATATNGATGATTCGATNTGGCAAAGGAAAATTTNTCATGCAGGGAATTTGGCTGTAAATCGTATGAAAGATAAGCCATGGAATCATGAACAATGGGATCAAATATTAACCCAGTCAAGAAATTTCGCAGAACAATCAGAATTGCTTGAAGAATTGGAAAGAAAACAATTATTGGACAAAGCTAGAGATATAATTAGAGAATTNGATTTACAAGTGAAAACCAGCATACGTCTTTGTATGCTTGGAACCTCAATAGTCTTTTTACCAAGAAAACTAACCAATCCATTTAACAAAAGAGAATTAGAACAAATATCTGAGAAGTTAAAACAAATTGGTATTGGAACAAAGATGACAAAAATTTCAGGATGAATGGTCCTCAAGGAGTGATAAGTCNAGAGCATTTGCATCTAGTAACGTACAGCCTGGAATNAACAGATTTTCGCTAAATCCATGTCGATAAACAATCGCCCCGGCACCCCACTCTTCGATATATCTGTTCATTTGTTTGGTCATTTTCTTTCTTTGAAAATCAACGTCAGCGCCATAGAAATGTTTTGCGTCAATCCAAGCAATCGGTTTTCCATTAATCTCGACTAGATCTAAGAACAAAATATCGGGGGTTCTAANAGGCCGGCCATGCTCCAATTTTTGTTCAGAAACCATTTCGNTTTGTCGCCTTAATCTAACTCCTTTGGATTCAAACCAATCGCTCAGAATGTCTTCGAATAAATCAGCTCTTAAGTGGGTTTCCGATTGATCAACATTTGAGACACGATCTGCCGCTTCGGCTCTCTCAAATTCCTCTTTTTCCCTTTTAGATAATTTACTAGGCNTTCTCAAGGATTCTTTTATTCTTGACTTTGACCATTTCTTTTCAGCTAATATAGCACGAAATATATTCATTGGTGGGAAATCAAAACGCTTTGAAAGGTCAACAACATTTACACCTTCATTGTATAACCTAAGAAGCACTTTGGCACGCGANTTTAATCGGCCATGNCTATATACNGTTTTTTGCTGAAGAAGGGCCGAACGTAACGACAAGACCTGCTCTAAACTCATTTCTTTGGTTTTAACAATCTCTCCAATTTCATCCACTCTTGCATCATCAAGCCAACCAAATTCTCCCTTTCTAACAACTAACTTAGCCATTTCTGCTTCAACCTTTAGCGAGATAGGAGAAGTTGGCCAGTCAAAAGAGAAATTTTTTGGTTCTATTACCTCATCAGGAAAACCCATCAGAGGTGGGGAAATAGAAAATCTTTCCAACGCTTTATTTTCCATACGTTTTATCTGATCAGCATGCCTTTGCATAATTTTTTGCTTAGGAGTGGTTCCGTATGGTCGAGGTTTAGTTTTATTTCGAGAACGCTTTTGCTTAGATTTATTTTTTTTTGAATTATCCTTTGTGGAAGAAATTCTGGAGTTATTTTCTTCTGCCACATTGTAAGGTTGTCATAGGCCATCCATGAATACTACTGTTGATTATTTTTCAATATTGACAATTTCTTTAATCATTTCAAGTTCGAGAATAGCTTTCTTAGATAAGTCATTCAACCATTGTTTAGCAATTTGTTTAGCACTATTTTCTACCTTTGCTTTGAATAGTTTAGACCACTTGCTAATTTGCCACCATGCAGCAATTTCTATACCCCCTTCATCTTGACAGAGAACAGTGATTTCTAAATTTAGAGAACTTATTGCGTTGCCGCTTTTTTTACCATTAGATATTTGACCTAACCATTTAAATCCGATTTCAATAAATTCAGGGTCATCTCCATTACGAATAAATTGTACTTCCCACATTTCTTCAATTAATTGTTGGCGTTCAATTCTGTGAAGATCGAACCTCTGCCCTTGTTGGAGTTGCCCTTTTTGTGATGAAAGGATTCTTTGTGCTGTTGTATTCCATTGTGGCCAATTATCCAAATTTAGTAAATTTTGAGCAACGTTTCGTGATTGTTTTATGCCGAGAAATTCTCTCCAAACACCATTAGGTGGAACCATTTTAACACCCAATTATTATGCGTAAATTATTGATGGGCTTAGAGGTAATGCTGATTTTGTTTTGTCAGAGTCATCCAAATTATCCTCGCTTGAAATAACAATGATTTCCTTTAAACCTAATTCCTTTTTAATGAATTCTTTTCGCTTGGAAAGTAATTCTAATTCATTCATTTGTCCCGTGATAAGTTGTTTTGATTTATCATCCCACTTGAAGATTTGAGGAAGCATCTTTTTACCCCAAAACGCAAATATTTCTTCCGAATTTTCCAGCTTTCCAAGGTCTGATTCTTTCAGTTCTGACATGAATGATTTTACATTACCACCTTCGCTGACAAATCTTATTGCCATTGTAGCTAATTCTCTTTTCCATTTTGGGCAGATAGTAAGAATCAATTTTTCAGCGGGCCGATCTAAGTGTCTTTCAGCTATTGATTTAACCTTACGCGCATTTTCCAAAACATTTCGCATAATAAATTCTTCATCTAAAGTGGAATTTTCAGTATCAGATAGTTCGCTAATTGGTGGAAATATGGAATTAGAAATCAGACTATCATTACCCAATAATCGCCACCATTCCTCTGCAAGATGGGGCGTAGAAATAGAAAGAAGGTGCGACCATGTATTCAACAAATTAAGCCCTAATTCACTATTATTACCGCCTCTTCTTAGGTACCAGTTCATATCTTTGATAAGTTCATAGTGAGAAATTTCAACAGCCCTTCTGAGATCATAACTTTCCATCGCTTTTTGAAATTCGTTAACCCTTTGTTTTATTCTAGAATTCAACCAATCATCAATTTCACTTTCTTTAGATCCCCAAGAGAGAATTTGGTTTGGAATCCCCATCAACTGTAGCATTACACGATGATTAGCTTCCAATGCAGTATCTGACCAGTCCATGCCAGCAGTAGGGTTAGCAGAAAACAGGATAAACAAGCGAACAGTATCAGCTCCAAATTTCTCTATCATTTCTTCAGGGGATACAGTATTGCCTAGAGACTTACTCATTTTAGCAGATCGAATTCCTAGTTTACTATCACAATGAGGGCATATACTTCCAATGTGGTCAACAGAAAGAGTGATTGAGCAATCTTCGCACCATGGAGCCTGTTTGTTAACCATGCCTTGACAAAGTAGTTCGTTGAATGGCTCATCGACAGAGTGAAGGCCTAAATCACGGAGAGCCTTTGTCCAAAAGCGGGCATAAATTAGGTGCATTTGAGCGTGTTCAATACCTCCACAGTAGAAATCAACATTCATCCAGTGATTGGCAATCTCTTTAGAAAAGCATTCATCATTATTATTTGCATCTGTATATCTTAGGAAGTACCATGAAGAATCAACAAAAGTATCCATTGTATCGGTTTCTCGACGTGCTGGCTTGTTGCATTTAGGGCAGGTAGTATTGACAAATTCTGCAGAATTTTCTAGTGGATTTCCTTTTCCAAAAATAACATCTCTAGGTAGTTCAACAGGTAACTGAGATTCTGGGACAGGCACTGCTCCGCACTCATCGCAGTGGATAACAGGAATAGGAGTCCCCCAATATCTTTGTCGTGAGATTAACCAAGGCCTAATTTTCCAATTGATGGTTTTAGTCCCTTTATTGATATCTACTAAAGATTTGATTACAGTGCTTTTTGCCTCATCACCGTAAAGACCTTCAAATTCTACTGGGCAATTAACCATCCATCCTAAGTCAGTTTCGGCCTTTTTCATCTCTTCATCAAAAGNATCATCCTTTTTCTTAACAAGTGTTCTTTTAATCTGGATGCCGTATTTTTTTGCGAAATCGAAATCTCTTTCGTCATGGCCAGGAACTGCCATAACTGCCCCAGTTCCATATGACGCAATAACAAAATTACCTGTCCAAATAGGAATTTTTTCACCAGTTATTGGGTGTATGGCATTTTTACCTAGAGGAGAACCTTTCTTCTTGTTCATGTTTTTGATTCTATCAAATTCAGTCATAATTGAGACTTCATCATACAATTCTTGCCAGCCTTGTTCAAATTCTGTACCTTTAGCCATTGATTCTGANAACGGGTGCTCAGGGGCTAAGGTCAAGAATGTAACACCGAAAATTGTGTCAGGTCTTGTTGTGAAGACAGTAATTTCTTCCTCAGAACCCTCGATATTGAAAGTTATTTCAACACCTTCAGAACGACCAATCCAGTCTTTTTGCATTGCAGCTACATTTTCTGGGAAATTAATATCATCGAGTCCGTCTACCAATTCTTGAGCATACTTGGGTATATCAAGGAACCATTGACTCATTTCTTTTTGTACAACAGGACCATTACATCTCCAACATCTNCCTGCTTTAACTTGTTCATTGGCTAGAACAGTATTGCATGGATTGCACCAATTAACCGGAGCAAATTCCTGGTATGCTAAGCCATTTTCCATAAATTTGGTGAAGAACCATTGATTCCATTTGTAATAGTTAGGGTCATGACTTTTTACCATTCTACTCCAATCATAAGAGAATCCCATTCTCTTTATTTGTTGAGTGATTGAAGCCATATTTCTCTCAGTGATATCATATGGGTGGCCGCCTTCTTTAATTGCAGCATTCTCTGCAGGCATTCCAAAAGAATCGAAGCCCATAGGGTACAAAACATCGAAACCCATCATACGCTTGTATCTAGCAACTGCATCTCCAATTGAATAATTTCTAACGTGGCCCATATGCATTTTTCCCGAAGGATAAGGATACATTTCTAAGCAATAGAAAGGAGTTTTATCATTANTTATTTTTGATTCAAATATTTTTGAATCAGCCCATTTTTGCTGCCAATAAGGTTCATCAACAGTAATGCTATTTTCACTCAAAGCCAACACCCCCCTTCTCCGAGATATTACGTCCACGAATTACCCCCCTTTCAATGACACTCTTGATGAGGTAGTAATCATTCGATTGTTCATGGCGAAGAGAATTTCTGTTCGAGCGCCTTGTAGAATAGACTTAGCAGGGGGTTGGACAGATGTACCAAACTTTTGTAGTAAGAAATCAGGGGAAGTNGTAAACATTGCAATTAACAAGTATACAAAATGTNNAATGGAAATNGATGANGAAAGAAAAATATCNCTTTCCTATTCTACTGATATGCCTACTGGATCAGGATTAGGGACTTCTGGTTCAATGAATGTGGGCTTGATTGGAACAATTTTAGGCCCCGAATACGATTCTGAACAAATTGCTGAGGTAGCTTATCAATTTGAAGCATTACTCGGCAATAAAGGCGGTAGGCAGGATCAGTGGGCAAGTGCACTGGGGGGAATTAATCACATGACATTCAATGGGGAAAGTGTGGACACAAGTCCGCTCCATCCTTCAAATGAATTCATTGCTTTGTTAGAAGATAGATTATTACTTTTCAATAGCATGATTACTCACGTGTCAGGGCAATTACATCAGAGCATTTGGGAGAGATATGAGAAAGAAGATTTTGGTATAGTTCAAGCTTTAGATAAAATTAGAGATGCAGGTTTACTGATGTCTGAAGCAATTAGTCAAGAATCTTATTCAACTATTGTAGAATCATTTAACATTGTTATGAATGCAGTTGATGAACTTGGAATGGAATTGCATGATCCGTTTAGAAATATTCTCAATCCTTACACAGAATCAGGCCAAATTTTAGCTTGGAAAGCAATGGGAGCAGGTGGTGGCGGTGTTGTTGGCGTATTATTATCTAAACAGTGTAACAGAGACAAAATAATCTCTGAAATTACTAAAAAAGGATGGAAAAATATCGATTGGAAGGTCGATAAGTTGGGNCTTCAAATCAAAGAAGTTACTCTTTAACTTTGAAGTCTATATCAGTNTCAAGTAAAAATAAAGCCTCTTTTGTTAACTTATACCTATTTTTTAGCCCCATTTTTCTCTTCTCCACCAATCCAAATTTTTGAAGTGTTCGTAAATGGTGAGATATCAATTGTTGGCTTTTTTCCAGTCTAATTGATAATTCGGCTTGAGTAGGAAATTTACCATANTGATGTTCGTCATCCAGTAAAGTTAGGATCTTGCCTTGTAGACTATTTGGATCAGGAGATAGGAGCGGAATTGGTAATTGATTGGGGTCCATTCCTGGGTATAATGAGTTATTCAAAGGATAATATCTAACTAATCTACCATCTTTTAATCTCCAGATTAATTCTTGACTCTCTAGAAGTCTCAAATGGTGGGTAATTTGACCATTGCTCATATTTAATGCAGCCATTAATGCACGGAAGTGGCATCCGGGGTTAGCAGTTAGATAACCCATTAGACGGCCTCTTTGGAATCTACCATCACTTGTTTCTTGTGTTTTCCCTATCAAACCTAGAAGCCATAATCCAGCGGCTGTAGAAGGAATTCTTAGAGATTCAGTATTCATAATAAAAACTCCGAGTAACGCAAAAATTGACGAGGTAGAAACAACAACAATTGCAACAGTAGTGACTTCCTCAAAGTCTATAGTTTCAGAAACTTCTTGTATAGGGCCATCATTGACATTAACCTGTTCTTCTACGACAATCTTTTCTTCGCTAAATACAGAATGGATTTCAATTCCAGAGATGTCAAATTTTGACAAGCATTCATAATTGAAAGAGTTGGAATCAGAGATTAAATAATCTCCTTCCCACCCATTTTTAGGCTTCCATGAAGGCAATTTAGTAGAATCTACTAGCAAAAATGTTTGGTCATTATTTGATAGCATCCAACAATTTTCATCAATGGTACCGATATTTGTCCATGTGCCTTGGAATTCGAATAAACTTACTTCAATTTCACTAGCTTCAATATACTCAAATTGGAATTCTATATATTGAGAGAATCCCATTTCTAGATAATGCTCAATTGTTAGAGCATAATTGACTGTTGGATTCGAGGGGTTATCTATTTCAGGGATTTTGAAACTGTCTTCAAACAGTAAGTTTTGTTCATCATTAATTTTCAAATAGTTTCCAAGAGTATAATCACAGGAGGATTTAGTCAGATTAACATCTTCAACAATATTCAAAGATTCAAGGTGTATTGAATTAAGGCATTGATTATTTATTTTCAAAATGTCAGTTTGTGGAGAAACCAACACTGAAACATAAGCCGTATCTTCTATTATTTGCATTGAATATTCGGTTTCAATCAAATTATTATTACAACCTTTTTTACGATAATTATCTTGATGAACATATTCTTCATAGTGAGTGATTGAGTATTCTAAAACCTGAATGATAACGGAATATTTGCCAGAGTTTATGGAACAACCATTACTGTCTTCAAGATACCAATTTGGCATTTTAAAGGATAATGTATCTTGTTGCTCGATGGAATATGATGTGAAGATTTCTTGGCACGAATCTTGGGAACTGTCAAAAATAGATTCTCCTAGATCATTAATAACAAACATTTGGAATTTACAATTATCACTAAAATCAATTATTTTTTCTTCGTTATTATTATTTTCAAAGTTTATCGAATATGACAGGAAAGAGACATGCTCTTTCTCCATTTCTATTTCTTTACTAATGTAAGATGTAAGACCACTTTCAAGATTTTCTGGAACAGAAGATTCGTTATCAATTGTGAGTATTAAGGCTTCATTCAGGTCTTCTCCAGGGGTTTTAATCGAAATGTAATTTTCTCCTAATTCCAAAGAGTTTGAGTCTATTAAAACTCCTTCAAGATATGAAAACTCGTTAGAATTTAATTTAGAGTTATCTCCATAACACGAGTTTAGCAGTTTTTCGACACCATTTAATTCAAAAATTAATTTACAAGATTCAGAAGGAAATTCGATTATTTCACTGGTTGGGTTAGAAAGAGTGATTCCAATCAGAGTATTTTTGTTATCTAATCCGCTATCACCTATTTCGACTAGATTCAAATTCAGTTCGACACCGTCATCAATTACGACATTATTTTGGTAGTAAAAATCTACATTATTGCTTAATTCTATGACGCTGTGAGAGATTTCCAAATTGTACCATCCTGATTTAATTAATTCTCCTTCAGAGGAGGTAAAGTCCCAAAAAATATCATCAAATACGACGTTTGAATTAGCATTTATTACCAAATCTTGGCTTTGTCCACGACAAATATTCGAGTTATCGAAAATCAGGTTTGAATCCAAGTCTTTAACACTGAAAAAGATATTACATGAAGGGTCATTCGGTATTGAGATTAAATCCGCATTGTTTACTAAAATTGCACTTAATTCCAAAACTTCATTTTGCAAATACCATTGCTTAATGTCATTGTCAAAATCCAATTTTAATTGAGAATAATCATCGGTTTCATCTGCTGAAATCAGGGGTGCTGCTGATAGAATAAACAGGCAACAAATCATGATGATTAGTGGTCGCCCCCTCCCCGCCATGTATTGCAGATAAAGTCATTACTTGAAAGGGCAGCGGTTCATATTCTGTGTAAAGAATAAATTATCAAAAAGAAATAATAATTTACAATCCTAGGTCGTCGAGGTTAATCATTTGGGGAATAGCAGCATCTTGTTCTTGTTTTTGCTGAATTTCGAATTGCTTCCATTGAGGTACCTCGGCAACAACAGGTTCACTCCACCCCAATGCTCTGGCTTCATCTAACTGGCCATTTGTAACATAGTAGTCAATCCATGCAAGCCGTCTCTCTTCATCTTCAGAGAATGCTAAGTTCACCATATTTTCTTCGGCCTTATGTTTCAATGCCTTTTTTCTTCCTGCCATCTTTGAGAACTGTGCCACAACAATTATCGCTAACAGGAATACAATTACTCCAGCCATTATGATCAGTGTTTGATTAGATGATTCTGTGTTTGCTTGACTTGAATCAGTGGCTGAATCATCTTTGTTTGGATCTGATTTAATGTTACAAACTACAGAACCGGTCTTTCCAATTGATACTTCGGGGTCCCAAGGACATGGGTCGACAATATCAGAAACTCCATCACTGTCTGAGTCCAGGCAGCCCCATTGACCGTTAGAGGTTGTTTTTCTAGAAGTTCCATATTCATTGGGGCAATCATCGGGTTGATGTGCACCAGCAGTAAAGTTATCTCCGTATCCATCACCATCACCATCACTCCATTGGGTCGGTTCTAAATAGAAGTAATCAGGCTTGAAATAACTGCTTACATTATCTCCATAGCCATCACCATCAGTATCATTCCATTGTTCAAATTCCTCCGGAAATGCATCTCCGAATTGTTCCCTAAGCGTTATTATTCTATCCGGATCAGATTCATCGACGACTGTATAGTTATTCCAATAATAATTATCTCCGTATCCATCTCCATCAGAATCAATCCATTGATTTCCATCGTTCGGGAAATCATCGTCTACGTCTGCCCAACCATCGCCATCAGAGTCAGGACATCCAAATCGATTATTTTCATTAGATAGCCCGTATTCTGTTAGGCAATCGTCACCGCCTGCACGATTAACCTGGTCCCCGTATCCATCACCATCTTGGTCAGCCCACTGAAGAGGATTTTCCGGAAAAGCATCTTCGGGATCAACAAAGCCATCCCCGTCAGTATCAGGACAACCTCTTGTTGCTGGATTAGGTGATGAACCAGAACGGAAGGGGCAAATATCACCATTTACTGCATCGGATTGATTGTTGTCTCCATACCCGTCGCCATCAGAATCCATCCACTGAGTTGGTTCAAATTTGAATGCATCTCCATTATTACCAGCAGAATTATCTCCGAATCCATCACCATCAGTATCACGACATTGCGTGGGGTCGTCTGGGAAAATATCAGGATTGTTTCCGCTTTGATTATCTCCTCCACAATCCAAAGAATCACCGTCTCGGTTTGACCATTGGGTGCTATCTAATGGGAAAGGATCACTTTGGTCAGAATAACCGTCACCATCAGAATCTACGCATCCCAATCTATCTATGGATGAGGTTCCATATTCGTTCGGACATTCATCAGGGTCATTCCCTGAGAAATTATCACCATATCCATCTTGGTCAATATCGCACCACTGAGTAGGATCTAGTGGAAGGCTGTCTGCTTGACAATAACCGCTATCATCAATCGCCCCCCAATTTCCGGTTGGGTCAGAATATCCGTCGCCGTCAGTATCGATGCAGCCAAACCTGTCATATTTTGAATCTCCAAATGTCAGTATACATCCATCGGCCAAATCACTTAACTGATTATCACCATACCAATCGCCATCGCTATCTATCCATTGTGTTCTGTCAAGTGGAAAAGCATCAATTTCATTGGCAGAATCTAAAAGTTCACCAGGCCACGAATCAGGTCTAAATTGATCCCATGTAGAGTTTTCATAGTTATCACCAAAACCATCGCCATCGGTGTCATTCCATTGGCTAGGATTGTTTGGAAAAGCATCTCCTCTTTGATTCAAGTGGAAGAAATTTTGATCTTCGTCATATAGGTAATTATCTCCATAGCCATCTCCGTCACTATCTGCCCATTGCTCAGGGTTGTTAGGAGCCCAATCTCCACCATCAGACCAACCATCATCATCTCCATCAGGGCAACCATATACATCTTCGGTTGAAGTTCCAAAAGCACTGGTACAGGCATCTGGCTGATAGGCAGGAGCCGGATTATCACCGTAACCATCACCATCGGTATCATTCCATTGAGTACCTTCACTTGGGAAAGCATCAACAACTCCATCTCCTTGATCAGTTGTATTATATCCGTCATTATCCTCATCAATATCTGCATACCAATAGTGAATACCCTCATCATTTCTGCCATATGTGGTAACCAATTTCATTCCATCAGAACTCCAACTTAACCCTTTAACTTGGCCACAGTTATTGCCTCCGCATCCATTAGGGGCAGGAGCGCCAAAGAAATCTACTAAAGTTCCGCTATTTGTATTGAAAATCTTGACTGATCCTCCATCTGCTTGATAATATGAATGCCCGTTAGCAACCTGTCGGCTATCCGCTGAGAAATCAGCTGAAAGACAAGATGAGGTTGTACTTTTTTCCCATATTCTAACCGGTCCATTAGATGTAAATTCGTACATATCAAAGCTAGCACCACTTCCTTCCCAAGCTCCGCACATAGAGATGAAATTTCCGTCCGGCGACCAGTCGATATCATTCATCCCGACAGCGGGATCTGGTACTGAATAAACCGTAGAACGTGAGGAGAGGTTAACGACGTAAAAATCCCCATACGCAGCCGCAGCGATATGAGTTCCATCAGGAGAGAATGCAGATGCATAGAAACGATTCTCTCCATTTGGGTTAATTCCGTTACCAAATTGAAGCCCATCAGAGACTTTGATTAGTAATATTTGACCATTGGTAGCACTACTCCCAGACCTACCTATTGATACGGCCACTAAATCACTACTTGGAGAGAATTCAACGTCATAAACATAATCATTACTACCTACATCAACACTAATTGAGCCATGAACTGAGGAAAAGTTTGTCGAATGGTAGATATTTATTGTATCATCATCGAGTCCGGCTGCAACATAATTTCCATCTGGGGAAAATGCTACAGATGTAATTTCTCCATTTCCATTAGATTGTACCGATCTAAGATTTACATAAGAAGAAGCATTCCAAGTCCTCAACCAACCATCTTCGTCTCCAGTAACAATGCTTAATCCATCAGGTGAGAAATCTACATCGTTATAGTCTTGATTTGAAGAAATTGTGATTTCGTTTTCGAAATTAGGTATGTTAGCGACCCATCCATCATTGAAGTCAGAAGTACCATCCCCATCTCTATCTGGGCATCCATCTCTGTCAACATTAGAGGTCCCATAAGCCCATGGACAGTCATCAGATGAGTCGCCAACCCCATCCCCATCACTGTCTGCTGATGCAAGAGGAATCATAATCACAAGAAATAACATCACAACGGTGGAAAAACTACCAAACCGATATGACATAGATTGCGGGCATATCTAATCTTAAAAGGTATTATGGTTATTTTGTGTAAACAACACTCTCGGCAAACAGTAACCGCTTAGATGTATGAATTTTTGGCATTCACGTGGGCGAAGGCATCCCTAAGGTCAATATCGCAGTCCAAGATCGCGTATTGCTTCATTTATTGGAGAACGATAATCAAGCAGATCGTTACTTAGTCGACTTCTCGTTAACCAGGCCGGGTATTGCTGAATCATGCGCCTTGCACCCTCCCAATGTCAGCAGAACAATGAGGGTTCTTTCTAAGCGTGAATTGGTCTCAGAGCATACTAGAAATATCAGGGGCGAGGAAAGACGTCAGAAAACATGGCAGCTAACAGAAGAAGGGCGGATTAAAGCCACGCAGAGTAAGAAATCAATGTCCCGAATTAAGGTAGTGCTTAGAGATAGCAATGGAGAATTAATCGAAGTCAAAGCATCTGAAGCATCACAAAGATTAGCTACAGATATATCATTACTGCAAATTCTAATGCATGCTCAACATGAGGGGGTGTTGACATATGGAGATATAAGGTTTGGAAAAATTAAGCAATCTAGCGTAGAAAAAATAAGTCCCCCTGGCCGCCTAAAAGCACTGACAGGTGCCCATGCAACATACAACACAAGTCCTCCTAAAACTAGGCCTGTACACGGCCGTAAGCAAGAAATGAAAGACTTAGATAACTGGTTTTCAGGCCGTAAACCCTGCTCAGTAGTACATGGAATTGCTGGAATTGGCAAATCTACATTAGTTGCTCATTGGCTAAAACAGAACTTAGATGTAATTCCAAACCTTTCGATATGTTGGTATCCATGCCAACCATGGGACAGAGCCTTAGGTATTGCAACCAGTTTACTGCATAGATTTGGAATTGACGAATCCCATGACCCATATAATTTGATTGAAACCTTACCGCTTCAGCCAGCAGGTAAAATTGATGTTGATACATGGAGGCGGAGATTAACTGCTTACTTGACCGATGCAGGTACGATAAGAGAGCGCTTCAAGAATGAATCCGGCGGCCCCCCTCCATATTGGCTGATAGTTCTTGATGATGTACATCATATTGAAGATGAAGCACATGAATTATTGGGCGCATTATTACAGATTTCAACAAAAACACCTCTTCGTATTATTATGATTTCTAGAACTAAGCCTACCATGTACGATAGAAGAGATGTCCATACTAGGGAATTAGTGGCAGAATTTTCGCTTAAGGGGCTAACCAAATCAGAGATTGAATTTTGGTTGAAAGATATAGATTCTAAAGGTAAATACGAACTTGAAAAAGTACATCAAAAAACTGGTGGCCATCCATTAGCGCTTGAATTGTTTGAAATTTACGGACAAGAGACACATATAGATTGGTTACAATTCTTAGATGATGAGATAATACTAAAACTCCCTGAATCTGAACGTGAACTACTTTCAGAATTAGCTTTACAAAAAGTACCGATAAAGTGGCAAACTTTGGCTGAAAGCGTTGGATGGAAAGGAACTCCTCCAAAAGACCTGATTCAACATGGACTGTTGATGGAATTAGAAGATGGAATGTGGCTCCATGAGGCGCTCAAGGAAAGACTTCTACGTGATGTAAGGTAACTAGAAGTCATCAGCAGTCATATGGTCATCGATCCACTTCAGTAACTGTGGCTTTGGCATTGCGCCGCTTTGTTTTGAAACAATTTGACCGTTGTGGTAAAGGAAAAGAGCGGGGATCCCCCTAACGCCAAGTTTTGCAGCATTTGCAGGATTTGTATCAGTGTCAACTTTAGCAATCAAGATTTCTCTTTCTCCAGCTACTTGTTCTAAAACAGGAGCAATTGCTTTACATGGTCCGCACCAAGGTGCCCAAAAATCTACCAAAACCCATTCATTACCACTGACTGAATTTTCAAACTCTGAATCTGTAACTGCACGAACTTCTCCCATCGTCTCACTGGTGATGTATAATGACTAGACTTTATGAGTCTTTGTGAGAAAAAAAATACAAAATTAAACGCAATCCTCATGAGAAGGGTTTGCTTGGGTTGATTAGGTCAGCACATGATAATAGCACCAAGCGTACTCACTGCAGACCTGTCTAACCTTGCAGTTGCTTGTAAGCAGGCAGTAGATTCTGGTCTAGATTGGCTTCACCTTGACATCATGGATGGAAATTTTGTACCGAATCTTACTTTTGGCCCACCAGTAATCAAATCGTTACGCAATGCTTTAGGAGAAAAACCCGTTTTTGATGCACACCTAATGGTTTCAAATGCTGAAGATTGTTACATGGACTACATTGATGCTGGATGTAATCACTTATCAGTACATATCGAAGCAGCGACTCACATACATCGTCTTGTAACAGCGATTCGTGAGGCTGGAGCCTCAGTTGGAGTCGTTATTAATCCTGGAACACCAGTTGAAGGAGTCCTAGAAATCCTTACCGAAATTGATTTAGTTTTGGTAATGAGTGTGAATCCCGGTTTTGGTGGACAATCATTTATTCCCAGCGTTGAAGGAAAAATCCGAAGACTAAAACAAGCAATTGACGACCAAGTTTCAAATGGTGGCAGACCAGTTCAAATACAAATTGATGGCGGTGTAAAAGCACATAATATTGGAGAAATTGCCTCATGGGGCGTTTCTAATTTTGTTGTTGGCTCCGGTTTATTTAACGATAAAGCAAGCGTTGCTGAAAATTTACAGCACATTATGTCTAGTTATGAGCAATACAATGGTTAAAATCGGTTAATTAAATCCATTTAGTGAGAGTTATGCGAGTTCTTGTAACATCGTTATTATTCCCTTTACCGACGAATGTTGCAAGAGGAACATTTGTTAGTGATCATGTTGAGATTTTACAAAAGCTGGGGCACGATGTAAAGGTTGTTAATCCACTTCCAAGGATGCTAAGATACCAAGAATCAAGTCGTTCGACTCATACTGGAGTTGCTAAGGCGCCCAAGAGATTTAATCATGGTGATGTTGATGTATTCAGTCCACGCTTTTGGGGTTTACCAGGTCATCCATTACCCGTACTGACAAGCTTTAGTATCAAGGGCAAACTAAGAAGTATCGAAAGATGGCTTGGTGATTGGCGTCCAGATTTGATTATTTGTCATACGGTATGGCCAGTTGCTGAACTTGCCAATCATTTATCTCACAAATGGCGGATACCATGGATTGGAGTAGTGCATGGGCATGATTTTGACGTAGGAATAAGTGATAAAAATATATCAAAACCAATCTTGAGATTGACTAAATCTGCCAATCATTTAGTGACTGTTTCCAAAAGATTATACAAAATCGCCGAAGAAGTAGGGATTGAGAAATTTTCAGTCATTCCTTGTCACAACGCCGTCTTGGGAGAATGGAAAAAACCGATGAAGAACATAGGCGGTAGATGGCGCAAAGAAAGCTTGGACATTCTATTTCCTTCAGACCCGAGAAGACCAGAAAAGAATCATCTATTGGCATTACAAACCGGTGAAGAGTTAGAAAAAAGGGGTTGGATAGTAGGAATTACTACACTTCGCCAACAACCCAGAAGTATCGTGTGGGATAGAATGTTAGTAGCAGACTTAACCCTTATCACTTCCAAAAGAGAATCAGGACCGTTGGTTGCAAGAGAATCAATTCAATGTGGAACACCAGTAGTTTCAGTAGATGTCGGGGATGTTGCTTCGTACCTTCCTGAATTTTGTATTTCTAGCGATTATGACCCGAATTCTCTTGCTGATGCTTGTGAAGCAGCCCTAAAAAATGACTGGAGCGCTGGTTTAGAATTACCAGAGCAATTTAATTTTGAAAGTGTTTCTAAGCAGTGGGAGAAATTGATCGAATCCCTTGTGGAATGAAGTAAAGTAGCGTAATCCCACTAATTGCAATCCATGAACCTATTGTAAAACCATAGCACACAATCGCTGAGATTAATATTGCAGCAATAATTTGATATCTTCTAGATTTAATTAATTCCCAGTTTGATGAAAGATGTATTGACATCAACAGTAGGAATCCTGAGGTAATTGAAGAAGCAATAGCACCTGCATAAAGTCCTGAACCATCAGATTCCATTGCTTGCCAACGTATCAAGATATAACCAATTATAGTAGCAAAAATTACTACAATAGCGATTAGAACTGTAAAATTCCATGGTTTTCTTCCCGCTTGTAGTGCAGTATATGTTGGCGTGGCTAGAAGAGTTAAGCACCAGCCGAATAGCAATACCATGAATAATTGAACTGCAGATGCTCCGAGTGAACCGTCTATATACTGCTCGGGAAAAGCGATTGGAAGTAGAAAGTAAACAATTGCCGCCCCAGAAAATAATCCAATAGGAAGAATTCCAAGACATAGATCGAGTGAATTTTCCAGTGACTTTTGGAATCGTAAAGAATCATCTCTAGTCTCCCCAAGAACAGGCAATAGTGCCGCACGTAATGCTTGAGGTACCACCAGTCCAGCAAGCCATGCTAGCTGCGCTACGTGAAATAGGGCAGCAGCCTCGACACCAATTTCACCCGCAATAATGAATTTTTCAATTCTGATTACATATGGTAAAACTCCTAAAGTTACTGCAAATGGTAAAGCCTGTAATAGCAGAATCTTATTATCCAACCAAGAATCACTCAGAACAGAATTTTTACCGTTTGAAATAGGTTTCAAAATTGAGTATGAAAATCCTAGTGCAGCAATTAGACCGATTATTGCTCCCAACAAGAATACAAGTGCATACGAAGAAACCGAAGAACTACCTTGATGATATAAAATTAGATAACCCGTTACAGTAACAGTTCTTTCCAAAACTTTCGTTCCGGCCTCTAATTTTGCTTGACCAGCAGCCCTAAGGCCGCTTCGCGGGGCATAAGATGCTATGTGAACCAACGCAATAAGTCCACAAATAATCAATAAATCAAGAAATTCTTTCCATTCTTCAACAATCAGAGGAGTGGTAATAACTGCTAAAATAATGAAAGGAATTGAAAAGATTAACTGTAGTTTGTAAACACGTATAATCGAAGCCCAAATCTTACTCACATTATTTGCTCCATCTCTAGCAATTAGTGTTGGAAGTCCTAAATCAATAATTAAGAAGAATGTAGCGAAAGCGTCTAGTGCAACTATGTAAATTCCATAGTCTTCGGTCAAAAGTGCCTTTGTCAAGAATATCTGTCCTGTCAAAGCAAGGAAAATGGCGATTATATCAGAACCAATCAACCATCCAGAATCCCGACCAATCATTGGCTTACGGGTCTTGGATGCTAAACTAGACTCGCCCATATTTGCGCTTACAGGTTCTAAACTTCAAGCATCCGCGTAAGCACATATTGAAAACCGTGTTTGACCACGGCCTGTTGAGGTGCGAGAATGGTCGGGGCGGATTGGGTTGAGTCTGAAGTGCTAAAAGCAGTACCTGAGGCAACAGTTGAAGTCATAGATTTACATGGCTCAGGCGATCATTTCCATGTTCGCGTTATCGCCGATTTATTTGAAGGAATGAGGCCATTGCAACGTCAAAAATTGGTTTTGGCTGTTATGAAGCAACACATTCCGAGACCGATTCATGCTCTAGATTTGAAGTGCATGACTCCTAAGCAAGCAGAAACTGCGGGCAATACGGCATTTGACCCTCACGGTGGAGGACAAGGAGTCCACATCAACAGAATTCAAAAATTAAAAAGAGAGTGAGAAAAATGGAATGGACAGAACAAGAATTGCAAGCAATAGTAGATGAACACGCATTAGTGTTATTCATGAAAGGAACACCGAATGAACCACATTGCGGCTTTTCAAGTCGCGCAGCGCAGGTTTTACAACAACTTGGTGAACCATTCGCCGCAGTAAACATACTGACTGATCCAAGAGCAATTCCTTCAGTATGCAGTTGGTCTGATTTCCCAACCATGCCTCAAGTTTTCGTTCATGGAGAATTGATAGGCGGTTCTGACATTGCTCTGGAGATGCTTCAAGATGGAAGCCTTAGAGAAATGTTTGATGCAGGACGAGCCTCCAATTAAACTAAATATACAATCAATCAAGGTGATTTGATGGAAAAGGAATCTAGACGCTTAGTTGTCGAAGGAGGACATTCAATTGTTGACTTCGATAATAAAGCCTTCAAACCAATCCCTCAACAAGGAATAGACTTGGCTGTAAAAGCGATGAGCGACGGAGTAATGTATCGTTATCAACCGAAAAGTAAGGAATTGTCAATCACTGCAAAACTTGAACATAGTTTCTCTAAATATATAGGTGTAAAACATACAATCGGAACCAATTCATGCGGCTCTGCAATGTTCATCGCTCTCAACATTATAGGGGTTAAACCAGGCGATAAAATCCTGACCAATGCATTTACTTTCCATGCAGTCCCTTCTGTGATTGAACATGCTAGAGCAATTCCAGTACTTGTTGAGAGTAATCGTGAATGGGCAATGAGTGCAGAAGACTTGGATAAGAAAGCAGCTGAAACCGGAGCTAAGGTTCTTCTCATGTCATACATGAGAGGGCATGTTCCAGATATGGATGCGGTGATGGAAGTAGTTAGAAAGCATGATTTGATTTTCATTGAAGATTGTGCTCATGCATATGAAACACTATGGAATGGTGAATTCCTCGGCACTTTTGGAGATATAGGCTGTTTTTCAACACAATCTTCCAAGGGAATGAGCGCTGGAGAAGGTGGATTATTCATCACAGATAATGATGAATATGCTGCTAAAGCAGTTCTCTACGCTGGTTCTTATGAGAGACTATGGACTAAACATTTTGACTTAGATGCTGAATTAATGGATCGATTACAAAATCAAATCCCAGGTTATTCTATGCGAATGCAAGAAGTCACTGCAGCAATGTTGACTCCACAAATCGAACGCCTTCCTAGAATAAAGAAGATACATGTTGACAATTGGAACCTACTTCATAGTTTGATTCACGACCACGATAATATCGAGATTCCAATGCCCCTGCCTCAAGTTGACAGTTTCTGTGATACAATGCAATTCCATTTGGTTGGGCTTTCTCGAGAAAAGGCAGACCAGTTCATCGATTTGATGAAGATGGAAGGAATTCCAATGCAAATTTTTGGGGCTAAGCGTAATGCTAGAGATTACCGCCAATGGGAATATGTTGAAGCCCACAAAGAAGAGTTAGGAGAAACGATTGCTAACATTGAATTTGCTTGCGACCTGTCCCTTCAACCACATTTGACTCAAGATAATATTCGAGTTATGGCTCAAGTAATTGGTGAAGTACTCGCTTACATCAATACCCAATAATCAAACTGGACGGCCAACTGCATAGGTTTTCCAACCCTTTGTTTTCAAATCGTCTAAGTCCAATACTCTGCGCCCATCATATAGAATTGGTGTTCGCATTTGTTTGTTCAGACTTTCCCAGTCAATAGAAAGACAAGCCTTGTGTGCAGTCACAAGTACGACCATGTCATATCCATTGGCCTGTAATAAATCTGTAACTACATCAATATCATCAGGGAAATCATTCGCATTCAAATGAGGGTCCCAAGCTCCTACTTTGATTCCTTTAGAGATTAAAGTCTCGGCCAGAGGTTCAGCAGGAGTTTCTCTAGGGTCTCCAACTTCAGCCTTGTAGGACCATCCAAGTAACAGGACTTTTGCTTCTCCAGCTGGTACTCCAGCATTCCACATCAAGTCACCTATTACACTGGCAACATGACTCGGCATTGAGCGATTAACTGCTCTTGCGGCAGTAATTAATCCCGCAGGGACTCCAACATCAGCTGCTCTTTGAATCATGTAATATGGATCTACAGGAATACAATGTCCACCTACTCCAACTCCCGGAGTATAGCGATGGAAATTCCACTTGGTAGCCGCAGCAGAAAGAACATCTTCGACATCAACATCGAGGGCAGGGAATATTCTTGCCAGTTCGTTAACCAAAGCGATGTTAATATCGCGCTGAACATTTTCAATTACCTTAGCAGCCTCAGCAACTTCTAATTTACCAACATAGCGAACATCTTCAGTGGTCAGTTTACTGTAAAGAGAAACCAGTGCTTCACCGACTTCAGGATTTGAACAACCGATTACCCGAGCAACTTGTCTAACTCCATGTGCAGAATCTCCGGGATTGAATCTTTCAGGACAATAAGCAATCTCTAAATCATCTCCAATTACTAGTCCTAATTCTTCGATAATAGGATGCCATGTCTGAGCAGTGACTCCAGGATAAACCGTTGATTCGAGTACAACAATTGTATTCGAGCCTTTTGGAATTGCCTCAAAAACATCTTTACCTGCGCCTGCAACATAAGATAAATCAGGTTTGAGGTCGTAAGTAATTGGTGTAGGAACAGTCACTAAAATCACGTCACAATGTGGAACAGCCTCGGCTGCTGAAGTGGTAATATGCCATCTTTCAGTTCCTGTCTTTGGAACAATATCATCTACGTCAGGGTCGCCAGTTGGGTTTTCACCTTGTAGTACCATAT
>PBWC01000024.1 GCA_002729095.1 Methanobacteriota archaeon
GAATATGCTTGGTGCTCAGCATCTTCTTTATTCTCTGCAGCAAAGTCTAGTGAAAACTTTTGTCTCATGCTTCCAAAAGGTGCAATTCCGGATACTCGATAGGCCTTCATCGAGACGGCGACTTGCAAACATGGTTTAAACGCGACGGCGCGAAAAAATACACAAATCATACGCGAGATTGACAAAGATTGAGTCCTTGTCTCGTATTATGCGGGGTAGTTATGTACTGGTATTGCTACTGGTTATCCCGCTAGCTAGCGGACTGGTTACTGACCTCGATGTACCAGAAATTGAACAAGAAATCGGGCATGAAATTATACTCAAATCTAATGACCATCGTTGGACTCAGTCTATGTGGGATGGATTGGAAAAACACGACATTACACCTTTAAGGCAATTGAGTGATTATGAAATTCTAGCTTGGAGGAGTAATCTAGATATTATCGAATTAGAAGATTTCGAATTTTCCAACGGGCACAATAGTAATTGGCGAGGTGGAGAAATTTATTCTGAAGGCTTCGTGGGTGAAATTAGAGTGGTTTTTGAGCCGAATTTGCCTTCGTCGGCATTTGAATATCTGATTGATTCATTTTCCTATTTTGATTTAGAAATTAGCAATGATTTCGAACATTATAATTCTGTAATACCGCATAAGGAACGGTTTTTTGTCGGTGATAATTTCGATATTAAGTCTTTACTAAAAATAGAAGGTATTCTTTGGATAGAACCGGTTCTCTCGACAGAGGCTAGAAATTTGCAAGCATCTAGTTTAATGGCTACTGGAGGTTTTTTACAGACCCCGCATTGGTCATTTGGCCTGAATGGAAGTGGGGTTATATTAGGCATTGCTGATAGCGGTATTGATTCTGACCATTCGTGCTTCAGAAATGCAACTGGTCCGGGAGAATTTGGTTCAAATGGAAGTAATGCGATTGGAATTATAGGTAATAATCATCGTAAAATTTTAGCAATCAACAATTCTATTGATTCGGCAGATACTATGGGCCATATCAACTTCAGACATGGAACACACACTGCTGGATCGTTGGCTTGTTTCGACGTTTATGATTACCGTGATGGTAGTATTCCTAGTAGTGCTTCATCAATGGCCCACGGGGCAAAAATTGTTGTTCAAGATATCGTTTCAGCGGATGGATGGGTTCCTCCGGACAATGTTTCTGAACTGCTCTCTGAAGCAGCGATGTTTGGCAGCATAATACACTCAAATTCTTGGGGCGATGATACGACAGAATATACTGCTCGTTCAGGAGAATTTGATGCTTGGTCTCTTCAGATGCCTTGGTCGCTTGCTTTTGTTGCTCCTGGCAATACTGGTGGGGCTTTATTAGAGCCCGCAAATGCTCGAAATATTGCGGCAATTGGTGCTTCAACTAAGGCTGAAGACCCTAGAAAATGGCCTTCATCATCTATCGGCCCGACTGAGTATGACACATTTGGAATTTTTGCATTGGCACCAGGAGTGTCTATTCAATCGGCTAAAGCCGATGGTATTGAGGATTCATATAATGATGATTTGCGTTCTTCTAGTGGAACTAGTATGTCTACACCTACTGCTGCCTCTTTTGCTGGAGTATTACAACAAATGGTACAGGATGGTTGGTTTGTTGGTTCGGATGAAAATTTACATGCAGTTAGTTTAGAGTCAATCACACCTAATTGGGCAAGTATCGGAAATAACTCGATTCTACTGGGAGAAGGTTTTACGCCTTCAGGGCCCTTGCTTAAGGCACTATTGTCGGTAGCAACTACGGAAATTAACAATTCTAATAATTACTCATTTAGAAATAATGAAAATGGATTCGGTGTGTTAAATTTATCAGAATTGATTGACTTTAGTTTACTGAACGGCGGCTTTATCGCAGAAAATTTGTCCCCAACGCCTGATGTTTGGATACATGATAGTTTTAGATTAGTGAATAAAACAACCACTCAGTGGTTAGAAGAGCGAACCGATGGAGACAATGTTCTTGATGACATCACAAATTTGCCGTGGGATGGGTCTGGCGCGATAGGGCCTTTCTTGGAAGATGGTCAAAACTGGACTAAGCGACTAGTACCTAACGGCGATGATGTGACATTTTCTATGTCCTTTAACGCTGCCCCAGAACCGTACTTGATTGATGATTTGCAGTTAGTGGCCCGGATGTCAAATGGGTTCTCTGCAATAGGTGGGATATACGATGGTGATGGATTCTCATCATGGTTCGATTCTTCGTTAAATTTAGATAATTATTCATTATTTCCCAAAAGCAACGAAACTACAGTGCAGATAAAAATCTCATCCTCTGACTTAGAAGATGTAGAATGGATCGATATCGAAGTTCGTGCACGATACATCTCTCCTGGGCCTAATCCGGGATACATTGGGTTGGGAGGCGATAAGGTCGGTTTTGCATTAGTATCTAAAGGGGTGATAAGGGACTCAACTAACTGGGAAGATTCCGATAATGATGGGTTAGCGAACATACAAGATTCATGCCCTAATGAAGCGCCTGGTGTTTGGGATTTGAACAACGATGGCTGTATTGATGATTCTGATGGTGATCTAATCAAGGACCCAATCGATCTTTGCGTCTCTGAGAATTCCACTGGTTTTGATATAGACAGAGATGGTTGTATCGATGATTCTGATAATGATGGTGTTGGAGATCATGTTGATATTTGTCAAACTATTGACCCTAGTCCTTTTTTCCCAGTTGGTTCAGATGGTTGTAGGCCTGTTGACAATCCTCCCGAGATTAATTTAGTATCAATATCGGGTATAGAAAATGGAGTCTGGGAAGGGATTTTAGAAATAATATGGGAAATTGTTGATGATGATAATGATTTTTTCAAAACAGGAGCGAGATTACTTTTACATCAAAATTCAAATCAATCCTCTTATTTCTCAATAAATGATTGCAACTTCAATACTGTAAACGAAAGGAATCACGTAACATTTTCTTGTGTATGGATGATGCCAGATGATTTACCATTATTTGATGTCAGTGGTAAAGAAATGCATGTTCAACTATTTGTTCAAACTCTAAATCAATCTCCTGAAGCATATTTATCAACAATATATTTTGACGATAATAGGAATTTTTCAGCTAATTGGATAAATCCTATGCTGGAAATTGATGATAAAAAAGCAGTAAAAGATGAACCGTGGGTTGTAAGCCAGAGAAGGGCGGTATTTTGGGGAGTTATTGGCTTAATTGGAATGGGAATTCTGCTATTCCGAATATGGGTAAATAACAACGGAAATATTGATTCGTTCGGAGTTAGATTTGAGGAAAATAATGTTGGTAAGGAAAAACCCGTATTAAATTATGAAAATGAATGACTGCGCTTCATTATATTCTAAAATGTTTCAAAATACGTGTTTTTACTAAGGGTCAACCTTGAAGTTCAATGCCGTTCTCGCCGACATATCCGCATGCGGATGGTGAATAAAATGAGTGACCGCTTATACGTTGGAATTGACCTTGGAACCTATCAATCGACTATTGCTTCTAGTGCTGGTGCAAGCCATACAATCGAAACAATTGTTGGACGACCAAAAGACCCTGTTGCCAGGAACTTTTTGGGCCGTGATGTTCTTTTTGGTAATGATGCTTTGAAGAATAAATTGGCTTGTAATCTGTACCGCCCTATGGCCGCTGGTGTGGCTCAAGATGATGAGGCTAACCTAGCTGCTGCTAAGGCTTTTGTATCTCATCTCCTTGAAACTGTTGACCCAGAAGAATATGACCAAGTATTCGGAGTAATATGCTCACCTAGCCACGTTTCATTTACTGACAAGTCAAACCTGGTGGCAACACTTCGAGGTCAAGTTAACGCAATCATGGTTGTTACTGAGCCATTTGCAACTGCATATGGAATTGAAGAAATTGCTAGTTCAATTGTTGTCGACATTGGTGCTGGTACCACAGATATCGCAAGAATTTATGGTACATTCCCTACCGAAGAAGATCANGTTACTATCCAAGAAGCAGGNGANTGGTTAGATCTTAAATTNATGGACTTAATTAAAAAGAAATATACTGGAGCACAAATCACTAAAGACATGGTTAGAAGGTGGAAGGAAGAATCCTCGTATGTTTCTGGCGATGCTCGGGAAGTTATGGTCGAGCTTTCAGTTGAAGGTAAAAAGCAAGTCGTTGATATTGGCGACCTAATCCAAGAGGCTTGTGAAATGATTGTTCCGCTTGTTGGAAATGCAATCAAGAAAATCGTTGCTGGAGCAGATCCTGAATACCAACCTGTATTAAGAAATAATATCATCTTGTCTGGTGGCGGTTCTCTAATTGATGGAATATCTGCTCGTATCGCTGACGAAATATCTGATATTGGGGATGTTAATGTCTGGTGCGTTGAAGATGCTATTGGGTCAGTTGCAAACGGTGCACTGAAATTGGCTAGCGAAATGCCAGATGACATGTACACCGCTATTAATTAATCTGGGTTTTTACTTTAGGTGCTGAATACGGCCTTTTTAGGGTCGTTTGATTGGGAAAGTTCAAGAGTGGTTGATAGTCGATGGGTACCGTATGACCGGCGCAGCCTCGACTCCAAGTGGGATTAAACGAGTTGGAGATTCTTCCAATGAAGAACGTGCAGCTCTTGAAGGAATGCTACAAGGATACCCTATCGAACAGTTAGTAGAAGAGGTTCTAATCGCATGGGACGAGTTAGCAAAAAGAAATGATGAAATGGTTTCGGTAAAGCAGCGACTGCGCGTAGTTGAGTTGGACTTGGCTGAGCGTGAAGATATGGTTGCACCAGAAATTTCTAGGCTAAATCAAGTTGAAAGTGAATTAGATGAAAGTAGAAGTAAGGTTATTCACTTAGAAAGATTGCTTTCTGATGCAAGGCAAGATCTAGCTGCCCAGCAATCTTCATTATCCCACGAAGAAAGAGCAAACCTAGAAAGAGAATCTAGTCAGCTTAGAGAATTAACATCTCAACAGGATGAAGTAATTGGTGAAATGGAAGGTCGAATTTCCCAAATGGTTGAGGCTTTGGAAAGAGCTGCTGAAGCGGGTTTGACCTCAGTGACTGCTGATGAGGTTCGCAGTCTGAAGAGCCAATTAGACTCGGCGACGAAACAATTTGAAGTTGAGCAAGCCGCAAATAAATCCTTGGAAGAAGAGCGTCAAAGACTTAGAGATATTGCTGACAGACTACGTGGTTTATTAGATGCTAGAGACGGGAGATTGGCTGAACTTGAAGAGCAACTCGAGAGAGTGATGCAAGGGCCTAGATCTGTCTCTGCAGAACACGATTATCTTGTTGAACAGATCGAAGAATTGAAGCGCAGGTTACTTGAAAGAAATCGAGAATATGAATCTCTAAGAAGAAGGGAAAGAAGATTACATAATGACGTATTTGAAAGAGATGAGAGAATTCAACAAATGTCACTGACCCTTGGTGATATGGAGTCTGCATTACAGGATAGAACTGCAGAACTGCGTGAATTAGAAGGTCAAAGAGAAAGTATGACTCATGAGTTAGATGCAGTTCGACGTGGTGAAAGGACTAGAGAAGTTGTTGGAAGGGTATTTGCTGATTCGTTGTCTTTAGTTAGAAGTCACGATGAAAGAGAAATGATGCGTGAAAATTACGCTAATTCGCCCGACGTTGAGAGAAAATTATCAACCCCGGAACCTGAAGATATGGCGCATCTTGCTGAAGGCGGAAGAGTGAATTTAGAAGTTGATGAAGTTGAAATTGAAAAGGGCATGGATGTTGATACTGACCGTCCTGCTGCTCCTGGAGGAAGTGGCGACCCCGTGATTTTTGACGATGAAGATTAAGGTGAGGGGTTTTGACTTCTCAGAAATATGACGTTTTGCTAATAGATGGTCATTGTGGCTTATGTTCGAGACTTGGTACATTTCTAACAAAGAGATTTTCAAAGTCTGCAAATTTAAAAATTGTCGCTCAAGATGAAGATGAGGGAATCAATATAATCTCTGAATTACCTGAGCATATTAAACAAATAGATTCTGTTATTTTAATTCGTAAAGATATTGTATACTACTATTCATCAGCAGGAATAAGATGCCTACTATACCTCAAATGGTGGTGGAAAATATTGTACCCGTTTGCCTGGATTGTTCCTTTACCAATTAGAAACTTAGTGTACAGAGTGGTCTCTAAAAACAGGAAAAGATTCTTCAAGAATTAAGGGCAGATATTACTGCGGTTAATTTATTTCTCAAATCATCTAGATTCTCTGCATTTTCAGTTAATGTACCAGTGACTATCCAATCAGCACCAGCGTCTGCTGCAATTTTTGCCTGTTCTGCAGTTCTAATTCCTCCACCAACTAACAGTACCAAATCCCCACACTTTGCTGCGCTCTTAATCAGAGAAGGGTCTACTTGAGTTTCTGCTCCGCTCCCCGCCTCTAAATACAATACTTTGAATCCATACATTGCTGCGGTTAATGCATAAGAAAATACCAACTCGGAATCATCGGGCTGAATTAAGTCCGCGTCACCGACCTCCCCTACTCTACCTCCAGGGGCGCAAACAAGATATCCAGTAGGTAATGCCTCAACTCCAAATTTTTGTAGATAAGGGGCGCCTCTCAACTGCTCACCTACCAAAAATTTCCGGCTATTTGAATTCATTAACATCATAAAGGTTATTGCATCGGCAGCGGGAGAGAGTGCGTGAGCGCCTCCTGGAAAAAGTACTACTGGGATTTTCCACGATTCTTCGTCCCCGGTCGGATCTTGGCTCGCCGCAAAAACACGCAATTCTAACGACTCTTGAATTGCAACACAAGTTGCGTGAACTATCTCATCTGGTGTATCTGTTGATCCGCCGACAAATATCATCTTACTACCGCACTCTACTGCCACCATCGCTCTATTTGCTGCGATTTCAGGATCTTGTTTTGCAGGATCGATCAGGGTGATATGACGAGTCTTATCAGACTTATTGGAGATGTATGAAAGTGCCGTCTCTTCGTCGCTCAACATATGACTCCCTAATTCAACGGTTTGGTTCCAATTCCATATGTATTACGGGTGATATGGGTATTATCATAGTGTTATCAACCCCCATGTAAACGGAGTGGTATGGGGGAAGTTGGTCCTTTTAGGAGATTATTGCAGCATACCTCTTCTCACAAAAGAACAATCCGTTTGGCTTCCGCTTGTTCAATTATAAACAAAATTTGGGACCTTGCCCCGCCATTACTAATTGGATTGGCTGTTGATGTAGTAGTTTTGCAAGAAAATTCTTTTCTTGCTGGTTTAGGAGTTTTGGACCCATGGAATCAGTTAGTTTTACTTTCAATAGTAACGTTTATTGTTTGGGGGTTTGAATCTCTGTTCGAATATTTCTTCGGCATTCTATGGCGTAATTTAGCGCAAACAGTGCAACATGAGTTACGACTAGATACATTTGACCACGTTCAAAAACAGGGAATGGGATGGTTTGATGAAAGACAAAAAGGTGACATCTTAGCGATACTAAATGATGACATAAACCAATTGGAACGCTTTTTAGACAAAGGTGCTAACGATCTATTACAAGTAAGCACTACAGTGGTTGTAGTTGGAGCAATTTTCATAGCAATCTCTTGGAAAATCGCTTTATTTGCTGTATTACCTATTCCAGTTATTATTTGGGGTTCTTTCAAATATCAACGAAGTCTTGAACCTAGATATGCCAAAGTTCGAGATTCTGCTGGGAAGATGAATGCTTTACTAGAAAATGATTTATCTGGTATGTCAACTATTCAATCATTTACAGCAGAGGAAAGAGAAATAGTTCGGGTACGTAATTTAAGTGACGACTACAGAGATGCAAATAGAGATGCTATTAGATTATCAGCCGCATTTACTCCTTTAATTAGAATGGCAATTTTGTGCGGTTTTACTGCAACCCTGCTTCTTGGTGGTTGGTTGACTCTCGAAGGGCAGTTGGCTATTGGGGCATATTCTGTGCTCGTTTTTATGACACAAAGACTACTCTGGCCATTAACTAGATTAGGTGAAACCTTTGATTTATACCAGCGGGCGATGGCATCCTCGACTAGGGTTTTGGACGTTCTTAATTCTCCTATGGAACTAGTTAGTGGGGATTTCGAACCGGCTAGAAAAGATATTGCAACCTCAAATATCGTTTTGGAAAATGTTGAATTTGCTTATCCAGACCGTGAAAATGTTTTCAATGGATTAAATTTAGAAATAGAAGCAGGAAAAACGCTAGGTGTTGTTGGCTCTACGGGTTCGGGAAAAACCACATTGGTTCGATTACTACTAAGATTTGCTGATATTAGTGATGGTCAAATTAGTTGGGTTGATGTGGATACCAAGGATTGGGATTTGAAATCATTGAGATCTTCAATAGCATTGGTGGATCAGCACATCACATTATTTCCTACTACAATATTAGAAAATATTCGATATGGAAATCCAGAAGCCGATGATGACGAAGTGAAAAACGCGGCTGTAATTGCCGAAGCCTCTGAGTTTATTGAAAAATTACCTGAAAGTTGGCAAACAATGATTGGAGAAGGTGGACATCGTTTATCTGGTGGACAAAGACAGAGACTAGCTATTGCAAGGGCTGTTCTGAAAGATGCTCCCCTCTTAATATTAGATGAAGCAACATCTGCTGTGGATAATGAAACTGAAGCAGCCCTACAGCGCTCTATTGTAAAGGTTTCAAAAGACAGAACTACCATTATTATTGCCCACCGTTTATCGACAATTAGAAACGCTGATAGAATCATAGTTTTTGAGAATGGACTGATAAAAGAGGATGGCTCCCATGAGGATTTATTGGCAAAAAAAGGAGTCTACAACCGACTGTGGGGTGTGCAAACCGGCATATTACAACATTAATTTAAACACTCTTTTATATACTCATTCAAAACCCGAAAGTTGAGGAATATGTTAAAATCTAATCTCAAAAAAACATCTAGCCTGCTTTTGATCGGAACGTTATCGTTACTAACTTTAGGAACGGTAGCAGCGGAAGGAGCCGCACTTGACACCACTGATATGGTCGGTGTCTCGTTTTGGCTCGCTACCGCAATGATGCTTGCATCAACTGTTTTCTTCATACTTGAAAGAAACAATGTTGCTGCAAAGTGGAAAACATCTATGACTGTTGCTGCACTAGTAACTGGTGTTGCATGGTACCACTACACATACATGCGCACACACTGGGCTAATTCCTACGCTGCCGATGGTTCCCACCCAGGCGTTGGTGATTCACCACTTGTGCTAAGATACATCGACTGGTTGATTACTGTCCCACTGCAGGTTGCTGAGTTCTACCTCATCCTCGCTGCTGTAGGTGTCGCTACTGCAATGCTATTCTGGCGCCTATTTGGTGCTTCGTTGGTCATGCTTATCGCAGGATTCCTCGGAGAAGCTGGACACGCTCCAGAGATGCCAATGCTAGCTATTGGTGTCGCTGCTTGGGCATACATCATCTACGAAGTTTGGGCTGGAGAAGCGAAGAAAAGCGCTGACACCACCTCTGAAGGTACCCAATTTGCGTTCAAGGCAATGGCCCTCATCCTCACCGTAGGATGGGCCATCTACCCGATCGGTTACTTCCTAGGAACTGGTGATGACCCTAACAATGATGCTCTGAACATCTTGTACAACATCGCTGACGTTGTTAACAAGACTGCCTTCGGTCTAATGGTCTGGTACGCCGCAACAATGGATACCAAGGCCTCTGCATCAGCTGAAGAGTGATTCACGTATACTCTTGATAATTGACTCCGCATTCGCCCTTGGTAGAAGTTTCAACCACAGGGCGGATGCTGGAATCCATATCATAGTGTAAACTACTGTGACAAAAGCAGAGATCTCTAGGCTCCAGTCATACTTTGATTCGAAATCATACATGAGTGTAAGAGGAATAAAATGAACGATATATATCGTCAGAGATATTCTTCCTAAGCTTGTAAGTATGGTCAATTCAAATCTCTTTATGGCAATCCAAAGAAGCATTACTCCAGTTAACCCCGCTACTATAAATGGTGGGTTAGCGGGAAAAAATGTTAGATAAGCCTCCGAACTTGGATGAGCCCAGAGATCTCCATTGTACTGGGCAATTAGGAATGTAGTTAAACAAAACAGCAATCCTAAAACTATGGTCGCAATTCCGCTTTTTGTTAAAGTGAGATTGTTAGTCTCATCATACTTTGATGATATTAATGCTCCAAAAAGCGAGAAGATGAACCATGGAAATAATGGATATGTTCCTTCAAAAAAAAGATTAGAAAATATTGTAGAGATATTGTCAGATGAGACTCTATCACTCCATTGCCCATTACCTTGAAATTGTGGATAGGTCAATTGTAGTAGAAATAACACAGCGCATGATATTAGAAATGATTTATCTTGATATTTCGATACTAGTAAATTAAAAAGTGGCATCAATAAAACTAAAATTGCCATGAGAGAGAGAATTCCTGGTGTTAAACGGTTGAATAATTGAGGTGATGACAGATTCACCAAAATTTGCGAAATTATCAGTGCTGAACAGTAAAATATTCTTTGCTTAAAGTTTAGATTGCTTCGATACATCCCCCACCCGAATAATGTAACAAAGAGAGGTGCTGCTAGTCCGCCAAGACCTGAAATTGTATAGGCCAGTATAGAGGATTGCGCGCTTTCGAATGGATTCCAAGTTGCTGCAGCATGTACCATCACCATAAGTAAAACTGCTACGCCTCGTAAAGAATCGATATGCGATATTCTGCTGATTTGTGGCATGCTCACCTATTATTTTGAATATATTTTACAGCATTACGGAAAATTTGCAAGCCTTCACCTTCCCACTCACCTAACGAATCGCTGTTTTTTGGACCTGGAGCATTTCCTCTGGTGTGATCAGGATGAAGCCATTTTGCATATACCGCTTCTGGATGTGGCATAAGTCCGAAAACTAAACCGGTAGAATCGCACACCCCTGCAATATTTCTCATACTACCATTCGGTGAAATTGGAAATGGTAGTGGTTCATCGGTAATCCCTTTACCAATTTCTGTTTTAGGATCAACATATCTGACCGTGAGTTGATTGTTTTCTGCCAATTTATCAAAATCCGTAATCTCAGGCATCACGAATTTACCCTCGCCGTGTCTTACAGGACAGTCGATTCTAGTCATATCTTTGGTCCAAATACACGGGCTATTCGGGTCAAATTCTAAGGTAACCCATCTGTCTTCATATCTACCTGAATCATTTAGAGTTAAACTAGCCCTTTGTTGAAAATCTGGAAGGTTTTCGTGGCCATTTGGACCTGGTAATAATCCGGTTTTGACCAACACTTGGAAGCCATTACAAATACCAATAATTGGTTTGCCGTCTTCAACGAATTTATGCAGCTCATCACGTAATGAGAAGCGCATTCTGTTGCCCATCAATCTCCCACTCCCTAAGTGGTCACCAAAAGAAAATCCCCCTGGTACGGCCAAAATGTCATAATCTGACAATACCGCTTCTTTACTGATAAATTTGTTCAAATGTATTCGCTCGGCTTGAGCGCCAACTAACTCGAAAACGGCAGCGGTTTCATGATCGCAATTGATTCCAAAGCCAAACAAAACGGCCACTTTAGGAGTGTACATTACTGAGATCCCCCCGTCATATCAAGTGTATTTTGCCACGATGAAACCAAATCGTTCACATTCAAATTGATAACTTCGTCAAATCCATCATTTATCACTAGATTATTTTGTTGTTCTGTCTTACCGAGATATGTCACTTTGTGGCCTTTCATCTCGTCCAACCATTTTTCCTCATTTTCTGGTTTTACTCCAATAATGAATCTGCCTAGACTTTCTCCCCATAATCTAGCCCAGAGACTGTTGTCTCCTGTGCCGTCAATATCTATCATTGCGCCAATTCGCCCACCTATACACATTTCAGCAATAGCGACTGCTACTCCACCTTCAGAACAATCATGGGATGTTTGAACAAGTCCTTGCCTTATTGTTTTTGAAAGGGTTCTATAGGTACTTAAATTACTTTCAGGATTGGTCAATTTAGGGACATTACCCCCAATCCCCATAGAAGAATCTTCATCTCTAAACATAAATGATACTTCGGACGCACCTAGTTCATCCAAGGATTCTCCCACTAAGTATAATTTTTCACCGGCAACTTTCAAGTCACTGGTTGCTGTCATTCTTACATCAGGGTGGTCTCCAAACAAAGAGAAAAGAAGTGTTGGAGGAATAGAAATCTTATTTTCGCCTTTACCGTAGTCATTCTTCATTGAGTCCTTTCCACTAACACAAGGCAATCTATATGCTCTACAGACTCTCTCTAACTCTCTATTAGCACGAACTAATTGTGCTAACTTGAATTTTCCATCGGGAGTTTTTTCAGATTCGATTGGATCTGGCCAGCAAAAATTATCTAATCCAGCAATTTTATCGATGTCTACTCCAACACAAACTGCATTTCTTACTGCTTCATCTATTGATGCTGCTGCCATAGCACCTGCATCAATATCTGAATATCTAGGGTTGATGCCACAAGAAACCACAATCCCATGCGTGCTACCATGAATAGGTGCAATTAATCCAGCATCTCCGGGCCCGTCTCTTTCTACTCCAACAAATGGTTTTACAGCTGTCTGAGCGATAACTTCGTGATCATATTGTCTAACCCAGGTTTCTTTACTTGCGATATTTGGCCTTGCCAACATTTTCAACAGAATTTCGTCATGATTTGCGTTTACAGGCGGAATGAATTCTGTTAGTTGGGGTGGATTCCATTCGGATTCCAATTGTAGTTGAGGGACTCCATCATGTAAGAATTCTATTGGTAAAAAGGCAACAGTATCTTCATTATATTTTACATGGAAATTCCCTGATGAGGTAAATGATGCTACTGGTGTTGCTTCAACCTCATGTAATCTTGCCAATGCTTCGAAACGTTTGGTATTCTTACCACTAACTGCAATTGTCATTCTTTCTTGGCTTTCAGAAACTAATATCTCCCATGCCGACAACCCCGGTTGTTTGAGTGGTACTTTAGCTAGGTCTATCTCACAACCATTAGTATATTCTGCCATTTCTCCAATTGAGGAGGACAAACCTCCGGCACCATTATCTGTAATACAGGTAATTAACCCTTGATCTCTAGCCTCCAACACCATATCAAGCATTTTTTTCTGAGTTATCGGGTCACCTATCTGAACAGCGCTTGATGGTGACTCTTCGGTTAACTCTAATGATGAAAAAGTAGCACCGTGAATCCCGTCATATCCAACTCTACCTCCAACCATGTAGACAACATCTCCAGCACTAGGGGTCTTGATGTGAGATTCGCGACCATCTACAAGCCTTCTAGGCATTATTCCTACAGTACCACAATAAACAAGTGGCTTTCCAATATATCTATCATCAAACACAATTGCTCCATTGATGGTCGGTATACCTGATTCATTTCCACCGACCCTAACACCTGCATGTACTCCACGTAATACTCTAGAAGGATGGAATAAATTCTCGGGCAAGTCTCCTTCCCAATTTGGAGGGCCAAAGCAAAATACGTCTGTATTAGCAATTGGACGCGCGCCCAATCCTGTGCCTAAGATGTCCCGATTTACTCCAACTATACCTGTCATCGCCCCTCCATACGGGTCTAGTGCAGAAGGTGAGTTGTGAGTCTCTGCTTTCATACAAATGCTCCAGTTTTCATCCCACGCGATAACTCCTGAATTATCATGGAATACTGACAAAAGCCAATCTACCTCTTTTTGCATATCATGGGTAGGTTTCATTATGTGAGTTTTGAATATTGAATCAACCATACTATCTTCACCAGTTTCTTTGTCAACATGGTGGATTTTTGATGCAAATATTTTGTGTTTACAGTGTTCACTCCATGTTTGAGCCAAACATTCCAGTTCAACATCAGTAGGAGAATCAGTTACTATTCCAACTGCTTTCCGGGCCTCTCTAATTATTGGATCCCGATAGTGAGATTGTATTGTTTTCATCTCTTCTAGGTTCAGAGCCAATAATCCTTTTTCTGAAAGATCAATCAACTCATTATCACTTATTTCCAAGGAAATATGCTTGGGATTTTCAAATACTTGCTCGGGTTTTGGTGTGTATTGTATTTCTGGCCAATTTGAATTTGAACAATCCTCTTTAGTAGAATAGATGGCTCTCTCGATTAATTGGTTGTGTAAGGTGCCTGATAACCAATCAATAGATATCTCATCAGATAGTCCGTAAAAAGCGTATGTGATATAGGTTGAAATTTTCGAATTTGTATCGGTGTTGGGAAATAGTGTCTTAAAACCGTCTAGCGCCGCTGCGCCGGGGTTATCAGTAACTCCTGGTTTGAATCCTACAGAGATTACAGCATCAGGTGAGTTTTTGAACAATTCAGTATTTGCGATAAATAATTCATTTGTGCAGGAATATTCGATTATAGGGTCTGCAAACAAATCATCAGCTCTATTTTCTATTTCTTCTGGAGAAATCGATGAAGATATTAGGAAACCAACAACACTTCTTATCTTACTAACTTCAATACCATAATCTGCTAATAATTGTCGTCTAACAACATCTCCTC
>PBWC01000025.1 GCA_002729095.1 Methanobacteriota archaeon
CTGCTTCCGCAACAGCCGTCCGGCCTTCTCCAAGATCAACAGATACGCCAGGCTGCAAATCCACATTGTTACCGCTATTCGGAGGATCTCCAAAATCATTGCCCAACTCTCCAAACCTGTCCGAACCCCAGCACTTGAGCTCACCATCGACGGTGATGGCACATGTACTCAACTGACCAGTACTGAATTTTTTGACTCTAATATCCGACCTTCGAATCGTGTAGAGTCCATTATCGTTGGAAGTACTCGAAGAGCCGCTGCTCAGTCCGGTTGAGGAATCCCAGGTGTTGCTGCCAGAAACCGCAACAGGTGAACCCTGATCAGTGTTGCTTCCACCATCGCCCAACTGTCCGTAGTTGTCCCTCCCCCAACACCTCGCCTCGCCGTTATCAAGGATGGCGCAAGTGTGCCCATATGTAGAAGATACCGCGACGGCTGTTCTACCACTGCCGAGGTTGACTGGCGTGGCTGAAGGTGCGTTGGTATTGGCGATGCTTCCACCATCGCCCAACTGTCCCCAGGAGTCATGTCCCCAACACTTCAGAGAACCATTGTCGAGGATGGCGCAGGTGTGATACTCTCCAGCAGTCACCGCAACAGCCGTTCGACCCGTACCGAGGTTGACTGGCGTGGCTGAAGGCGCATTAGTGTTAAAATTGCCACCGTCGCCCAATTGCCCCTGACCATTTTCTCCCCAGCACTTCAGGTCGCCGTTGTCAAGGATGGCGCAGGTGTGGGAGGTTCCAGCAGACACCGCAACGGCTGTTCTACCGCTGCCGAGGTTGACTGGCGTGGATGAAGGTTCGAGGGTTTGCGTGTTGCTCCCACCATCTCCCAACTGTCCGTCGGAGTCGCCTCCCCAGCACTTCAGGTCGCCGTTGTCAAGGATGGCGCAGGTGTGTAGATATCCAGAAGATACCGCAACTGCCGTTCGGCCCGAGCCAAGGTCAATTGCTGTGGATGAAGGTGCGTTGAGGTCGGTGCCTGGATTTGATCCACCATCGCCCAACTGTCCGTATTGATCCCGTCCCCAGCACTTCAAATCGCCGTTGTCAAGGATGGCGCAGGTGTTGTACCTATCAGTAGACACCGCAACTGCTGTTCTGCCACTGCCGAGGTTAACTGGCGTGGATGAAGGTGAATTGGTGGTGACACTACTTCCACCATCGCCCAACTGTCCGTAGTCGTTCAATCCCCAGCACTTCAAATCGCCGTTGTCAAGGATGGCGCAAGTGTGGTGGAATTGAGATAACGCAACGGCTGTTCGGCCTGTTCCGAGGTCAATCGCGGTGGATGGAGGTGTGTTAAGGTGGGCGTTTGAGTGACCACCATTGCCCAACTGCCCATAGGAGTTCCGTCCCCAGCACTTCAAATCGCCGTTGTCAAGGATGGCACACGTATGATCGTAGCCAGTAGCCAACTTGCTGTTGGCATAAGCAAATGCTGAGCCACTTACTGCACTGGCGTCATATTGGAAGGTGATTTCGTCCATGAGATCGCCAACCATCAGGTCGGCACCTTCTGAACTGGCGGTTAGATTTTGCACGCCAACTCCAGAGTTGTAGAAACGCCCATCGCCACCTGAAATTGGGCCGTCAAGACGGTCTCCCGCGGAAATGTTCCATGCATCATTAACTGCTATTGCACCTGGCGACCAAGCGACTGCGGCTTGCCGACCCCCGCCAACAGCAGGGCATGAATTTGCAACATTATTGCCGCAGGCCAAGCCATAGAAGATGTGATCGCCAAACGTCACTATGTTGGTACTGACAATATCATAATGCGAGTATTGAGCATTGCCGAGGTTGGCTGAGACTTGACGGGTTTGATTGGTGAGGTCAAAAGCAAATAATTTGAAGTAATATCCAACAGGTGATCCAGTATTGATTTCTGCAGTTCCAATAATTGTATTACCATACACTGCGCGTAATTTGATATTACCGTTAGTATTTAGTCCATAACCTGTTTGCTCGGTTAAATCATACAAATTGGGCTCTTGCCATACTGTCCCATTACTTGGGTTGTAAAATGAAATGTAGTGCGAGTAATAATTCGTATTAGTTCCATCGGCATTTTTGTGACCTATGGCGATAACTCCATTGGCTAACTCACCATAATTCCTAGTGTTGTAACCGTTAAATTGTATGTTAGGGTCGGAAAAATTTGTTGCACGCCAAACTGAGGCATTGATGCTATCATACCACCAAAGATCATTGTCATCATAATGGTCTGTAGCCTCAAAGAGAACCTTTGTTCCTGAACGCAGCGGGTTAAACTGCCCATACGTTGACCATGCTGAATCCGAACCTACTGCAATATCTGCTGCCATCCATGCAGAATCGTTAGTAGAGTCATAGACCCATAACTCTTTGCCGTTGACACTATCATATCCTTGGAACAATAATTGATTGCCTATTACCGCAGATCTAGATTCTGTAAGCGAATTATTAACAAACACCGAAGACATACTGCTTGGAGTGTATAATGATTGTGTGGCTGGATCAAAAATAGCTAAACGCATGCTACACCTTCCAAAAATTTTATCGCCGACAGCGCCAGTATCATAGTAGCCTAAGTTGCAACTTGATGAACCAATATTATTCAGTTCCCAAATGGTCTGATTATCATAATTAAAAATAGTCACATCTGATTGCAGTGTACCCATGTAGACATTTCTACCAATAATTGCAGTACCACCTGCCACATCTTGTGTGTTTGGAAGGCTTGCTATGGAATAGAAAGTATCGTTACTCGGGTTGTAGCCAAAAATCGCCTGGTTTTGATTAACAGAATTCCCTGAGTCATACCGCACCAATGTCACTCCGTCGATAATGCCAATGAACTTCCAATTAGAATTTGCACTCGGGCATTGCGATGTGCCTACAACATTTGGCTGCCAAGAGGTTTTGTTAACATAATTGTAAGCAATTATACAATAAGTACGGCTATCTTTACCAACTTTCCCTTTGAGCAAAATTACATCGTCACTTGTCGCGATTATACCAACACCACTTGCGAAACCATATGTTTCTAATGAACCAGATGGCGCCCATTGAGTGTTATTACCGTAAATAATCGAGGTCCCTTGAGCAGTCTCAAACACTGGAGTTTCTTCGCTCAATGAATCATTACCGGTTTTTGGACTATTTATCAGGTCCAAATACCCGACTTGGGTCATTATAATCATCAAAATGACCAAAAACGCTGATTTTACAGTTTTTCCATGGCTTACGCTACGCTGCATAGTGGATGTTTGTAGATTAGGTGGATATAAATTGAGCCGTTCATGAAAGGAAAACTAAGTTTCAACCACCAGATTCGAACATATTGATAGTAGTTTCAAGTTTACGTGCCTCTTCCTCAAGTTCAGCCTTCTTCTTGGCNTCNANGTTAACATCNTTGAGTTTNTCTTGGATGTCGTCAAGTTTTTCCTTTGCTTCTTCACGCTCGGCAAGATGCTTCTTTTCTTCACGCTGCATCCTCTTAGAGGCTGCTTTCTGTCTTGCTTCTTCGGCCTGAACATAAACACTCTCTGTCAATTCAACTGAAGTTGGGTAAGGGATATTGATTCCTTCATCACTAAACTTGCTGTCTATAGTTCTAAGCAACCAATCACGGGCTAATTGTTCATCCGAATAGTCATGGACCCATGCGAATAATCTGAAAACCTTGGAAAAATCGCCAAGTTCAGTTAAGAGAACTCTAGGCTCTGGTGTATCCATAATGTATTCACAGGATCTAGCAATATTAACCATAGTCAACTTGACGTGCTCGGTATTTTCTCGATAATCGACACCGATATCTATGACGATTGATATTCTTCGAGCAATTCCGTCTCCACCACCACGAGCGTGATTAATGATTGTTGATTGAACAAGAGTGTTATTTGGAATAACAACCAGTCTTTCATCACGGTCAAGAACCTTGGTTGAAAGAATTCCGGTTCCAACAACAGCACCCCATGTTCCTTCAACTTCAATTCTGTCTCCGATTTCGAATGGCCTATCAATCGCTAACAAGAACGAGTTGATTATGTTACCAAGCGTTTGCTGGACTGCAAGACCGATAATCAATGAGAATACGGCTAATGAAGCAAGTACGCCAAATAGTTGAATTCCAACTTCTGTTAGAGCAAGGTAAAGACCTCCAAACCAGACCACGAATCTTAACGTGAAGGTGATTAGAGGATTGCTTCCTGAAACAGTTACGCTCGACTTTTCAGTGAAACGATCTAGAATCATCGGAATTATGTGTTTGATTGATACACTAGCAATAGAGGTTGCAAGTAATATGTAAATCGCTGAAAACATCGGATCCAAGGTTTCATTGAATGAATATCCATCAAATACCCACAATAATGTTAGCTGTGCAGCGCCGACGTACAGGAAGAAGTATGCCCTAGTAGCAATTGGGCGGTGAAGTTTGTCATCCCATGCAGTCTCAGTAGACATCACAATTCGGCCCCATGGCCTAACAATTCCATACTTTACGATTTGAAAAGCAATAACCGTCAGGAAAATACAAATTCCGAATTTAATAAAGGAATTGAGTTCATTAATTGCGTCCAGTTGTTCGTTAATTGTATCCATTATTTCGTCAACTTTACTCATTGTACCACCAACTGGATGAGCATTCCAATTTGGACCCTTTTTTGAGGTTTCCTCCTATAGATACTCGAATTAAAATGAATATTTTTTGAATATTTAGTTTATCATTACATTCATATGTAGGTGTCATGACCCGTTCATGAGAGGTTGTATCATGAATAGTCAAGTTTTGCGTTTCTTGCAACTCAAAGTAACACTAGAACAAGCCAAAGGTTCTCCGGGAATAGTAATGACAGAATTTTTCCCGAAGATTGACTTGGTATCTCCTGTTTCATGGTCAGAAAAAGCACCGGAATATATTGTCAACCTGGAACTTAATCAAGAAATGGACTTAGAGAATTTTTCTATCGAAGGTATTTTTAATATAATTAGAGTTATTTCAAATACGGGAAATAATGCTTTGGTAATAGCTAGATTCCATGGCCCAGTACTGATGCTGATTCATCAAATTGATGAATGTTGGATTCAAACCCCTTCTACTCTAAGTGTATTACATGGCCTTTTTCTTACCGTTCATGGTACCACAAAAGGCCTGAAAAGTTTTAGAGATGGTATCAAGAAACTACTTCCTAGTTCAGTTAAATTTAGGATTACTAAGGATTTGAAGGCTGATTGGATTGCTGCACCTCAACTACCTGAAAGGCGTAAACAAGTCATGGATTTAGCAGTTAAACGTGGATATTATCAAACCCCTAGGAAGTGTACACAAAGAGAATTGGCAGAAGAGTTAGGAGTTAGGCAAGGCACTGTTGCTGAACACTTACAGAGTGCTGAAAGCACGATAATTATGTCTTGGTCTGAACAATCCTACTAGATTCAAGCCAAAGTTCCGTTTTGATAATCAATTACTGCTTGATGAATCTCTTGTCTAGTATTCATAACAAATGGTCCATATCTTGCTATAGGCTCATTTATTTCTGGGCCTGCTAAAATCAAGAATTCAGCGCCTTCAGTTGATTTGATTTGAACTTCTTCTCCCTCAGTTAGTAAAATAAGTTGCCCATCCTCAATCGATTTACCTGATACTTCCGCTTGTCCTCCAAACATGTATATCATACAGTTTAGATTCTTTGAAATTTTATGTGTTAGATTAGAATCTTCTCTCATCCTGTAATGAATAAATTGTATTGGTATTACCGTATCGATAACTGCCTTGGCGCCCAAAGCCTCGCCTGCTACAACTTTAGCCCAAATTTTACCATCATTCGATTCAACTGTGGGAATATCATCTGAAGGTATATCTTGGTAACGTGGTTCCATCATCTTGTCTTTGGCTGGAAGATTTACCCAGATTTGGAAGCCATGCATCACTCCTCCGGCATCAAAGAAGTCAGGGTGTGGGAGTTCTGAGTGAATAATTCCACGCCCTGCTGTCATCCATTGGACATCTCCAGGATTTAGATCACCTGAGTTTCCGGCTGAATCAGCATGTTGCATCGAACCTTGAAGCATGTAAGTTACAGTCTCAAAACCTCTGTGCGGATGAGAAGGCGCACCAATAGCTTGTTTTGGACCGTAATTTACCGGGCCCATTTCATCGAGGAGTAGGAACGGGCTCATCAAAGAACCCATGGCAACAGGCCTTCTAACTTGGAAGCCACCTCCTTCTAACACAGTGTGCGTAGGAACTATTGATTTTACAGAACGATGCAATCTCTCACCAAACTCAACAAAGTATAGCACATATTCAAAGTCTTGCTACCAACCGTGACAAAGGGTTTTACCAAATTTTAACAAGTACGACGCGTGAGTCACTGTCATGTCTGAGGAAGTCATAATACGGCATGCCAAAGATTCTGGAACTGATTTTTTGATGTATACTGGGAATTTTTGCGGTTATTGTGAGGCTGCTAAGCGGTTATTCAAAATCAAAAATTTAACCTATGCTGAATATAATTTCGAACATTATTCTGGTTTGCGACAAGATGTTGTTGCAGCAACCGGTCACAGAACAGTTCCAGTGATTTTTGATTTAAGAGACGGAAAGGTTTTGTTCATCGGTGGATTTGATGAGACAAATCGTTACTTAAATTAATCAAAAGACATCAACCATTCTTTGATTGAATCATGGTGTTCGAGAGGAATCATGTGCCCTTTATTATGTTCGATTAACTCTACAGACCAACCGCCTGCTTCAAACAAATTTGCGACTGCCCAACCATCTTCAATGGGTACTCTGACATCTTTTTCGCCATGCATCCAAAACATTCTCTTTGGATCTAATTCTTGTAACCTCATTCTAAGTTCCATAGGCCTTACTAAGCGTGTACCGATGCATATTATTCCTACTATCCTATCTGCAATTGGAAGATGCATCAGCTCTTGAGCCATCGCCCCTCCCTGAGAAAATCCTCCGACTACAAGAGGTCCAAGTGGTGCTTGTTCAGAAATTATCTTTTCTAGTTGAGAAAGACTTGAATCTACGTCTATCAATTCTCTTCTAGACAGATTCAGTCTCCGTGTTGCATCGATGTCATAGTCTTCATATCGCCACCAAGTCAATCCTCTCATTGGATGGTTGTATCTCGCTTCAGGTACGATTAAAGTCCAACCTTCAGGAAGAATTTTTTCAGCAAAAGGACGCATCATACTTGCATCGCCAGTCATACCATGCATCATGATGAGTGTTGGCATATCGCAACCTCATAATGTCCATGAACGTACTAAAGCACCAGCAACTTTCAAATGAACAAATGATGTCTCACCTTGTAAAGTTAGGGTAATTCTATGCTCACCTGTCTTTGATGGAATAGTACCAAATGAGCCTTTTTCGGTTGCTCCACTGCCCCAAGCCCTAGACAATGGGGATGAACCATCTTGCTGGTCACTTATTGTCAAAGTACCAGAACCGCCTTTTTCATCAATTTCTACATCCAAATACCAAACCAGTGTATCCCATGCTTCGTTAGGAGAGTATCCTTCATCGAAGAATGAGTCATATATCTCTTGATCATTTTCTTCATACAAGTTATCATGTAAATCTCCTGCACGGTAGAAGAAAACATCACCGGTATAACCGGTATCTTTCAAATTTAGATTCATGCGAAGGTTGTCAATTCCTTCTGAATTAGTCCATGCTAGAGTTTTAATGAAACCTTGCCTCCCACTGAAGACATAATCAAGCGTATGTCCTTCACTTGAAGTTGCTGAAACTGTGACTTCTCCATTGTAGATATTATCGGTTCGAGCACTCCAGTCTTGCCCCAATAATCTGAAATCCCAAGTTGAGCCAATCTCCCAAGGGAAATTAAAAACAGGTTGTGGTTCACCATTCTCAAAAACTGAAAGGCCATCCATAGTGACTCTACCAAGGAATGGATTATGATTGATTACGGCGTGACGTTGTGCTTCACCTTCTGAGGATATGCCCAGCATGAATTGTCCATCATCTTCACGAACATCTGCTACAACTAATCTTGCACTATCTTCACCAAACTCGGGTGTTATGAATGTATAGAGCCATTGGTCGCCAATTTGCCATTCAGGTAAAGCCAGTTCATCTTCAGTAGTATCGCCTATTCCAGATAAAGAAGAACCTCCATCTGTAACACATCCAGCAAGGCTGACTGTCAACATCAATAGCGACAGCAAGTAGGCACGCATGGTTGTGCGTGTATGACTTCTCTTGAAAGCCTAACGCTTCAAAGTTCTGTGAATTATGTTCAAAGAAGTCCTGTATCGCTCAACTTACCTGTTCCAGCAAGAACTACTGCAACAATGGACATCAGTTTGATCAAGATATTCAAAGAAGGACCAGAGGTATCCTTGAATGGGTCTCCAATTGTGTCGCCAATAACTGCTGCGTCGTGAGCATCGTCACCCTTCTTTGCCCCTTCGATGTGGTCTTGTTCAATTGCTTTCTTTGCATTGTCCCAAGCACCACCGGCATTAGCCATGAATAACGCCAACAGAACACCTGTGACCAAAGATCCTGCAAGCATTCCGCCAAGAGCAGAGGTTCCAAGAACGAATCCGATTACTACCGGAGCAGCAATTGCTACAACACCTGGACCAATCATTTCTCTTAGAGCAGCCTGCGTCGAAATATCAACACATTTCTTGGAATCTGGTTTGACACCTTCTTTGCCTTCTAATAGTCCGTCAATTTCTTTGAATTGTCTTCTAATTTCAACAACCATATCGCCCGCAGCCTTACCAACTGAGGTCATAGTCATTGCAGCGACTACGAAAGGAAGACCACCACCAATTAGTAGACCAATCACGACCATAGGTTCGGTTAAGTCTAGTGAAACATTACCAACTGCAGTAGTGTATGCTGCGAATAAAGCAAGAGCAGTCAGTGCTGCTGAACCAATTGCAAATCCTTTACCAACTGCAGCTGTAGTGTTTCCGATTGAATCTAGTTCATCGGTAATTGCACGAACATCATCACCAAGTCCGCTCATTTCAGCTATTCCGCCAGCATTGTCTGCAACTGGTCCATAAGCGTCGACTGTCATTGTCACACCAACAGTTGCTAGCATACCCATTGCAGCCATAGCAATACAGTAGAGTCCGAGATTGTCGATATCACTGCTGCTACCAAATTCATTAGCACCTAGAATACCCAAAGCGATAAGCACTATCGGAATGAAAGTTGACATCATACCAACAGATAATCCAGCGATAGCATTGGTTGCTGGTCCTGTCTTTGACATCTCTCCAATGTGTGGGATTGCTTTGGTCTTGATTCCAAATACTGGTTCAATACCAGTGTAGTATTCGGTTACCAGACCAATCAGAATTCCAACAATGCTACCAAGAACAACAGAGTGCATTACTCCGTATTCGACATCGATTAATCCTTGTTGAATAGCAACATAACCGCCAATAGCAAATAAACCAGCGCCGATGAAAGTTGTATTTCTTAGAGCTGCTGCTGGGTCTTTGCCGTTCTTCAAGAAAGACATAGAGAAGACTCCGACAATTGAAGCAGCATATCCAATAAATCCTAGAAGGATTGGTAGTAATACATAATCAGCGGCATTTGAAGTGCCAAATTCATTAGCAATAATCATTGCAGCAATAATTGAACCAACAAATGATTCAAAGATATCTGCGCCCATTCCAGCAACGTCACCAACGTTGTCACCAACATTGTCGGCAATAACACCAGGGTTTCTTGGGTCGTCTTCAGGAATACCTGCCTCGACCTTACCGACTAGATCTGCTCCTACGTCAGCAGCCTTGGTGTAGATACCACCGCCCACACGTGCGAAAAGTGCGATTGAGGACGCACCCATTCCAAATCCTGCGGCTGCTTCGATAGCGTTGAGTTGTCCTGCACTGGTTGTTTCTCCAGCTCCAAGCCACCATGCGATAAGAGAAATACCAAGAAGTCCCAATCCACCAACTGAAAGCCCCATTACTGCTCCGCCGTTGTATGAAACTGCCAAAGCAGCAGGTTGTCCACCACTCTTGGCAGCCATTGCTGTTCTACCATTAGCCGAAGTTGCTGCCCTCATTCCTGAGAATCCAGCGCCGACTGATGCTAAAGCCCCTGCGAAGAATGCAATAGTAGTTTCAGGCTTACCGCCATTTAAGAACCAAAGAAGTACTCCGACTACAACAACGAAAATCCCAAGAACACGGTACTCAGCCTTTAGAAAAGCCATAGCACCATCTTGTATTTCGCTTGTTATATCGGCAACGGTTTCATTGTCGATTTTTACTTTATTTACGCGCATGTACAGCACGAAAGCAATCAAAAGTCCAAAAAGACCTGCTCCGGCTGCGATTAGGGGTATATTATCCATCATGTAGAACACCTATTGGGCCGGCGACAAAAGAACCCCTCATAAGTGGTTCGCAGGATTTTATTCAAAAACGCCGCATTGAGATAGCATTTATTTTCAGCGGAATGCCAGATTTTGTAAATTATAATCAAACATTTGAAAAATGACGACTTGAAGGGTAGTGCATGGCGATAAGTGCGGAGCAGATACTGGCAGAAATTGGTCCTGTTCAGGAGGTTCTAGACGCACATGACGGTGTTGTGACTGTTCTAGACACTTCTGATGGTAATATCATGCTGTCTTTGGATGGAGGTTGTACTGGTTGTTCATCAACTCCTATGACTGCAATGCAAATCTTCTATGCACTAATGAAACTGGACGAAGTAAATGATGTGATATTTGTTAATGGCGAGTTGCCTGAATACATGAGAAATTTCATCAACCAAAAAATGGCTAAGGAAGCAACTGAAAATACTAATTCTAGCGGAAAAGATGACGAGCCGCGTGGCGAAATTGTGTGATTATTCCTCCTCTTTCCTCTTACCAATACTGTGAGGATTAGCACCAAAAGAAACATTGGTACCTCTAATGTTTAGTCTCGCTGAAATCGCTAAAATTATACAAACTAATGATAGTGGTTTGGGCAGATAATTTGAACCCCATAAAGAACCTCCAGATAACGAAAGCCACCATAGAACCCCTGCGGCTAGTATCAAAGTCACAGCAATTGCATTTTGTGCCATCAACTCTGCTTTTTCAGACCTTGAAAAAGTAGCAATGAATGTGAAAAGTATGGCAGACAAGCCACATAATGCCTCGGCCAAGTGCTCGATGAATACCGGATCTACACCTGCCATAGTTATCCCAGCAGGCCGTGGTTCTTAAGGAAGCGAGGGGTAAGGTTTGTGAAGTACCTCGCATCGTTAAGTTCATGGCTGGTAGTAGTTTTGTTCTTCCAAAGGCTCGTCCTAGTGGACCTCCTTATTTCTCTCGCAACCAGGTTGCTCAAGCCTTACACCAAGTTGCCGTACTGTTAGAATTACAAGGCGCGAATGTCTTCAGAGTACGTTCCTATCAAAATGCTAGTAGAATGTTAGGAGGATTAACTCAAGACCTCGGTGATTTAGTTGAGTCTGGTGAATTGTTTGGATTAAAAGGTATAGGTAAGGGGTTAGGCTCTGCATTGTCCCAAGCGATTAGTGAAGGAATATGGCCGGATGACTGGATTTCTCTACACAATGATACTCCAGAAGGACTAATTGAAATGTTGGGTATTCCTGGCTTAGGACCTAAAAGAATCAAAATTATGAATCAAGAATTAGGTGTCGATTCCATTGCTACCCTTAGGCAAGCAGCAGAGGATGACTCTATTGCCGGCTTGAAGGGTTTTGGAGCAAAATCCCAACAAAGAATGCTGGATGGAATTGAACTACTTGCTCGGTTCAGATCTAGGAGAAGACTGGATATTGGCCTAAAATATGGTGAAGCATTTGAGCAAAGAATTTCACAAATCCCCGGAGTGCTAAAAGCACAACTCGCTGGAAGTGCAAGGAGGAGAAAGGATACTATTGGCGATTTAGATATAGTTGTAGCTGTTCACGATGAAGACAAAGAAGATGTATCAAAAGCAATTCTCAATTTGCCTGGAATTGCTGATATTAAAGGAGCTGGAGACTCAAAAATAAGCCTAATTTTAGATACCAGTATATTCGATGAGAGTTTTTCAATCGGACACATCGATCCTAATGTCCTAGATGCTATTGGAGGTGATGACTATGAGCAACTCGAAGCAGGTGGAACTATTGATGCCCAAGTTAGACTGGTTAGTCTTGAAGTATTCCCATTCACTCTTGCATATTTCACAGGAAGTAAGGAGCACAACATCGCAATGCGTCAACGAGCGATTGACAGAGGTCTAAGATTAAGTGAATTTGGGCTGATTCCAGAGAAAGATGCTGGTGAATTGAAAGGCATGGCTGCTGCACAATTTTCACTTTCTGCAGATGATGAAAGCGAAATTTACCGTCACCTTGAACTTGATTGGGTTACTCCAGAATTACGGGAAGATACCGGAGAGATTAATGCTGCTGAACAGTCACTACTTCCAAAATTAATCGTTCAATCTGATATCAAAGGTGCTTTACATAACCACACGACATTATCAGATGGAGAAGCAAGTTTGGAACAAATGGCTGATGCGGCTAGAAAAATTGGCTGGAATTGGCTTGGAATTGCGGACCATTCACCTACTTTGAAAGTAGCTAATGGAGCGAGTGCTGAAGATTTATTAGCACAAGGTGAGTTAATCAAACAATATAATTCAGAGTGGTCTAATCAAGGTATTGATTTTAGATTGTTCCATGGAGTTGAATCTGATATTCTCGAAGGAGGAAAACTAGATCACCCAGATGATGTTCTATCACAAATAGATTATACTGTTGCATCGGTTCATGCGATGAATAAATGGAAAGGAAGAGATGAACAAAGCAATACTGAAGAGTTAATGCGTTGTATTGACCATGATGCAACTACAATCCTAGGCCACCCTACTGGTCGTATTTTACAAGGTAGAGATGGCTATGAGGTCGACATGTATGCGATAATAGATTACATGTCTGATTATAATAATGATGGAGTTCTCAAAGCGGTAGAACTCAACGCCAGCCCTTACAGACTCGATTTAGATTGGCGTATGTGTAAATATGCCAAAATGAAAAACGTTCCAGTAATTATCAATCCCGATGCTCATTCCATCAGAGGCTTAGGAGATATAGCGTACGGAGTTATGGCTGCTAGGAAAGGATGGTTAGAATCCAGCGATGTGCTAAATTCACTCAGCGGGCTTGAATTAACAACTCTCCTAGAATAGAATCATTCATGATGGTCGGCGGATTCCCCACATCATGCGACTACTACGTACCCTAATCATGGGAGGGATGATGGTGCTCCCAGGAATGTTTCTTGCACTGATTATATGGTACATAGCCGGTGGAGAATCTGTTACAGAACCTCTCGAGTCGATTATCTGTAATTTAATACCGATTATCTCAATTGGACTGGGACTGTTTTTCGGCTGGAAAACTGGCGGCGAATATGCCAATTAGGACTGATTTCTATGCGCACAGAATACTCAATTTCAGATTGGGATTCAATCGCTTCTACCTTTGCGGAGATTTTTGATAAACTTGGAAATATAGAACATACAAACAGTTTTATTCGGTTTTCCTCGTTTAGTTCAGATGTTGCAACAGGAATCAATATTAACAAAAATGGCGCTTTTGATGCCTCCATGCCACTTCATGGTATTGGAGGCAAGGTCGAAAAAATAATTTTCACCGAAAACACAGTTCAACTAATTGGTAATTCTCTTGATTATACTTATAGAATTCCTCCTGAGATTCTCAACAGACGGAAGTAGTGGTTGTATTGAAGAGGTCGGAAAAGGCTGAGAAAATTGCAGCCATGTTGGAAGAATTATATCCAGAAACTCCAGTACCACTAGACCATGAAAATACCTTCCAACTGTTGATTGCCGTTTTGATGAGCGCTCAGACTACCGACCTGAAAGTGAATCAAGTTACTCCCGCTTTGTTTAGCAAAGCACCAACTGCTAAAGAAATGGCTAAGTTAGATGTCGAGACGATTTTAGAAGATATTCGCCAAGTTGGACTAGCCCCTACAAAGGCAAAAAATATTCTCAAATTATCACAAATTTTAGTAGAAAAGTACGACGGTGAGGTGCCAGAAGGTTTCGAACCATTAGAGGCTTTACCCGGAGTTGGACATAAAACTGCTGGAGTGGTAATGGCACAGGCATTTGGAGTTCCAGCATTTCCGATTGACACACATATTCACAGATTAGCAGCTAGGTGGGGGCTGTCCAACGGAAAGAATGTAGAGAAAACTGAAAAAGATCTAAAGGCGGTATTCCCCAAGGAGTTGTGGAATAAATTACACCTCCAGATAATTTTCTTTGGCAGGGAATACTGCCCAGCTCGAAATCATGACTTGTCGCAATGTCCAATCTGTTCATGGGCTGCAACCAAGAAAAGAATCAAAGAAGAAGCAAGGCGTTGATTAGAAGATATCAATTCCGTTTGCTGCCAGGTTAGTAATTACTAGAACGCCACCAATGAGAACTGTTACCCTTAGTGCTGTATGGTGTGCATTACCATCATAGCCTTCTCTGATTAGAGCGTATCCAATCATACCTAGAGCAACTGATTGCATAATTGAGCCAAGTGCACCTAATGTTCCAACAAGCGAATTATAACTTTCAAGTGCTTCACCATATTTCTCAAGATCATCATAATCTGATTGTGATGGCTCACCAGTGATGTTTGGAATTTGATTTAGAACTGCCGCAGCGACAACAAGTATTACTCCAATCATTAGCCATCTTTGGAATGAATAGGTTCCATACTTTTCTAGAAATTTCGGTTGAGGCTGATATGCGGCCATGGGCTGCATATTCTGAGGTTGTTGGGCCATAACAGGGGGGGAAGGGGCTGCTTGCATACCGAATGATTATCAATTCAATTTATCAAGGTTACCGTACTAAACTGAGAATATCGACGATGCTGCGTCAAGAATTAACGCGGTCACCAATGATGTTAATCCTGCAACCCATAGTAGGTTAATCGATTGACCTAGCGCACTAGTCATACCTCCACCACGAAGTCGGGTAGCAATCATAGAAACCGCAGCAACTTGAATCAAAATTAATATTGATACAACAATTTTGAACATCCGTATGTTTTCAACTACTGAACTTGAATCTTCCATAACTGGTAAAGCAACACCACCGCCAAAGTCAGAAAGTGCTGAAACATCAGTATCTGCAAGACCGCTTGCAACTCCCGCTATCGCATCGCCCAATTGAAGAACAATAGAAATCGTAACGTTAAGGCTTGTTACGCTGGCTATTAACAGTCCAATCGCAACACCCCACATCGTGTTAGCAGAAAGTGAACGCCTGCGTCTAAGAGAAAGTAAACTACCCACCGAGCGAGACACCATCTCAGCGGTTTCTGCAGGTTTCCCAGATGACTGTGAACCTTCAATGTAAATTCTCATGTAGCGAGAAATTACTGAAGAGTTAGTGTCTGCATTGAAGTAATCCCATGCTCTATCAGAATCGATTCTTGTGGAAAGTCTCTTTTCAAGCCTATCAATTGAATTATCTAACATACCGAAATCAATCCCTCTAAGTGCCTTTATTGTCGCAGATGGTTCTGCTGATCTGGCTTGAGCTGTACCTCCTAATGCCCTAATAAAGTCAGGATAGGTTTCGTCTCGTCTAAGAACCTGCTTTTCTTCGCGGCTAACCATATAAGCAGGAATTAACAGAGGTGTAAGAGGTATTGCAACAACTAGTAAACCATATTTGTCCCACTGGTCTGAGAGTGCATCCCAAGCCGATATTACGGCGAAAAACATCACTAATCCTAAAAACAATGAAAACGCTCCTGAAACAAGAAATGCTCTCCTGAAATTTATTCTAAATGGGGTATCCATATCATCTCTTGCAAATGTTTGGTCTTCGGGAATTGTTGCTCTAAATGCAAATACTGCACCAATTTGAACAATAACAAAAACCAATCCAGCAAGAAGTAAGAAACGTATTCTGCTGAAAACTTCTATTGGTTCTGCATTGGGTGAACCAACTTCAAACAAAACCAAGTGTATTCCGGCGATAACTAAGGCAAAGAGACCCGCTGAAATCAACGAAACATAAATTTCTTTGAGAGTATCAACGGATTCTAGTCTAGTATCGTAAAGTGTTGTGTATTGTTCAGCAACCGTCTCTTGCTCAGCCCTCATGAATTCATCAATAGGTTGACCTGCTTCAATTGAAAATGCCATTCTGTCGAGGAAATCAGTCCACAGTGGACTTGGACTCTGCTGAGCAACAATTCTTGCAGCCTCTGGTAGAGAAGTATGCCATTTGTCTACCAGTGTCTCGATTCTTTTTACTTCAGATGCTAATTCACCATAGTCACTCATTTGTTTCAAGATATCGAATATTGATTTGGCACCTACCTCACCTAATGATAAAATACCCATGCGAGTGATGAACATATGCATTTCTTTTTCGATTCTAGTAGCCGACTTTTGTACTTCCAAAATAGGAAATGACAATGCAGCCAATCCTGCTAGAATGGGCAAGACTATGATCATCAAAAATCCAGCAAAACCTTGGAATAAAGCCCCTTCACCAAATCCACCTGTGACAAAAATGACAGAAATTGCCGAAATTAGGCCTAATAAAATAGCGCCTCCAACATATAGAATAAGGAATCTTGTAATAGGAATTTCCAAACGACGAATCGCCACTTGCCAAATTGGCATCCTATCCATTATTTCATCTCCTAACTATGATTGACTCCAGTCCATGTGTCAATTGCTCTATCAAAGGACTCAAAGCCATTATTGTAGTAAATTCCCAGTAAATCAAAGACGTCGTCATAGTGTGTCAAATCTCTATCTGCCATCTTATCTAAGGCCGCTGCTCTTCGTAACATTTCATCATAAATATCACGCTTATTGGCAAAGCCAGCCATTGCTGCGATCTTGTTTTCCAAAAGATGGCTTTGGAACATACCACGGAAATAGTGCTTATCTTTGACAGGATCCCACTCGAACATACCACGAGTAAGAACACCATCACTGTGTTTATTGTAACCTATTACTTCGTCAATACCTGTTACACGTCGAGCAATTCCCCCACCAGGTGCTTCGACCACTTCTTGGAAAATAGCGAAGTTCAAGTTATCGAAGAAACGAATTGGAACATTGATTGGGTCACCAGTAAATCTTTGAATCATCTTAACGATAGATGATGCGTGGAAAGTAGCAATAACGGGGTGACCTGTCTGCATTGCTTGGAATGCTGTTGCACCTTCAACACCACGAATTTCACCAATGATGATGTATCTTGGACGACTCCTTAGAGCCGCTTTCAAGAGGTCGAACATTTCAACTCTTGACTCTTCATTTTTCGAATCACGAGTAACAAGTCTCTGCCAAATCTTGTGCCTTACCTTAACTTCAGGAGTATCTTCTGCAGAATATATCTTTACATTGTGGTCAATAAATGGTAGGATGGCGTTCAGAGTTGTTGTTTTACCAGAAGCCGTTTCTCCAGATACCAAAACAGACATACCATATTCAAGGCATATCCAGATATATGCCGCAACTTGGGTTGAAATTGTGCCCCATTTGATGAGTTGGATAATTGAAATGGTTTCTTCAGCGAATTTACGAATAGTAAATGACGGACCTAGCATCGATACGTCATCAGAGAAAATAATGTTAATACGGGAACCATCTAGTAATGCACCGTCAATAATCGGTTTATTATCTGATACAGGACGACCAATACGCTCAGACATAGCCCTCAGATAGCGAGACAGAATCTCTCGTTCTCTAAATCTAATATTCGAGGTAACCATTCCGAATACCTTGTGGTCCATGTGAATATGCTTGAGACCTACAGAGTGGATATCTTCCAGCATCTCATCTGAAAGAAGTGGTTCAAGTGGACCATTTCTAATCAAGTCTCTAATTACGATATATTGTAGTCTACTTCGTTGTTCATTAGATACAACCAAGCGCTTATCATCCATTCCGATCATTTCCCAGAAACGACCTTGACGTCTAACTGCTGAACCAACCTCACTGTCTAAAATGGTGAATCTATCAATCATCTGTTCCAAGATATTTTCAAACTCATTATCGGTTGTGAATGTTGGAGCAGTTGGAGCTTCTTGTAGCAGAGTTTCTACTAATTCTCTTCGAATATTTTCTTCTTCTTCACTAAGTTGAGGTTCAAGACCAAACCATAGAATCTGCCCACCTTGACCTTCGTCATCTTCCGGTGGTTCGTAAATATGGATAAAAATAGGTTCTTTTGCAGCATAAATCAAATTGTACGGACGCTCTTTTTTGGCATCTCTATCTAGTGGCCCATAATACATGGGCCTTGAACCATATCTGGACTCGAAATCCCGAACCCAATCTCCTACATGAGGGAAAGCAGCCATTACGCTGTTGAGGTCTCCCTTTGCAAAACGTGGTTCATCAGCCATATTGTCACCCCTCAGCTAACCGCCGTAATATCAACGATGAATCCCATACTAGGTTCAACACGCCATCCAACTGATGTTTGAACGGGTCCAGCCGCTCTTAGGAATCTAGTAACTACGATATTTCTCTTGAGGTCACCACCAATAAGTGCAGTAGATAAATCAAGGACAACTTCAGCAGACGCCCTCATATTGTGCAATAATTTGTGGTCCATTTCATCAGGGTCAACACATAGCATTATTGAACGACCTTCTGCAGAAATCTTTCGCAATTTTTGCATCATTTCGAATCTTTGTGACTCATCAAGGTTATCAGGCATTAAAGCGCTTGCAGAATCTAAGATTATTACATCTGCATGATTGATAGCCTCACTATCAAGAACTTCTTGTAATCCAACTTCTAATTTTGATTCTGCAATTGTACCAAAGCGACTGAATATCATCAACTGACCATCTCTAATATGCTCGGTAACTCCATAACCAATAGATTCCATTTGCTCAATCCAACCACGAGTTGTAAGTTCTGTAGTAATTACTAGAATTTTAGTTCCATTTTCTAACATACCGTGAACAAATCTTTGAGCAATTAGTGATTTACCTGCTCCAACAACTCCTTGAAGAACAAATAGTGAACGATTCGGTAATCTTAATCCCATAGTATCTGCTAATGAATCTGTTTCAACATCAAACGGGAAACCGTCTTCAACCGGTTTGTGAGGTACGAATAGTGGATCTTCTTCAGACTTCATTCAGCCTCACCTCCTCGCTAACAACTACTTCTCCAGAATATCCTGCAACTGAAATTGAACTGGCAAAAATGGTTAGAGCAATGTCTTCATCATCTGCAAAATTCCAATCCCCGGTGAGTTCGACCTCTAAAATTAGGCCTGAGGCCCACTGAGCTCCTAGTCCGGGAACCACGCGTGAGCCTACATCTGCGTCAAGGATAATTTCACCATTTAACTGAATAAATAATGAATCTTCATCTAGTTCATAATCTCCAATATTTTGCAGGTAAAATGTTATTGTCTCATCAGTAGGATTAGAAATATCATATTCTACATTGGATATGTCGCCAGCGAATGAAAAATCCGTCTTATAATCAGCTTCATCTTCTAAACGCTGTTGGTCTATTGCAGAGGCCATTTCTCCCCATTGAGANACTAAAACGGCTGAAACACTTCCAGCAACCAACAATGCTGTAGTNAGCAAAATGAATGATGATGCTCCTCCGTCTGCCATAATTATACCTCAATCTAAATTTCTTGCAATGTTAAAACCACTAGCTGAAACCGCCATGTTCTCAAAATCTGTAGGCGTATTAAATTGCCACTGTAGATATGTTGTCTCACCAGAGTACCAATTTGTTGATACGCCAGGGCCACCAAGAATAGATTCCATACTCTGTAATCTTTCACCGCCATCGAGGAAAAACCAAACCTCATTATACGGCAAAGTTACAGAACCTGTATTGGTTACATTAGTATGGATTATTGAGCCCATAACTGCTTCTAAATCAGCAGGAGTTGCTACACCTGGTTGACCATCTACCTGAATATCAGGTAGAGGGGGAGTGGACGAGTAATTTCCGTGACTTGTGACTGTCACACTAACTATTTCTCCCGTATTAGGGTCAACTGTAAAACTAGCAGCAAAACCGCCAGCACCAACTGTACTCAATGTTCCGTTAACATATCCAGCGCCAGGATCAACGATATTCACGTCAATAATAGCACCTTCCCAAAAATCAGCATTTTCAATAACGAATGATGGTAAAGGGTCGTTGGCCGAATCAAGGGTTTCGAGTGAAGATTCTACTCTAAGATCAATTGCAGTAATTGCTAATGCAAATACTACCATCATAGATGTACCCACTATCAAACCTCCTATTCCGACCGATGCACCCATTTCATTCCTCTCCTCTAAGAGTTCTCACATCACGCCATGACGAAACAAGAGAAGAGAATGTCAGTAACTCTCTGTGTGAGAGGTGGTCATTCAATGCCTCTTCTGTTTCACCAGGTGCTGCAAGTTGAACAATGGCTAGAACCGCATTGCCTTCTTCGCTAGTCAACATACCAGAATTTATCGCTTTCTGAGCAAAACTTACCGCAGCCATTCCAGACATATTGTCTAGGAGTAATGCCGCAATTGTTGGTGCTCCAACCTGATTAGCTTGGGTAGTTGGTCCGCTTGAAGGAGCAACTAAGAATGGATTAGCAGCCAAAGCCTGTGCTTCGTATAGTTCAACTAATGGTGCTTCATCATCACCCTTGAGACGTTCCACGCCTCCGGCAACGATTACCTCTCCATCAGATGTTACTATCTTATCACCGACTAAACTTTCTCCATCTTCATCACTAACAATAGGAAGTCCATCCTCTCCAATCTTTGGAGCGTCAGGATTTATCGATATTCCTTCCTCGATACGAACTTCAACCATTCTTAGAACGTCCTCGACCATATCGAGGCGACTACTGATCAGTCTTTCTAGTCCTGATGTATCTACTTGAGCATTAACAGTAGCAGGTGCAGCAACAGGGTTCATACTTGAAGCAACTGTTGGTACACTACCAATACTGTTCAATTTCGCTCTAGTAGGGCCAGGAGATATTGTCCAAGCATCTTCTTCACTTAGTTCCCCTTCTTCAGGAAGAGGTACTTGTTCTACGGCCACATTGGCCATTATTTTCAAGCGTTCTTCACTAAGTTCGGCGTCTGCATCTCTAATATTTCCTGAGTTATTTCCAAATGGCCAAGCCATTATTAGACCTCCTTGCCGTTAAGAATTAATCTTAACAGCAAGCAACATCAGATAACTGCTTGTCCAGTATCATGGGTGGCAACATCTAGAGTCTCAAAAGTTGTACCGCCATTCTCTACATGGATGAAAAGTTGGGCAGCTTGAGATGGTGATCCAGCTACTGCTTGAGCATCACATATGTTTGCTGCTATCAAAATCTTGTATGGGTTTTGAATAGTCAATGTTGCTTCAGCACTAAACGCTGATTGTGATTGAAGTCCAACTTGGGCTGCACCGAACGCAGCTGCACTATCCTCATAGCCAGCACCCGGGCTGCAGAATAATTGCCAAGAGATTGTATCCGCTGCAATAGTGTCACTACCAGCTGCTAATCTAACATATAGAACGTAGTCATTGTTATTATCTACGAAACCTTGCATGATGGTTAACTTACCCGACAATTCATCAGAAGTGTCATCACCAGCAGTCTGGGCATTTTGTTGCAACTTTTCAGCAGTCTGAATAATTACTGCAGATGCAACTGCAGCAACTAATATTAGAGAGATAAAGACAATCATTGCACCAATACCAATGGCGCCCCAAGTGTCGTTTTCTTGTTCTAGATTGTCAGTTCTCACACTACCACCGTCCCTGAAGCTGTTGAAGATCCGTAGGATAATACTTCATAAGTAAATCCAGAGTTACCTGCAGCCAATGTCAAAACGTGGTTTTCATTTGCAGTAGCAGCGCAGTTAGCTAATGTTAGAGTCACTTGGTATTGTTGTCCAGCAAGTGCAGGCCCTGCACCACCATTTGTTGATACAGCGGCTGAACCAGCCAAAGTACCTGCATCCGGGGCGTTCGCGTCGCACGTTATTGACCAAGCAATTAGGTTAAAAGCAATTGATTCAGAACCTGGGGCTAATTCCCAAGTCATTCTCAAGTTAGCACCATTGATTATGATGCTTAACGGCATTACTTTTGACGCCATTTGGTCTTGTGTTTGGTCACCTGTGGTCTGTGCATTCTGTTGCAACTTTTCAGCAGTCTGAATAATGACCGCTGAAGCCACTGCTGCTACAAGAATTAGCGCAATGAACACAATCATTGCACCAATACCCATCGCAGCGACGGTATCGCTTTGTTCGTTC
>PBWC01000078.1 GCA_002729095.1 Methanobacteriota archaeon
TAGCTAGTTTTCTTATTAGCCGACTTGGTGAAAAATTTGTGGGAGGATATTTGCCAATTATTGGTTCTTTAGTTTTGTTTATAAGTATATTGACTACAAATCTATATATAATAGTGCCTGCGTTAGTTTTATTTGGGTTATTCACTGCTAACTTTATGTCTATTGTAATTCGTCAAGCAATTAAAGTAACCAAGGAACCAATTTCTTTAGCAGTGTCGAATTTAACAACACTTGGTTTTTCAGGATTTATATTCGGTCCTGCTATAGTTGGTTATACAGCTAAAAATATTGGTCTCACGTTTAATATGTACGTACTCTGTGTTGTTTGGGCGTTAAGTGCAGTTTTTCTAATTAGAATGATTAGAGCTGAAGAATACTGTTCCAGTGCTAGCTGACATAAACACTTACATACAGCCTATACCTGATCAAACTGTGGGAGTATTCCTGAGCCTCAGTGCAGAGGCGTTTAGAACGCCTAGAGCAATTGGGGCTCCTCAAACGAATGACTCAGCCACCAAGAAAGGAACCCAATAGAAGCTGGAAACAGGAGTGCAAGCTGGTGTTGATGCTACCGAAAAAGCCCAACTCTTTATTGGTGTTTCAAATTGGAGCACTAGCTAACTCGCAGCAGAATGCTGAGAGATCTTCTTTAACCGTTCCGGTCAGAACATTGCCAAATATGAAGTTTATTGATTACTTGGCGCTTCAAACAAAGGTCAGCAAAGGTGATTTTGCTTTCTGGATGAGAAGATGGGGAGCAGAACCAAGATCAATGGGCTACTTGCTGGATACCATTCACAGCCGACTCGAGAGGAGACCAGACACTTTAGAATCAATACTTTGGGATGCTGAAGCCCACAAACTGTCTGGCCCAGCGCTAGTTGGATTTGTGGTCAGTGAGTTGAAGGCGAGGGTCCCAGCATGAGGAGAGAGAATGACCAGAGGAGAAGAAATTGTAACATGTCAGAGATCTTGAACTCCAATAAATGAGGCATCATTTGGAGTAACCAACATACTTATGCTCCTTTACTTTTCTTTATAAGATATTCGTAAGAACTCAACAGAGGTATAATATCTGATTTGATATTTTCCATCAGCACCCTAACTTCTTGCTGAAGTTCTCTAAACTTCTTGTCTCTCTCTCGCAACTCTGTGTTGTAACTCATAGTCCCTGTTTGAATCTTGATTCTCTAAATACAACTAATTTCTTTTTTGGCCCTTAACGAATCTTTCTCATTGAATAGCTCAACACGATCAACTTCTTATTCTCTGATTGTTACGTAACGTTGGGAATTCAGTTTGGCACTGAATTTTATCGCGTCTCTTTTAAGAAAAAACGATTTACAGACACCGAAATTTCCATTACCAGAATCACCTTCTACAGGAAAATGAAAGCCAACATCCCAACACTTACTTGTTGCTCTTATATTTCTCTTGACTACAAACATCTGGAAACTCCTTAATGGTCTATGTGTAACCAGTTAAACTGGTTATCGATATGAATATTCTCGTTACTTAATGCGTTGTGTCTTTACTTTTGAAATCTTCAGAGCATCTGAATTATAAATATCAGTTGACCCTCAATTTGGTTTTGACCTTATAAAAAGGACCTAATCGATTGTTAGATTTTATCTTCTCAAACTCAGCCATTATCTGCTTCATATCGAGCTGCCCACCAAATCGACGATGGAGTTCCATGTATTCTTGTTCAGTCATTGCTTTATCTCTTGATAATAGTCTATTCAATTCAAGTATAGTGATTTGATTATACTCAGACTAGAATCGTTTGGGGAGGAGGCTTGGGGGAGAAATTGGCAAGAAACAAATTCTACAAGTAAACTCCTAATAGTGCAGATCACCAAACATAAAACTAATTCGCCTCTGAGCCCTGTTCTACTGGGCATAGTACACCAATGAGCCTCTACACCTTTGCATCACCAGTTCTCTGACAAAACAGAGTCATTTCTATAGTATCTCTGGATAGCTGTATGACGAAAACCTCTGTTCTGATTGCGAACTAATTTAGCTCAGTTAGTGTAAAAAAGTCCTTTCACCGGCGTTGCCCATCTGACTATATCCGATAATCATCAGGAGTTTATCCTCAGTTGCCTCACAAAGTAACAACTTGGCTACTCGTTGTGATCTTGGGCTGTGGTAATGTTAGTGAGGTAATCCTCGCCCCTGCCCTCAGCTCAATCACAGAATACTTCCATGTCGATCAAGCCGCTTCACAAGCGCTGCTTTCTGGATTCTTTATCCCAATGGTACTGTTTCCGCTAGTTTATGGCACTCTCTCAGATCGCTTTGGGCGTCGTCTTCCCTTGCTCTTCGGCCTTGCCATCTTAGCTCTGGGTGGCCTGCTGGGTGCTCTTAGTGAATCCTTCGAAATTTTGGTCCTGGCAAGAGTGCTTCAAGGGTTAGGTAATGCCTCAATTATTTTAATTGTGGTAACGATTATCAACGATTCATATGAACGCTCAGATGCGGTCCGTGTTTTGGCTACCATCTCTGGCATCATGATGATTGTCCCTGCCTTCAGTTTTGCCTTTGGAGGCTTGATCACTGATTTGATCAGTTGGAAAGGGATCATGATCGTGATCTTTCTGACTGGAATCATTTCCTTGGTGCTTAGTCTGATCTATCTACCTGAAACCAACCTTCGACCCCTTCAAAANTTCAATCTGACTANCTTGACCAGAGATTATCAATCACTGCTTACNAANCGNGTATANCTAGCCTATATGTTTGTCTCCACCTTTATNGTGGGNGNGTGGCTCACGATGCTGGGTTTTGTCCCCTTTGAATACCANAGAATGGGGGTTGATAGTACAGAGNTNGGTTTCTGGTTTATGTTGGCCCCAATTGGNCATGCTTTAGGCAACTTNTTTACAATAAGGTTCGTGCAGCNCCTNNGTCTTGAAAGAATGATTCTGCTAGGAAGTATGCTAACTCTGCTGGCAATNAGTGCTTTNATGTTGTCAAACCTAATNAGNTGGAATCATCCAACTTCAATTGGTNTTCCCTGTATGCTNTTTGGCTTTACNTCGGCATTAGCGGTGAATCCATCGATTACAAGCGCCGTTTNTGCTGCTGGNGATTTAGCTGGAAGTGCCTCGGGGCTAATGAGGTCAGCACAAATGGGATTTGGAGTACTTGGTGGTGCTGTAGTTGTTAGTGTGGGTGGTTACGAAAATTTTGAAAATGGTGTTATTGTTCTAATAGGATTAGCGCTGCTGGCAACTGTAGCCTCGGTCTTCGCAAAGTATTTCAGCAGTAGTGCTCTCATGACTTGAATGAAGCAATATTATAGGAGTAAAAATATCCACAAGTTTTGATTTCAGAACATAAAGATACTATTAAAATAAATCCCAACTCCCCTATCAACAGACCAGTCCCCCTCTGGTGCCTCTCCAACTCGTCTCCACACACTGATCAACTTTTTAGTCCTTTCCGGGTCAACTGAATAATCTTTGGAAAAATATTATTAAACACCCCAAGATTTTCGTGCTTTTTCAATTTCTATATTCTTACCTTCTTTGTCCGCTTTCCACCAATCTCTGTGCGCAATAGGATTTTCACCTATCCAACGATTATCAATAGAATCAGATTCAGGTTGAAATCTAACATCACAAGTAAAGCGTACTTTATCAGAGTTGTTTCTTAAAGAACCGTGAAAAGTATAAATATTAACTATTAACACATCCCCTGGATCATAATCTCCAACTAACCACTTTGTTTTTGTAAGTCTACTTAATTCAGAATAATTATTGGTAAACCATCCACCTTTAATCAAATCTTTATCAACATCCATTCTTCCATAAGTATCTCTTATTTTTTTAAGTTTTGGGTGGTTGTGCGATTTATCTAAAACAACCATGGGTCCATTATCTTTAGTTATTTTACCAACTGGAATCCACATAGTAAGTAGGTTTTTAGAACCACGCCCCATGTAAACAATATCCATGTGGGCTTCTGTACCGTAATTATTTTTTCCAACAGATCTGACCCATTTGTAATCGTAGGTTCTTGCAGGCTCCTCAAAAAGTTTTGTGAAGAAATCAAAGCTATTCGGATGTTCTAAAATTTTAATGAATTCAGGATGATGAGTTATTTCTTTTTTTCCTCCGAAGAAACATGATCCATTTTCACTTCTTGGTTCTTCAATAGTTGAATCATCTGTAAATATGTCTTGATTATTTAAATATTCATAAAATATTTTTCTAGCATTCAGTACATCACTTTGGGGAATTAGTTGTCTTAAACATAAATACCCATCAGTATTTAATCGTTCGTATAATAATGATATATCTTCATGAGGATAAGAACTTTTGATTTCTCCTAAGATATTATTAAAATCGACTTTTTGTTCACCCAATTGATAAACCATTTTTTATATCGATTATAAGGTTAACATCGAAATTTATTTGATTGCACCCGCTGTGATTCCTGAAATGAAGTAGCGTTGCAATTGGACAAAGAGAACTAGCATCGGCAATGTGAGTGTGACAGCTCCCGCCATTATCGCTCCTTACGAAACATCTGCGATTCCAATTAGACTAACCAGTGCAACTGGGCCGGTCATCATGTCCGCTTGCGTATTGATTAAAAGTGGCCAGAGGTAATTATTCCAAGAAGCCAGGAAAAGGATAATGCTCAGGGCTGCAATTGTCGGTTGGGCAATCGGCAGCGCCACGAATAAGAAGATCTTCCATTCACTGGCACAATCAAGCCGTGCGGCATCAAACAATTCGTCGGGCATCATAATGAAGGCTTGTCGCATGAGGAGCACACCAAGTGAAGTGAATAGTGGTGGTACAATCAGGGCGAACCATGTGTTTGCCAAACCAAAATCTTTAGCAACCATTACGAATTAAGGAATGACAACGACGAAATAAGGCAATGCCATGGTACCCAGAACGAGGAAGGTAACATTCCTGCGACCAAAGAAGATGTATCGCGCGAGAGCCCAGCCAGCCATTAGAAGTTAGAAAAACTGACAAAACCATATATTCCGCAATTCTAAGCATCTTTGAGGCTATGTTTAGCTTTGATTTCCTACTGAGCCTACTTGATTGTCTTTAATATAAAAATAATCCATTCATTTATGGTAAGTGCTTTAGTTTGCTCCTGTGTTGCAAGGCCTTACGTTAGCTACTGCAACTGAGAGAACTGACTTGGCTGCTAATACGATAATTATTTACAGAGACGTCCCATTATCTAGCAAATTCAACGTAAATCATATATTTATTATTTTTGCGATAGAACCGGTGTTATTTCAAATGTTATGGGGCAATAGTCGGAGTTAGATTTAATCCAGACAATTATGAAACTGAAGTACCAGTTGAATGATTTGAAGTTGCTCTGTGTGGCTTGATGGCAATTCCAACTCCCGCAGCAATAATCACTAGCA
>PBWC01000026.1 GCA_002729095.1 Methanobacteriota archaeon
TCATGCACCTCCCCGCAGCTTATCGCAGCTTGTCACGACCTTCATCGGCACTCGAGCCGAGCGATCCCCCAGTTGGGTTGTAGCATCACATATTGTATGTATTTCACACACCATGCGAGTAACCCTTCGGTATCTAATTCATGCCTATTCGGCTTCCGCAGAAAACCGCCTCCTCAGGGACGATTCTCCTCAGCCCTTCCCCCGACATAGGCATGCCAAGGTGCTAAGCAACCAACCGACCTACCACCCATATATGAATAAATCGGTTCTTAAGCCATTTCAAATGCCCATAAAAAAGCATGCTGCTTAACAATATCAGTATTGGATTAAAATAAAAATTAGGTTGAAAAAGTGGACATAAAATATGGAATTTTTTAATGGGCTAAAGAAGTCTGGAAAGATTTTCTTCGATAATCAAATCACCTTCAATCATCGATAACCTATTTTTAGCGCTTACACTCTGTCCTAAACTTACAAGAGCAGCTGCCTCTAGGTTTATACCCTCAAGCGAAGATGGATTATTCTGGTTATGAACTTGAATTATTTTTAGTGCCTTTTCGGAACGCCCGCTCACTAACAGTGCGTGTGAAAGATTTAGTAAAATGACTGTCTCATCCGGTGCTGTTTTTGCTGCTTCCCTCAATGCTAAAATCGCAGACTCAAATTGAGATGTAGCCATCATTTGTACTGATTCATCTTTATCTTTAGCCATCTGGATTGCTCGTTGAAGAAGAGACAAGCCATAATTATTGAAAACTGCAGAATCACCAGGCATTCTTGAGGCTAATTTCTGGAAGGAAATCGCTGCATCAGCCCATGAGTTATTTGCTATAGCAAAGTACCCTTTTTCGAGTTCTAAAGATAATTCAGAATCTGAACCGACGTTCACATTCATCGCTTTTGCTGGATGTAACTCTAAAGAAAGCAAGGATTTTTCGATGGGATTATGATAGGTGAGTTTTTTTTGAACATGGGATTTGCTCTCCTCATGATCATAAATAACAACGTCATCATCAGAACTATGAACTACTTCGACTACTTTTTCTTCTGATGAGTAGATTGCTTCTAAATCCGGATCTTGAGCATCAATCTTCCACTCATCTGGAACTGAAAAAAATTCTTCTTTTATTGGATCATCATCTATCATTGATGTTGATTTTTGAACATCCAATTTTATTGGTTCAACTCTAACCATTTTCATGGGTTTCGTTTCTTCAACAAACACTTTATGAGAACCTTCGTCATCATCAGTAGAATCTTCATTAGATTCAGCATTACCTTCCTCAATCTCTAGTGCTTGAGAAATAGTTGAATCTGAAAGGTTAGTAGAATTTTCGCTTTCAAAGGGAACACCCTCTGCTTGACTGCCTATACCAAAAGGCAATCTCGATAGAAGAACATTTGATTGGCCAGAATAACCGAAAGGAAGAGTGCTCTTTTTACTGCTTTTTGGGTTATTATGAATTGTAGTTTGTTGCATTTCATCATTTTGATTGACACCTTCTAGTTCATTAAGAGAATGAACCGCATCATCAAGCCCTGGAACTTCACTAGGCATCGATGGGTCTTCTTCATTTTCGGTTAAATCTACAAGATTTTGACTACCACACGCAGGGCAAGACCGAGAATTGAGAGATAGAAGCCCACAGATAGTACATTCCAACATTAAACTGCCCATTGCTAACGAGTGGTTACTTACCTTTGAAGTAAACGCTTCCAAGAGCAGTAAATGTTCGATTATTCTTCGCTATCTTGCTTTGACGAAACTAATCCAACGGCGGTGGAAATAGTTTCACTTACGATTTCTTTAATTTCATCAACATCGTTATCGACTAACGATTCAGCAAATCCTTTGCCTTTACTTCTTCCCCGGTACACTTGATAAATCATTCCAAGAACCGAAAGTGCAACTAAGACTAATTTCCACTCCATTCCTCCTCCACCAACAACGTATACTAGAACCATGTAGAAAGAAACTATCAAAGTGGTTAAAATCATAATTGGGAAGCCTGCTTTGAAAAATTCATTAAACGAAACAGGATAACCAGCCTCCTCTGACATTCCAGCCATTACGACGTTTGCAGATGCTCCGATTAAAGTTCCATTTCCACCAAGGCAGGCTCCGAATGCTAAAGCCCAAATTAGAGGGGCTAAATCGACATTAGCGCCATCTGAGATTTGCAGAACTATCGGAATCATGGTAGCTGTGTAAGGAATATTGTCAATAAATGCAGATGCGACTGCGGAAACCCAAAGTATGATTAGAATTGCAGCAGTTAATCTAACCAAGCCATCTTCACCTTGTGGGAATGCCTCAATTGCAGTTTGCACATACTCACCAATGAAATTGATGACACCCATGTATTGAAGTGAATGAACAAGCACGAACAAACCTGCGAAGAATAGTAATGTGGTCCATTCAACTTCTTCAAGAGGTTCGTCTATATGATGTCTAGATGTTGCAAGAAGCATTAATACTGAACCACCCAATGCAATCCATGAAACTGGCATGTGAGTAATTGGGTGCAGGAAAAATCCTAGGATTACTAAGCCCAAAATAATCCCACTTGTTGTGAGCATTTTGTAATCTTTGATTCCATATTTTGACTCTAATTCAGCCACATCTCGAATTCTTTTTCCGGAAAATTCGTCAGCGTACATCCAACGAATGAACATAAATGCTGGTACAACAGTCATCAATATTCCCGGAGCCATTTCTATTATGAAATCATTGAAATTAACTCCATCACTCGCTAAATGTGCGTATTCAGTATTCTTGATTGCTGCCTCAGACAGCCCTGAACCAATCATAATATTCGGCGGGTCACCTATCATAGTCGCGGCACCACCAATGTTAGAGAATAAGACTTCAGATATTAGGAGAGGTATCGGCTTCAAATCTAGAACTTTAGCAAGTTGAATAGTAACAGGCGTGAGTAAGAGAATTGTTGTTACATTATCTAAAAATGCAGATAAAACAGCTGTGACGGAACATAGTATTACAACTAGTCCCCAAATTGAACCACCGCTTTTTTTGTATGCCTCAACCGCAAACCATTCGAAAACTCCGGTGTGCGATATTACGCCAACCATTACCATCATACCTAAAAGCAGACCAATTGTCTCCCAATCAATCATTGTTGTAACCGCTCTTAATGTGAGCGCTGAATCAATTGTGTAGTGATTTAGCGCTATAACAGCGAATAGCCCGCCCAGAGCAGCAGCAAGAGTTCTATGTACTACTTCTGTAATAATCATGGCATAAACACCTAACAAAATAATCAGTCCAACTGCTATTGCTTCTGATTTTACTCCGTCTTTGAGAGTCAACTCCAGATGAACATCGGTTCCGCCGCCACCTCCGGCAGCCATGGAATGGCCGGCAATAACCATACTTCCAACAAACATCAAAAGCAAAAATGCAATTGTTCTAGACTTGCTGTTACGCTTAGAAATATTGAACATAATCATCCCAGTTATCCGTTCCAATGGAAGGATACTATTGAGTATTCGCTTTCATCCACGGTTTATGATGTCGAAAATAACTATCTCCATAATACGCAAACATTGCCTCTAGAGATAACTATGTTTGAGTTGGTTTCTGTAGATAGATGCTGCCAAACCTGCTTTATTTGATCACGTTGAAAGAGTCCTCTGTTAATTTTGATTTTGACTAATTCTTTCCTCGAAAGTTGTTCATCTATTTCTTGGACAAGACTATCAGTTATGCCCGATTTACCTATTCTAACACTTGGCTGAAAGTCCCTAGAGTTGGCTAGTTTTTGGATGTCTAAGGGTATTTTGGACATAAAGTTCACTTCAGTATATATCTTCTAGTATCATCGCAACTCAAGCATGTTACCATCTTGACACCATTACGCAATCTAATCCTAACGTTATCACCATTGGAAAAAGGCAAGGAACATTTTCTGCATATTAGCAATTTAGCCTTTGCAGGTAACGGAATTCTATTTTTCTTGCTAACAGCCAAAAGTTGTTTTGCTGATGATTTCGCAAGTATTTTATTTTCTGGGAAATTTTCTAAAATAGAAATAAGTCTATTCTGGTGTTCTTTGGCTGAAGCTACTCGGGATTTTTTCGGTCTATTCGAACGAACCCCAGATTTAGCCATAATAACACCTAATTTTCTAGAGCGAGTAAAATATCATGGCTGATTAAATCAATCTCACGATCACCATTAATTCGGTGAAAAATTCCTAGATTTTCATACCACTCAGCCAGAGGAGAGGTTTGTTCATGGTAAGCCGACAATCTAGACAAAACTGTATCTTTGTTATCATCTGCACGCCTCTTCTCAACAAAATTTCCACAACTACATCCACTCTTAGGAACAGGATTGAAAGTTTCATGAAATACCAACCCGCAACTAGCACAAGAATATCGCCCGCATATTCTATCAACTATTCGTTCATCAGGTACCTCGATCGCAATTACATGACTGACATCAGTAATCTCAGACAAGGCCTCGGCTTGTGGAACGGTCCTAGGGAATCCATCAAACATCACGCCATTAACAGCGTCCGGCAGTTTTATTCTCTGTTTAATTAGTTCAATTATTATTGAATCTGGCACTAATTTACCTGCTTCCATGTATTCCTTGGCTTCGATACCAGTGGGTGTTTGGTCTTTGACAGCAGCTCTAAGCATATCTCCGGTAGACACCTGCGGTAAACCTGTTGAAGTCATTATTCTCTCTGCTTGCGTACCCTTTCCCGCACCTGGAGGTCCAAATAGTACAATACTGCTCATAGATGGGCGTGAAACTAATTAGATTTGAAGATTATACTTACTTTTGATTTCTCTCAAGCCAAATATTTCCGTAAGCATTCCATTGTTCAATTGTCCAACCTGCCGGTAATCCTGAGGCAGGTAATGGTCGAGTTAGAACGGTTTGTTGTTCGACTTTGGGCTTTTGTTGTTCTGTTATTGGTTTCGGCGGCATCCCTGCTGGAATATTCACTTTTGGAGGCATTCCTGCAGGGATATTAATCGCTGGAGGCATACCAGCTGGGAGATTGATAGCAGGTGGCATGCCAGAGGGTAGATTAGGCGTCAACGGTAGGGCGGGCAAATCCATAGATTGTGCAAGTGCCGCAGCGATTTCGTCCTGTGACACTTCGCCACTAGTCAATTCATTAACAGAAGTACCAATATCTAGGGCTGCATCTCTCCTTTCAGAAATATACTCTTGACCAACATAAGCATCAGCAGCAACCAATTCTGAATCGTCGTTTTTGATACTTCCAGTATTCTTCATTTTTCTAGCAAAAATAATTGTGCAAATTAGTAATGTTGAAACAATAATTAGAGAGACATACCAAGGAACGATGTTAAACAACCCACTGTTACCTTTTGATGATTGTATACTGGAAGATATCGAGATCTGAGAGACTAAATCATCCTCGCTAGTCACATTTATCAGAATTTGATAAGAGCCCTTTGAAGCTTTATCTCCGGGTTTTACTTCAACTAGAAGTTCTACTACCTGTTGCGGATTTAGGCTAGTAATTTCCGCCGGAGTAACTGAAACTTCCCATCCCGATATTACTTCTCCGTCTTGGTCAATAATTATAGCAACTACAGAAGCATCAAGAATCGTATTTCCATCATTTCTGAAACTAATAGTTTGGCTTTTCGAAGTCCCCACCTCAATTCCTATGAAGTCATTTACGGCTTCAGGATTAATTGAAATATTTCCAAAATTAGATTCAAGAACTTGAACATTTGACTGAATACTTTCAGAGATTGACCTTCCACTACTATCCGCATTCACTGTCACGGTAAGTGTAAATGAGTTTAGCGATACCTCTTCATTGGCAGGAGGGAGAATACCTATTGATACAGTAGCCTCTTCTCTAGGATCTAAAGTTTTGACCGGATTTGAAAAACCGACTGTCCAACCATCTGGAGGAATTGAGTATGACCAATTGAGGGTTAAAACTGAATTACCAGTATTATTAATCGTAAAATCATTGTAGGAAAAATCTGAAGATATTGAAGCCACCCAAACTTCTGGCCCTGACAAATCTAAGGAAACATCCTCTTTTATTATGAGTCTAGTCGTATTAGTTATGTAATTGAAATCTGAGATTTCAGCACGTATAGTGAAAGAATTGGAATCACCTTCTAACGCAGTATTAGGAACATTAATCTGGAACTGAATCACAGATGTGTCGCCTGGTTGAATAGTGACTGAAACCTTTCTTGAATCGTTTTCAGTTTCAGAAAATACCTTCAAAAACCAACTGGGGTTTGATGGCTGAATGCTAACTTCCATGTCTAAAATCGAGTTACCAGAGTTAATTATTTCATATTCAAGATATTTTTCTTCCCCGCTATCCACCAAAACATCTCTGGTCAAAAGATTGGAACCAACCGGAAGCCCGTTATTTAGGAGATTGGATTTGAATTCTTCTTTCTCTAAAACCGAAATAACAACGCTCTCGCTATAATTCAGTGATGGATCAGTAAATGAGGTTACATAGCAAGTTACCGAATCGGTATCACCTACTGACGGAAGTCCATCAACAACTGGAGGAACAAAAATTCTAACAGGCATGGAAAGGTATGAAGAAATGTCAAGCGGTTCGAAATCTAATGTAGAAGAATTAGAATTACCTAGCATAATCTGCCATCTATTCTGAGAAACACATTCTACTGAATATTGGGCTGCAGAATTCCCTACATTTTGGGCAGATATTGAGAATGCCGCAGAATCTCCAGGCTCGGCTGCCAAACCGGATGTACCTGCCACGACCACATTTGCATCATCGACTTGTTCTATTATTATAGTCAGTTGTTGAGAATGTGAAACCGTGGGAATACTCTGATATTGAACAGTTACATCTACATAAAACGTACCGGAACGGGCATATCTAGGGCTATTTGGGTCATCTAAGTTAGCATATTCATCTTCAAAATGTAAGATGATGTCTTTGTAATCACCGGTAGAGCCCTGACCTGTGATGGAGAAGGGTCCATTTTCGGAATACTCCTTTGACCACAGGTCTTCTGGTACGATATAATAATCAAAAATTGGATGCTTCTGCTGAACATTTGTCACGGACAAAGAAATACTCTGAGTTCCTGTACCTTCATTCTTAATTCTAATAGGAATATCAATCCCAGTTTCATTTCTGACATCAAAAACTTTGATTGCTGCGGCAGAACGTTCTTCAGGAGTAATTGGTTCAGTTCCATCGTCATTTAATGTAACTACACGAACACCTAGCGAGGTTACTTCAATATCTAGGGTCATAATATTATTATTTATCCCTGAAGTTTCATCATTCATTTCAGCGATAACATTATCGCTATCGATAGTTAATTGCAAGGTGTGAATCCCAGTATTTGAAAAAGTGCGTGTTGAAATAACCGATTCAACTTCGCTTGATGCAACTCCTAGAGAGTCTCCTTCAAGCAATATAGTTCCTTCAGTTAAGTCTTCCAAAATCCAGTGAAAACCATTAGTGTCTAGTGTCCCTTGATTCATCCAAGCAACTCTCAAAGAAACAATATCATTCTGCAATGGGTTTTGTGATGAAAGATAAATCGACTCATTAAAAACTGTCAAGTCTGCCTTAGGCTGAATGGTTGCGTCAGCAGTGATTACAATACTGTAATCTTGGTCACTGCCTCCCCGATGCATGACCTTGACAAGCCAATCGCCTGAATTAGAATAAGTACCAGGTGCAATTTTAATTCTCTCAACGTTATTGATTACGTCAGGACTGCCTCCTTGTACAGAAAACCCCTGTTGAAAATCATTACCCAACCACTCATTACCCGAAGGGTCGACAAGAACTAAGTCAAGATTATTGATTAGTTTGGGCTGGTTTTGAGCTGAATTTGCACTCCCTGCTTCGTCAGTCCAAGCAAGAGTAATATCTATTCCATGCGATGGGTCTAAACTGAGTTCATACAATAGACCAAAGCCAGAACGTAGAGATTTTTCATCATCAAAATAAGTGGTAAGGATAGTACTTCCATCAGTAGGAAGAATTGTTCTTTCCAAATTTAACTCGCCCCATCCCTCCAAGGGGTTAGGAATATCAGGAGTTCCTAAATCAGTGGCTCCATTAATCATTGCAGCCTTAACTAGGGATGCAGAAGGCGAGGTTAGGCCTACTTGTTCACGCAGATATTCTCTTGTCAAGGAAGCAATACCCCCGGCAACTGCAGTTGCTTGGGATGTCCCTGAAAGCGACATGTAGAGAGGGTCTCCATCAGCATGAGTTCCAGCTCCACAAGAAAAACCGGAGGGTGATTTGGCTTCTTCCGCCCTGCCGGAACACAATTCTATACCAGGTGCAACAACATCTGGCTTGATTCTTCCATCAAGAGTCGGGCCCTGACTTGAAATAGAATCAACAGAACCGGGACTGGCGGTTGAATCTGTTCCAGTGGTACTTACACCAACCGAAAGAACATTTTTTGCAGTACTTGGTGGAGAAATTTGTGAAGCACCATTAGCTCCTCGGTCACCTACAGAAAATATCGGTAAGACCTTTGGCTCATCAAGCACAAATTGATCTACAGAACGAGAATCTGAGGTATATTCGCCAAAGTTTCCATTCAAACCCCAGGCATTAATTGCTATTCTGGCTGTTTTTTGTTTAGCATCTAGTAATAGGTCATAAATCGAACCTTGCCTACCAAAAACCCCTGTTGGATCGTGTTCTAATGCATACATCGTGACATCCGCTGCAGGGGCTATTCCTTTGGAACCAGAGTCTCCTGAACCATCTCCAATGGCTGTAACTGTAACATGTGTACCGTGGCCAGTGTTACTATCAATAGGTGAAGAGTCTAAGCCAAATTGGGTATAAACAGCTGCTACTCGGCCAGATATATCTGGATGATCTCTATCCAAACCGGTATCAGCAATTGCAAGCATTTCACCAGAACCATCTAGAGTGAATGTTGCTGAATTTCTTACATTGACTACGCCAGTCAATGATGCTGCAACAGAATTATGTAATTCTAATTGACTTCCACGTTCAATCCATAAAATCCGACCGTCATTAGCCACATTTAGAATAAAGTCCTGAATATTTTCCGTTACTACGTGTGATTGGCAAAATGTCAAACCGCACCACGTATCAGTTCCGCCATAACTTGCTAAATCTAAAACCAATTGTTCATATCCTCCAATTTCTAAATCAATAGTAGGGATCATGAAAATTACATTCGATTCCGTGGTAGGAAAAATATTCTCTGAAACTCTCCAATCAGGCTTCATTTCTCCTATCCAACGAACTCTTTCATCATTATCGAGAAACTCAAAAGATTGTATTGTATTTTCTGGCAATCTGGCAACAATCGACTCTCCGCTAAGGAAATCAAGTATCGTAAATCCGTAATCGTATTGCAAACTTTCAAGAATAGCAGAATCCATTCTGTGTAACTGAATTACAACAAGACCGTCTTGCATTTTATTGGANTCATCTTCGTTAAACAAGTTAGAACTACCAATCTCGTCAATTAGTGGGTCGAAAGAAACCTTTCCAAAATGAATAGTATTTGAGTAAGAGTTCAGTTCGAAACCGGTAAATGCCTCAGAGTTAGCAAAATGCCAATTATCTGCAGCCAGTTCTAGTCTCTGTTGTTCACTAAATTCTGCTAAAAGGTTTTCATCTAGAGTTGGATTGTTGTTATTTGAATTTATTTGGCTTGTTAAAGCAGGTGATTGTGATGTGAATACCAATATCGCCAACATCAAAAAGACTCGACGATGATTCAACATATCATAGCGCACCCCCGTGATGTTTTTCAAAACAACCCTATAATGTACAGTAAATGCTCACTATATGTTGTTGTACTTCGAGATCGCTGCGTCAGTTTTTGCCACCGACTTCTTCCAATCTGACTCAACGCCCATCAACGCCCTAATAGCGTCGATGTTTTCTGGGATAACATCCGACTCTTGATGTATTGCTTGAAAATAATAAAGAGTGTTATTTTCGAGTTTTACTCCGTCTTTCCAAACAAAAATTTCATGCAAATCTCCCCATTTACGACCAATGTCTCTTGCAAATTCCATCACTTCTGCAGTTGTAGTAATTCCCGTCTCGCTACCACTCATTAGCAAAACTCGAGGTTGTTCATCCCACATTGATATCACCTTCTCAGTTGTCAAACCATGACCCTCTGGGAGTGTTGCAACAATTACATGGACGTGCATAATGGTAGTAGGAACTGCTACAGCCATCGAATTGATAGAAATTTCAGGCTTGACTGTCATAACATCTGGGCCATGATGTGATGGAACTTTCAATACAGGTTTGATTGCATTTATCGGCCCTTTACTAGAATCGCCTGGATCAGCTGCTCTTCTAATCATTGTACACTCCACTTTCAAATCGCCGCAGTGCTCGAAAAGTGGAACTAAAGTTCGAGATAGCCCAGTTGTGTTACAAGAAACTACTCTAGTTCCTTNAACATTCATATTTTGTTCATGATTAGCTGATGATGTGTAAGACATTTCGGTCATGGAATGTTTTTCTCCACCTTGAAAAATCCATTTGATTCCCGCGGATTGATACTTTTCCTTATTGGATGCTCCAACCTTACCTGGTGAGCAGTCAACTACTACATCTGCAATTGACAATAGGTCAGATAGGCCACCATGGCATTCGTATCCAGCATCAGAAAAAGCAGAGATTCTCTCGGTTTCGTCAAAAGTACAGTAAATTGGATAGCCCTTTCTAACTGCTAAATCACATCCAAAGGATGGACTAGTCTTGGTGACTCCGACTATCTCCATATCATCTTGAGCATCTACAGCGTCCGCTACCCTCTTTCCTATAGTCCCATATCCGTTAATTGCTACCTTGATGGTCAATCTCTCACCAGTAGGCTGTCTTTGAAGTCCCTCTATTAACAAATCGTTTAATAATGTTTAAGAAAAATACGCAATAATAATCAAATGTTCAAAGAAAGTATATGTTCAAGATACTCCGACATTAACTCATGGCGGATGCTTTCGATGTGGTTGAGCGCTCNTTTAGNATCAACTCAAANNTNGGNTCTAGACTNGANGCNGCNGCNGANCAAAANGCNACATTGAGAATNGGNTGGACNAATGCNGGAGAACCNGTNCCNAANAACGGTGAATTAGGNTTATGNCCNGGNCTNCCNNAAAATTCNAAANTNAGNGCTTTNGGNGTNCTNGGTTCNTGGNTTGCTGCNTTNGGAAAAGGNGGTACNTTNACAATTCAAGGNGANTNTGGTTCNTTTCTNGGTGCTGGAAATGATGGNAATANTATNACNTGNGAAAGNAGTTCNGGAAATTATGCNGGTTTTGCAATGAAATCAGGAANAATTNCAATNCTTGANGGANCNGNAAATGANGCTGGNTCNTGCATGAGTGGNGGTTTACTNTCNATTAGGGGTAATGCAGGAAATCGTATCGGCGGTGGAATGACTGGTGGGCTTATCGTTATTGATGGCGATGTAGGTAATGATCCTGGTGCAGGAATGATCGGTGGAAGAATAGTAATTAACGGTAGATGTCCAAACCCACCGGAAGGTGTACTGCTTCGACCATTGACTGCATCTGAACAAAAAGAAATCAATAAACTGCTTGATGACAAGGAACATGAAATCCCCAAGGACGCTATATGTCTTGAACCTAGTGGCTCAAAAGTTGAAAGATTCAGGGAGAACCTTGCTTCTTTGGGAGATTTATCTGGAATCGGACTAGTACCCACTGATGAAGTTAAGAAAATGCATTATGTTACCTGTGATACCGTTTCTTTAATAGGTGAAAGAGGAGATGAAAATACACCTATTGCCTTACCGCTCCCCTTAATTCCAGTTATTGATGACGCAGAAATTCTTGTACTTCCAAAAGATGTTGATAACGAACTTGAACAACACCTAAGTAAGCAACCCTTCATGGTTAGGCAAAATCCTAGAAATAATGATTTTTTGATAGTTGACCAATTCAATCTTTCCGAAATATCAAAATTTATTGGAGATTCGGGCGGTTTTGTAGTTGACCTATCTGCTTTACCTAGTATGAATTCAGAAGAGATTGATGGAATATTAGTAGCCTTGCGATCTTTGTGTGGTAAGCAAAAGCCATTTGCGATTCTCAGTGACATCGGTAGAGTGAATTCTTTGCATGTTAGAGCGGCTTATCACAATGCTGATTTGGCAATTTGTAAAATTGAAGATGGTTCAGGGATCTCTGAAGCAGCATCACTTCCATTAATTGGTAGAAGTAGTAAAGAAAATTTATCCAGTAGTGATACCGATTCAGGAATTATTCTTGGCTTTTCAGCGGACGCTAAAGATTTAGCAATTCTCTCTGCAACTGGAATCAAAGTTGTATGCTGCGAAGTGCCGATGGTTGATGCAATGGATCTGGCTTTATGGCTTCAAGGTCTAAGTCAGGATTTATCAGATATTTTGAGAAATTTGGGCTTAGATACCATTGATGGTTTATCTAGGCAAAATCTAAGAGCATTAGATTATGAAACCGCCGCAGTAAGTGGTCTAAGGCTATCCGGGTATGAACGGCCATTACCGCACTGGTTCGCAAGATGAGGGAAGACTATGCCGACTATTTCAGTAGAGCAAAATCTGTTAAAACAGATTATGGAAAAGCATGGTTTAGTTCATGACATCGAAGTTCTTTCTAATCGTTTACCTTTGCTTGGAACCGATATTGATTCATGTACTGAATCATTACTGGATATAGAGATATTTCCTAACAGACCTGATTTATTATCCGGTGAAACATTAGCAAGAGCTATTAGAAATTTTATCCACGACCAAGAAGCAAATCCAAAAATGGAGGTTACCAAAGGTGACATTTCGTTAACCGTGTCCCCAGAATTAAAACACATCCGTCCAATTATTCTAGGCGCAGTGGTTAGAGGTGTTAGTTTGGCCGGTGAAGACGAAATAGATTCTTTCATCAAGTCATTGATGGACCACCAAGAAAAATTACACTTCGCTCTTGGAAGAGGTCGGAAAAGAGCCTCGATAGGAGTCCATGACTTAAACAACATAAAACCGCCATTTCATGTGAAAGCCGTACCTGGTGATACCGAATTTATACCTCTAGCGATGAGTGAGCCTATGACAATAAATCAAATTCTAGAAAAGCATCCCAAGGGCATAGATTATGCACATCTACTAGAGGGTTTTGAATTGTTTCCAGTTATTGTTGATTCTAATGATGCAATTCTATCATTTCCACCAATAATAAATGGAAGCCATACTACCGTAACTAGTCAGACTAGAGATTTTTTTATCGACGTCACAGGTTGGGATTTAAGGTCTTGTGAATCAAGTTTAATGCTAATTGCCTCCCAACTCTCGGAACGAGGTGGAACTATTGAGTCTGTAGAAGTTACAGACCACGATGGAAATGTTGCCAATTATCCGAATGGCAATGCTGTTTTGCATAAATTACCATCAGATTTACTGGATGGGTTGCTGGGTAGAAAATTAACTGATGATGAGATATCTGTTGCAATTAATAGAATGGGAGGTAAATTCAAATCACGCGATGTAAGTGAAATCACTCTGGAAATGCCTAGGTGGCGTTTTGACATCCTACATCCAGTAGATTTGGTTGAAGAAATTGCTATAGGACATGGGTATGAAGATCTTGGATCGGATGTTCCCAAAGCGCCGATGACGGCAATTGCTAGGAGTGATGGAAACCTACGTAGAAGAATCCGAGACTCAATGCAAGGTCTAGGGCTTATGCAGATTCAATCTCTCACACTTTCTAATGATGATGACCAGTTCAACTTCGTGCGTTTCATCCCTGTAGGGGAGGTGACCAGAATAACTAACCCCATAACAATTGATCACACGCTACTTAGACAGTACCTAACTCCGGGATTACTCAGACTATTATCAACCAATCAACACCACAACCTCCCCCAAAGTGTTTACGAGTTAGGTAGCGTTGTTAGAGACCACAAAAACAGTGACAGAGTCGCATTTTTAGTCGCTGAGAGGAGTGGCGGATTTGCTGCAGTAAGGGGTAGAGTACAGGCATTTATGCGGGATTTAGGCTCTAGTGATTACGTTATTGAGAAACTTCCTGATGGAGAAGGTCCGTGGCTTTCAGGACGCTCTGCCAAAGTGATTGTTTCAGGTGTACATGTGGGCTGTTTTGGAGAAATTGACCCATCCGTCGCTGAAAATTTTGACCTTAAGGTACCAATCAGTGGAGCAGAGTTTAGTCTTTCGAATTTGGAAATAGCTATTGCTGATCCAGTTTGATTCTATCTGAACAAATCATGCGACTATTTCAAGTCATTAACTACCTAGCCCGTATATGAGCAGGATAGTAGTTCTACTTCTGTTCATGACTATTCTCTCTCCACTATCATTAGTTTACGGGGAAGCTAGTAGGGATTCATCATTTGCTGGAGTAAATTCACCAGAACAAATAATAATACACAAAGGCGAGTCACTTGAAATACCTATTACACTTCAGAATACTGAGCAATATACACAAACCTTCTCTCTAAGTCTCGAAAGTATCGGTGCTAACCTAACAACAATTGGATTACCTATTGAATACACATTGGGTACAAACCAACTAAGACAGGTTAAATTCACCTTATTATGCGATTCTAACGCCGGTTATGAAAATAATCAAATTAGTCTTAATCTAACTAATGACATTAATTCAGATGAATTCTTGATTATTGATATTGAAATAATAGTTTTACCACAATCTGACCTCGATTTTGGTGTTTCTGGTATTTCACAATTTGTTGTTGATGCAAACGTCCAGACAAATCTTGCAGTTAATATTACCAATAACGCGATTTATTCAGATGATGTAACCTACAGTATCTCAACTCAGTCAACTTGGCAGTGGGGATGGAGTATGAATCAAACAAATGGAAATGTTGCTTCCGAAACCTTGGCTCCGGGGCAATTATCCTACGTTTATTTGTGGGTTAAAGTTCCACCTGTCATTGATGGTTCACCTCTTTTGAACACTGGTCCAAGATTTACCTTAACTGCCACTTCGGGTCTAGACTATGTTCAATCAGAATGGTCATTTGATTTGTTGATGAGTGAATTTAGAAATATTTCAATAGATTCAACAACTGAAAACCTGACTCTAGACCCTGCTGAAAATGATAGACTTGGAGTTACAATAAGAAATGTTGGGAATGTAGAAAATAAAATTGATATCATACTCGAGGCGATTGACGAACTTGGTCAACCGATTATGGAGATTCCGTTATCTGACAGAATTGAATACAATGGCTGGGTTGTAGCACTATTTGGGGCTAAAGAAAATGTTGCTCTACAGCCAAACGAAGCACGAACCTTAGAGGTTGGCTTTCAAGCACCTGATGAATACTACGGCTCTTTTGACGTTCGGGTTAAAGCCTATCCAATTGGAGCAGTTTCTAAGACATACACAGTTGACGTTAGTGCTGAAATATTGTGGTCACGTTCTGCTGACATTGAATTAGTTAATGAAGGATGTTTAGCATTAATGCCCGGTGAAAATTGTGAATCATATTTTGCTATAGAAAATTTAGGAAATTCCAGAGACATATTCGAAATCAAACCGAGCTTTAATCCTAATTTTCTATTTACCAATGGTGAATCAAAAATTATACAATTAGAGAGAGGAGAATCTAAATCTACCGAGCCATTCACTATCAGTTCGTTTGAAAATGTTTTAGCGTTTGAAAGTGGAAATGTGACCTATGATTTGATTTTTGCAGACACTAAAGAAATCATAAAGCAAATTTATGTTCCAGTCGTGATTGCTCCAGAAATTAATTGGAGTTTGGAAAGTTTAGTTGACGAGGTTGATGCAAAAGGTAGGCTTTCAATTGCAATGACACTACGTAACGACGGAAATGCAATTGATGGGCTAATTGTACAATTAGAGTGTTCTCATTCTACTCAAATGTCTTTCATTCCACCGAATAATGCAATTGTTGAAGAGGGAATTGAATTTCCACGCTCATTTGAAATCAACGATCTACCACTCGGTTCTAATTTTACCATTAGAGCATGGGCAGATTTACCAAATGATCTGTCCAGTAACGGCACCTTGTATCTCAATACCTCGATTAGGTCACGGTTTGCTCCCGATATGCCATTCATATTCACATCATCAGCAAATTATCTTGGGGAAACCTGGATTGATAAACAAGATGATGATTCTAGTTTTGACTTATCTGAATTCGCATCAAATATTCTTCAGGTTGCCAAATCGTGGTCACTAATTATCATTTCAATTATTATTTCGGGTCTCATACTGAATAAATCACTAAGCGACAGAAAAATAAGAAAAGAAGATGAAGCATTGAGGCAATCGATGTATCAAAAAGCAGCTCCTGAACAAGTAGAAGACTGGATGAGTAAATTCAATCAAGATGAGAAAAGTGACAAGGAGATTATACAGTCAAAGCAAATACCATCAGATACTTTCCAAAATGTGTTTAGAGCGAAGGCAGGACTACCTCAGCAAGCATCTAAACCTGTTGAAGAACCTCTGAGAAATGCTGCATCCATGGTATTGGATGTCCATGATAAATCAGCGGTTATAGGTACTGCTGATGACTTGCTAAATGAAATTAATACTAAGGGAATTAATAAACCAAACATTAACAATCAATCTTTGGAAATGAAACCAATAGAAACTAGTATGACCTCTCGTAAAGATCCAACGAATATTATGGGGAAAAATAACAACGCCGCTTTACCAAGCAGCAAATCGGTACCACTACCCAATACCGAAACCGAAGATGATTTAGATTTTTGATAAATATGTGGAAAATTGGTGTTGATGAAGCGGGAAGAGGTCCTGTAATAGGGCCGTTAGTAGTCTGCGCTGTAGCGATACCCGAAGAACAGCATGTGGTTCTGAAAGCAGAAGGTGTAAAAGATTCCAAATTCCTGTCGAAGAAAAAGAGGAAAGAATTGGTAGAATGGTTCAACCAAAAATCCGAGACTAACTCATGGCACAGCAGTTTTATTATCTGTCAACCTGAAAGAATTGATGCTTCATCGAATAATCAGGGACTAAACGTACTTGAAACAGAATTATTTGCTGAAGCTATAAACGGTTTGCCTAATGAGGTTAAGCACTCTGTAAATATTCTTAACGATGCTTGCGACGTAAACACACAACGTTTTTCTGATAGAATCGCAAACCAAATTAAATCTTGGCCGTGGGAAAATTCAACCATGACTAGTGAACACAAGGCAGATGAAAATGACCTATTCGTTGGAATCGCAAGTGTTTTGGCAAAGGAAAAAAGAGATGATATAATTGAAGAACTTTCTCAAAATTTGGGCTTCTCAATTGGTTCAGGCTATCCTAGTGACCCTAACACTATCAAGATTTTACCCCAACTACTAGTCGACAACCCCCATCCACAGTTAAGATGGAGTTGGGCAACTGTTGAAAGAGAATGGAAAAAAATTCACTCTAGAGAATTACCAAAGAGGAACAAACCTCCTAAAAACCAATCAACTTTGTTCTAAAATTCTTTTTTTCTCCAAGCATTTGATGAAGTATTGATATTAGGGTTGCTTGAACCCCATGTCATGGACTCCAGATGATGAGACGCTTGACCTGATAAGACATACTGCGATTCAAAATGCAATCGAGTATGAAGGTAAGGCAAATCCCGGTTCTGTTATTGGCAGAATTATGGGGATGAACACTGATTTACGCCCCCATGGTAAGTTGATTAGTCCTCTTATTTCCAAGGCTGTTGGCGACGCCAATACTATGGCCCAATCTGAGGGTATTGAACGTCTAATTACCATACTTGAAGAAGAAGCGCCGCATTTACTAGAAAAACGAGAAAAGAAAGAACGTAGAGTAGGACTTCCTGAACTAAAAAATGCAAAGAAAGGAAAGGTTGTTTTGAGATTTGCACCAAATCCGAATGGACCATTATCATTTGGACATGCAAGAGGTATTGTAATTAACGGCACTTATGCGAAAGAATTCGATGGTGAATTGATTCTACGCTTTGATGATACAGATACATCAATCAAACCTCCACTCCTTTCAGCGTATGAAGAAATTCCGAATGAGGCAGAGTGGCTACTGGGATTCAAACCTCACCGGATTATTATCGCTAGTGACAGGATTGACCAGTATTACAGTTATGCTAGACAGATGCTTGAACAAGATTTTGGATACGTTTGCAATTGTAGCGCTGATGAATTTCGTCAGTTTAGGATAGGCAAAATTAATTGTAGATGTAGAGGGCAAGATAAAAATTTGAATCTGCAAATGTGGGAGAAGATGCTTGATGGAACGTACAAAGCAGGAGATGCTGTGGTTCGTGTTAAGACAGGAATGGAACTAAAAAATCCTGCTTTAAGGGATTGGCCTGCTCTTAGGATCCAAGACACCGAAAAAAACCCACACCCAAGAAAAGAAATTGGCTCAAAATACAGAGTTTGGCCGCTACTAGATTTCCAAAGCGCAGTCGAAGACCATCTGCAAGGTGTGACACATATCATTAGAGGTAAGGATTTGATGGATTCTACCAGAAAGCAAACACTACTGTACCAACATTTCGGATGGAAATATCCTGAAACTATGTATTGGGGACGGGTCAAGGTTCACGAATGGGGTGGCTTTTCTACCTCGCAAATGCGTAAAGATATCGAGGCTGGAAAATTTGAAGGGTGGGATGACCCTCGACTTCCAACCATATCTGCATTAAAGAAAAGAGGAATTACTGCTGATGCTCTTAGGAATTTTTGGATTGAGTTAGGAATAACTCAGAAAGATATTTCGGTCCCTCTAGCAACACTTTATTCCCATAATACTAAGAAAATTGATGATTTTGCACCTAGAATCTCTTTTGTTAGAAATCCTAAAGAAATTCAGTTAGAAGGTGATTATCCAAAATCGATTTCTGTGCCAGTTCATCCAAATGTAGAATCAATGGGTGACAGGGAAATTGATGTTTCTAATTCAAAAATCTACATTGAAAGTTCAGATTTTGGTGATGCAAAAATTCGCCTTAAAGGATTTGCAGATTTTGATTTTGATGGGATTAAGGCCAATCATGTTTCAACCGAGCGCAGTGATAAAAGACCAATTGTTCACTGGGTTTCAGAGGATTCAAAAATCGAAGCATGCCTAATTTTCCCCGATGATGGAAAGTTAACAAGAATACACGGTGTTCTTGAAAAAAACAACTATGATATCGGAACTACTTTACAACTCGAAAGGATTGGTTATGGAATTATGATTGATAAATCCACGATTTTATTTACTCATGAATAGAGTAACTATCAAATCCGAGTTAGTACAGCGCCAGTTATGACACAGCAAACTAAGACCATCTCTGAACTCAATTTGAACGATGAGCACATTACCGTTGGGGTTGACGATACTCTAAAAGAAGGTGCAAAAAGACTGCTTTCAGTCCCTGGAGGCGTTCTTATTGTTCTAGATGATGATTCTAGAGTAAAAGGTGTGATGGGGTACAAACAATTTCTTCAAGCCATAGATCGAGATATGGATACTAATTCAGTAAAGTGTGGAGAATTAATGGAGATGGACTTTATGGAAGTGAAAAATTCAGATAATCTAAAAGATGTTCTTAAATCGATTAAGAAAAGAAGTCCCCAAGCTGTGGTTAGTGTTGATGAAAATGGTGAATTTTCTGGTTACTTCTCGCCTAGTGATTACAAAGAATCTAAAGCAATAGTAAAATCACTGAAATCACTGAAACTTTGATTACCCAACGATTTTTATTGTTCTGCCACATCCAGTACAAGTAATCCTTAGTGGCCTCTCATCACTTGTAACAATATTGACTGTATCACAAGCAGGACAGCTGATCGTAGGTCTAGTAGTTTCCTCAACAGAAGCCTTGTTTTGTATATCGGCGAACTTTCGCGGACTAGCAATAGACGTTATAAACCAAATAATTGCGACAATCCCAGAAGACGCTCCAACAAATATTGGAGGATAGGAAAAGAAGTATATCGCTATAACTAGAGGAACAAGAATTAATTCAAACATCAAGAATCTCCTATGTTTACTTCTTGTCAAACCTAGAGACATGAAGAAACCTACAGAGAGAATTGCACCTGCTAAGGCTATAAGAGAAATCGGAGCATATAGAATATTTTTAGTGGGCTGTATACTTATGGTGAAATCTTCAGAAAGACCAATTTCTTCTCCTTCAACTGTAATTTTCTCACCCCAAGGCATTCTTGAATGTCTAAATGATAAATCGTCTGATTCGAGCAATTCTGCATCAGCAAATGATGTTAAGCCTGTAGATGATGCTTCAATCAAAAGAGAGTATTCTTGCCATAGTGGAGCAGATTGGGTTGAAGTAAATGTTCGCATCAAGTAAAATCTTTCATCGGCGTCTACTGTCTGTAAAGTCGAGAACACAAGTTTCAGTGGATGATTAACTACCTTACTTTCTCCCATCAAATCAACTGAAACTGAAATTGTATCAAAGTCACCTTGCTCACCTAGTAACTCACCACTATCAATTTGCATGCCATTAATGTCGGTCATGTAAGTCCTAAATCTCTTAACCATTTCGCGTTGAAATTGCTCGATTTCTACTGACTCAATAGTTCTACTAACTCGTTCTTCATCACTAACTGAACCAGGATTCCATCCATACAATACAGAAGAAGTAGGCAAGGTTGTATCACCAATATGGTCCATACCCCACCTCATCCAAAACGCCATTTCTCCATCTATTTCCATTGTTGTGGTTCGAGAAATTTTCAATTTACCTTTTGAGTCAGACAACTCTACAATTTGTTCAATGGAAAGTGGGCTTCCTACACCACTGGTGCGTAAGGGCTCGTCTTGAGGATAGAAAGTTCCAGTTCCTCCACCACTGTCAAATGTCTCTATTTCGAAACTGGTTTGTCCAAAAAGCGTCGGACCTGATGGTTGCATTGACAGGCTGACTGAAATCTGGATGTTCTCGATTCCTCCCGATGCACCTTGCCAAGTCCAAGTTACAATTATTGAATCACCGCTTTTAGTTTCAACAGGATTACCTTGAACAACTATATTGTTAACACGTAGTTCGATTGAATCAGAATATGCCAAAGCGTCAAGACCAAACGGTGAATCGATTTTTACTGGAATGTAGATATCAGAACCCTCGACGATTGGATCTTCAATTATTAAATCTGCCAGAGGAATTTCTGCTGTAACTTTAGAATCGTGCTCTTCTGAACCCCAAAAGAATTCCAGTTTAGCCCCGCTTTCTGGAACACTGAAAACTATAGTTCTAGCAGATAAAACTAATTCGACATCGCTTGATGCAGATAGCGATGTTGATTCGACAGGGATATCAAATGTCAATTCTCCTTCGCCTTGGGGCAGTACGGACGAACCTACATCTGTTGATGCTTCGAATGACAAAGATCCGATATTAATTGTTGCAGTAGCATTAACTTGGGCGCCACCGGCGTCGCTAACCTTGTAGTAAATGCTGAATGACCATGTTGATTCAGGAACTTGGCCTGGCCAAACTTGGCCCATGTTCCATGATCCAATTTCTTCCTGTGAGGTAATAGAGTTGACAATTATCGCAGATGAAGATTCACTGCCCAACTTCTGTGAAAATGGTGACAAATCACCACTTGAACTTTCTAACAGGAATAAATCGACAACTGATGCATTGTCACAGCAAACTTGCACAGGCTCTGCTTCAACACTATCCAGGGCAGATGAAAAAGCGAAAATAGATGAAATGAACAATACTGAAAGAATCAGTGTTCGAGACCTACTATCGCTCACCATATACTCAACGGGTCACTCATTCCTCATAACATAAACTACTATATTTTTACAAAAAGTGTGAAAAGTTAACCCATTGAGTTAAGCCAATCAAAGTGCTTTCTCGAGTAGTGCGCCAAGTTCTTTTTCGAACAAAGAAACTATCGCTTCGCCAACCTCGCCTTGTAAGTCATCAGGAAGCAGTCTCAAACCTAGCCTTGTTGCGGCTCTTGTCGCCTTCAATTCAGCATATATGGTTCTAGCCTTAGTATGGAAATAATAAGCCACTGCTTCCTTTATTTCTTTTTTTAATTCAGGGTCTTGGTCAACCTTAGAACGTATATGATTTTTCAATTCATCTTTCACTAAATCTCTAAATGCATCAATAACTAAATCTTCAGTAGACATTAATTCTTGAACTTGGTCACGTATACTTCCAGTCAGTAGTCTCTCGATTGCCATGACAAGCCGAGAAAGCGATTAGGTTTGAAAGCATCGTATACTAATCTACCAAAGTTCCTTTGGAAATTAAACTTTTGAGAACTATACTCGAGTGCGATTTAGTTTGATTTTCATCGATTGGCCATTGATTCTTAGCCTCATTTATTTGACTATAAATATCCATTTCTTGACCACCAACCACTAATCTATGCCAAAATAGCTCTTCTAATCGAGGAGTGGAAATGGAATTATCAACCAGAGTTGGCAAAATCAATTCTCCGATAGCTTGGGTTCTTGATTCATAATCCATTGTATCCCAACGCTTCTTTAATCTTCTAAGCATAGTTTTCGAAAGGTTAGGAATCATTCCATCCGATGTAACACTAACTTCGGGTAAACATACTACACTAACACTTCCTTCATCTCGAAGGACATCTCTAATTGAGGAATGAATAGGGTCAAATGTATTATCCAAAGAATCTCTCAACCACTGTCCACCAACTGCAAAAGGTCTCAGTCTTCTAACCCTAGAACCATTGGGAGAAATCATTGCAGCAATAGCGGAACATTGTGAAACAACATCAAGCGCACCAGTCCGTTTACTCTTGCTATTCCCAAGTCTGATACTCACTGAAAGAGGGACTATCCTTATGAAATCATCATTTTTGATCTCTGAAAAATTCCAGGTCTCTTCAAATGGTTCAATGAGTATTGTAAGACCATCATTCTTTATTTCATACTCATCCTTCTCACCATGCGGTATATGTTGCTTTGATTTGGTCAAGCGCCTGCTGTACCTAATCCCTGAATCAACACACGATGCTTCCAGATTAGAAAGTGCCAAAACACCTTCGAGATCTGAAGGAGCTATTAGATAAACCATACTTGCAGATGAAATCTTTTGATGTATCTGCTGAAGATATTCTCTTACATCTTCAAAAGGTGCCGTTGCAAGTAAATCATTCATTGGCTTCAATTAGACCAGTTGTGACTTATTTTTCAATCTCTCCCAATATTGGAGAAATATCACTCGACCATCAAGCGCAATTCATCACGCTTATATCGCCAATCAGCAGGTAATTTACCCTCTGATTTGTAATAGTTGGACAAGCGTCGAATCTTTGATTCAGTAATCTCTAAAGAACGCTTATTGTGAAGATCTTTGTGATTTCCGTTGCCTAGGTGATTAATGATTCCAACTGCTTGTCTCATCAGATTCATCAAATCTTCAGGATATGTTCCGCCGATGTCATTTTCCGCCAGAACTGCACCGATTCTTTTTCCAACAACTAATCTAGCATTAGGTACTGAGTGTTGATCTCTAAGAATGATTCCGATTTCGGATGTAGAGTGGCCAGACTTTCCTAATTCAACTATTAGAGAAGTGACCTCTTTTACGTCGGTATTTGACCACTCTGGAGCCTTTGATACAAATGGCCTAGATGAGCCACTTTTTCCTCTTCTAGATTTATACATACGAGCCATATTAACCACTCAACGCAAGACGGCGACTTGTCCCCCCTTCTTAACCACTCCGCATGACTTGGTGCAGTAATGTAGTGAAAATTTCTACAACCTTTGATGAGTCTTCGCTAATCTACCACCTGTAATTGGCCATTCCCACGCCGGTGCCACAGCTCTAGCCAGTCCTACAGGCAAATCATCTTGATAAACTAAAATATCATTTCCTGCCTTTATATCAGAATCAAATGCTTCAATGTTGGAAAAGAAAATATCTCCCTTTAATTTGGGTCCAGACTTTATGAAAACTCGTGATAATGCGCTATTTTGGTGGAGGATTTCAATCGCAGATTTGGAAAATGAAAATCCTCTTCTATCAATTGACCAAATAGCAATTTGGAGATTATCTTTTTCCAGCCTCCAGAAAGGTGGTTTGCCCCTAATTGAAACCCCGTCTAGCCATTTATCATTTTTTAATTGCTTTCTAGATATACTAGAAAAGGTATCCATTAGAGAATGATTATTTTTCCTATTTGGTACTTTGAAACGTTGAATAGCTTCTTTGACCGTTTTTGATAAATTTTCAAGTGCATCACTACTGCCTGCGGATAAACCAGTTCTGGTTTCTATTAATTCGACATTTCCGGCATCTAGTTTCATGCTAGAATGATTAATTACTACATTATAGTTATGCCTTGAGAGCAGTGAATCAAGCATCGTTTGGGTTCTAATTAGTTCATCATTTGTCCAGTCGCCAGTAACTGGAATATCATAATGCGAGGCTGGCCAAATTTCTTCTAAATCTCGAGGTACTAGGCCCAAAGGAGATGTGACCATAACTTCATGACAAGAGTTGGAATTGATTGCTCTGATAAATCTGCCATGTGATTTCGACAACCTGTACGGTTTACGGGCTGAACACGGAAGAAGAATTAAGACATTATCCAAGCCCTCAGGAGCAGTATATTGATTCGAAATAAAATCACACCACTCATTCACAACTGGATCATTTAGAGTATTTGGGCTACTGCAATCTAGAATTTTCTCGCTATCCACATGGCTGGATAACAAACCTTCTTGCTGAGAACATATTTTGTCATGCACTCTAAGGTGTTCAACTAAATTTGGACTATTTAGCGACTGCTTATCGACCAAAGAACGTAATGTACCATTTTTTAAATTTGATTTTATAGATGCAATTGATTGTTTCCAATGCTGTATTTGTACCTCAATACTTGCGGTTTCACCCATTGATTCAACCGGCATTCTAGGACCATTTTCAGATAAAATAACACCGGCTGAATTGCACATTCTTGATCGTGATAAGTCAAAAATATCAACGCCAAACCAATTCAAAACCGCTGCATTATCAGGTCCGCCTATTCCAGGCGTCCATAATAACGAGCCAGGGAACTTGTTTTTTAGAACGTGGATTGCTTTAACCAGTTTACCTGCTTGAGATGCTAGTTGAACAGAATCAACAAGAACAATAATTGACGGATTCAAATTTGAGTCTAATAGGCTCTTGTCATGTGATAAGCGTTGCCATGAAACCGGTAGCAATTGACCAGACCCTGCGGGTTCACCTGCGTTAGCTTCCTCCAGTGAAGGTGGTAAAACATGTCCAATAAATGATTCAAAATTTGGTGAATTCCCAGAGAAATCCGGCGGCGATAAGGGTGCCTTAGAACTGATGGTCAGTGTGGATGGAATATTCATGTCAGTAACTGAACTAAAAGGTGAAAGGAATGTTTCCAACTCTGGATCTCCACTCAACTGCATTAATATCGGAGTCCTGCAAACTGGATCTTTGCGGTCCCCTAAACTCCATGAACGCGCATAACGGTCTCGAGAGAAAACAACGCGACCTAACTCCTGCGCCATGATTAATCCTAAAGAATCATATTATTGAAGGGTTTGAAGAATACAAGGCCTAACTTCAAACATTACTTACCTCTGGGTGTGCCGGAGGAGACCTTGATGAGTAAAAAATTACAACTTTTCTCAGTTCTAATGATTGCCTCTGTCCTTACTTCATTAATACCTCAAAGTAGCGCCGACGAAGGCTTTGATACTATTTTTACTGACGGACGCCTTGTTGGCATAAATATCGAAAGCGATCAAACATATTCTGATTCTTGGCCAATCAAAGAGAATGAATGGTACAGTGTAATCATGGAATGTGAGTCATGTACAGGTACAATTTCAATAGATGGTACGATTATTGAAACCTCCAGTAATGACTTAACTGGAATGGCTGAAGAAGATGGAATCGTTGAATTATCAATTGAATCAACATTAAATGAATTAATTGGTTTATCTATAGTCCATAACGTGACAGAATCATTTGACTCGTTACGCCCTTCGCCAAGCCAGCAGACTGACTATATCGAAAGCAAAATTTGTACTGAATCAGACTATTGCCAAAACTATTCAAGGGGTAACTTGAATTCAATTCCAAATGGTGAATTGACTAGCCCCGCATTTATTAGTGGAGTTATCGATACTGGACAAAGCGAATTTTTTGCTATCGAAGTTTTTGATGGAGATACATTAGAACTCTCTTTATTTCATTCTACTTCAGATATAACAGTAGAAGTCTTTTTCCAAAATACGTCCTCTGAATTATTAATGAATGGAAGTTTAAGTATAAACGGTAAAATGATTGCTAACGAGCAGTTACAACCAATGTTGTGGCATTTCGATGATAATGGAAGGGCGATTGTGAAAGTTCATTCATCATCTGTTAACACTGTATGGTCTTTACAAAGCACAGTTTTCAAATCTCAAGATATAATCAGTTTCTCTAATTTAATTACCGAAGAAGTTTATGGCCACAACCAAAAAACCATACTAGTTGAAACCAAGCAATCAGAAAGGATTAACCTAATAACACCACTAGAAAACTTAACAATCAATTGTTATCAATTACTAGATGGAAATTGGGTTGTTTCAGAAAATTTAAATTTATTAAGCGATATAAAATCAAGTGTCTATCCATACCCTGATGTTGAGGTTGTAAAACTTGAAATTACCGGAAGTTCGTTCTATGTTCGAATTTCAGCCGAAGATTTTTCAGACATATCACAAGGTTTCGAAGCTCCTTCGTTAAGTCCGATTTTCAAGGAAACCGATAACTCAAGTTGGCCTACTATTGGCTTAGAAGGAAGCGCTGTAAATGGACAGTTTACTCTACCGATTTTTGATTATTCTGATGTTTATAAGTTTGAGATTACAGGTTGGGAAGACTCAATTCATTTTGTTAAATTCACAGTAGAGGGTGATGTATCCGATTGTGAAATTGAACTAATTGAAAAGAATCAGAAAACATGGGAGAATAGAGAAACTAAGGTTAGGACTTTATCCTCTGGAAAAATTGAAGTTGCTTTAGAAGTAGAGAGAGGCACTCATTTCTTCAGAGTTAGTGTAATTGACCCATCCATCTATAACCATTCTTGGGGAGATGACGTAATTTCAAAAAACTATACAATTTCAACGTACTATGAATTGGTAGATGAAGGTGAGGAACCGTGGTTTCCACCAGATGATAATGCCAAAAAATGGGGGGAAATTGCGCGGTGGTTTATGGGTCTACTATTCTTGGTTCCGGCTGTGATTGTATTTCTTATGTACAGGAAAAAGAATCAATTTGCAATTTCACTATTAGAGAAAAAAAGACGTTTAATTTGGCTCAAATCTAAGCTTGATTCGGGAACAACTACTCCTAAGGAGGGACGTAAATTCCTGCGAAGGGCATTAGATTCGATTTCGACTCTAGATTGGGAAGAGGCATGTCAAATTTGGGGTGATTATGATCTCGAATATCGGACTAGCGGAGTTGCATTAGTCGCATGGAAACTTGATGAAAGAATCAGTGAAAACAAAGGTTCGTGGCCAATAATAGTAGGCATAAATATTCTTCAGGGAAACTGGGAGTTGGCTGCATTAAGACTTGACGCACCACAAGGGGAAGCATGGAAAGTGGCTAGTGTACATCCAAAATTCCTAGCCAGCGGCGAAGAGGTATTCTTGGATTCAATGGTAGAAGGAAATATGACATTCATCACTGTTGAATTAGAAGGTAGTTCAAAATCAGTCGATATTGAAATCAATGGAAGAGTGGATGGTGAGCCATATGCTGCAAGAATACCTTCTACACTTTGGAGGCAGGAATTAGATTCTGAGGAGTGATCAATTTCTCCTCTCTTCTGCATCCTCTTTAACTGAAGAGATAACGTCCTCTGGTGAAAGTCTATCTTGAATTTCATCAAGTTTCTTTTTCACATCTTTACTAACTTTTCTTGGCATAAATAACTTTACTAAAACAACAACGTCACCTCGTCCGGAACCTCGAACTCTTGGTAATCCTCGCTTTCTAATTTCAATAGTTTCACCCGAGTTGGTCATTGCTGGAATTTTTATGACCAATGGTTCACCGTCAATGTGTGGCAAAGTTACTTGCGTACCAAGTATCAAATCCGAATAACCAACAGGTAATGACATAATTAAATCGGCATTTGAACGTTCAAACCAAGGATGCTGTTCAATTTCCAACTCAATGAATAAATCACCAGTCTGCCCATTGCTTTGGGTCGATGGTTCGCCTTTTCCTCGCATTCTTAGTCTAGTTCCATCTTCAGCCCCAATGGGTATATTAAACCTCAATTTCGTTTCTTCTTGTACTCTACCAGAACCCTTACAAGATTTACATTCCGACTTGATTATTCTACCGCTTCCATTACAAGTAGAACAATCACGAACTACATCTTGAACAAATGGGCCAATTTGTTGCCTTGCTCTGATTCGTCCTTGGCCACCGCATTCACTACATGTTTGAGTCTCACCATTTTCACCACCGGTACCACTACAGTCAGAACAACTAACTGGCAACTCGATTTCAAGTTCTTCAGAAGATCCATTGAGAATGGATTCAAGGTTTATTGTGTGCCGGATAAGAATATCATTACCACGTTTCCGTGACTGACGCCTTGCTCCCCCACCAAAGAAGTTGGAAAAAAAGTCTCCTCCCAAAATATCTTCAAGGTTTATGTTAAATCCGCCACCTCCAAAGCCTCCAAATGGAGATCCTGAAGGACCATCGTGTCCAAATCTATCATACATTTGGCGCTTTTCACTATCGGAAAGTACAGCATATGCTTCTTGGATTTCTTTGAATTTATTTTCAGCATCTTCTTCAGTACTTCTATCTGGGTGGTACTTTCTGGCCAAGCTCCTGAAAGCATTTTTCAGATCTTTTTCAGTTGCATCTTTAGAGACTCCTAACACTTCGTAGTAGTCTCGCTTATCCGTCATGATACTCACCGAGCAAAACGACGGGGCACCTAATGACCTTTGAATATCACGGATTGAATCAATTAGTTAATGCTGAATTTCCATTCCACAGTTCTGGCAGAAACGTTCATCCTCTAGAATAACATAACCACAAGATTGACAAGTTTTCTGAACTTTTGCAGAACTATTAGGTAATGTTGAAGTTTCTTGGCCTGGAATCATTGCCATTGACTCAATACTTTGTGCGTTGGTTGTTTGCATTTCAGTATCCCATGAATAAACTTCTTGATTTTGAGGGTATTTTATTGCAGCCTGTGGTTCAACATAATCTGACTGGGATTCATTGGCATTTGAAATCAAGAAATCTTCCTGTTCTCCTTGGTCGGTCATGGAGGTGGCCTTGAGTGTCGAATCAACATCCCTTCTAGTAGTCTGTAGAGGAGTGTTAGGTCTTGAGATATAGACTGGTGCTGCTTTTGAAGCAGCCTTTAGAGCATTAATTCGATTCTCTTCACGAATCGTTCTAGAATCTTTTCGACCAAATAAACTTGCAACACCATCAAGTAATCTGTCCATCGGACTTGATTTTCTTGTGGAACCAATGGTCGAGTTAATCTCAGTTTCTTCAAAATTGGATTCGCCGGTTACTCTTCGAGTAGCCTCAACAATATGACTCGCTTCATTCAAAAATTGAACTTCAACTTTTTGATCATTACTAATTTCCATCTCTGGAGATTCCGTGTTTATATCTCCAATTTTTTGTTGTAATTTTACTTTACCGATTTCGGAAAAATCCGATTCTATCGCTGCATTAGTCTGCCAAACACCCGATTCCTCAGCCTCGTAAACTTTCTTCATTTTCTTCATTACATTCGAGCGTCTGTATTCATAGTCTTTAACGACGAAGGTTTTTCGATAAATTATAATTCCAATTAAAATCCCAAATCCGTACCAAGGAACAAGAAATAGAGGTTCAATGCTGAATATCTCTCTCAGCGGGGTTACAAAAACATGAATAAAAATCATGATTAGAACAGGCAGTAAAGCAACACTTCGAGAACTGAGGGAATTACTTGCCATCTTATTCAAACCTCCACTGAAAGACATCACTCAAGTAAGTTACCTCCCGATGTTTGTATTTTTCACCTGTCATTTGATGCTTTTCCCTTTCTAAAATAACCCATCAGTAAACCTAATGAGAACGTAATATGTAAAGAAATTAAGCACAATGGAAGTCCAAATATTATTGAAATATTTCTCCACTTCAATGAAAAATTAATTGCTTCGACCAACAAAACCAAACTATACATGGACAAGGGGACAAACCAAAATTGGAAGCCTGAAATTATCAGACCAACTGTAATCAAAAATCCAAACCATGGCAGGAATTCTCTTTTACTAATTCTCATCTTGTGTTTTTGGTTGGTTTTTGTTCTCCAAAATCCATAACGATAACCCATCTTCAGCCAACTAGTAAAATTAGATCTCTTAACCATATTGACGAACGTAGCATCTGTTCGATACAGCTCATAACCCTCTTTGATTAGCCGCATTGACAGATCACTATCTTGACTGGTAATGAAATCAGTATCCCAGCCATCAACAGATTCCACTGCTTTTCGAGAGTGCATACAAAATGCTGGTACTTTGGTTTTAGAAATTCCTGAAAAGTTATCAAATTGTCCTGAACCACTTCCAAGCTTAGAAGATAAAGCCGATTCAATCCATGTTTCTACCACGTTTTTTTGACCCGTACTTGGCAAAACTTTTACACCAAGTGCAGCAATATTCTTATCAGATTCATTTACCAAATTGTTCCAAACCTCAAGTCTTTTTTCTAAGTGATTTTCAGGAACTGTGCAATGACCAATTAATTCAACCATCAGTGTGACGCTTGTTGGCAAGCTATCTAGGGCAATATTTCTTGCTTCGGCGACATGTCTTCCGGGATTATCTAGAATGACAATTTTAGGGCCGCCAATTTCTTTTGATCTATCTATCGATTCATTAACAATCCTAGTTGTATTATCAGATGAGCCACCATCTAGAACCATAATCATATACTTTGTTGAATCTAGAGATTGGCTAATCAAAGAATTCAGACATTCTCCAATATATTCTTCTTCGTTTAAAGTTGGGATTACAGCAGCCAAAATCGGTCCTTTACTCCCTACCATACCTTAAGAACTGAGTATTGGACTTTATACTTCGCATAAAATGGATGCAAAAAGACAGATTGAAGAATAGATATTACTACGCCGAAACATGACTGGGCCGATATTGAAGTTGAACGGCATCGATGAAGGTATTCTAGTCAGTCTTGAGACAAAATTATCTGGCGCAGATTTACCAGAAAGGGTTTACAAATGTATTACTAATCTTTTTCCTAATTTCAGTATTGATGAGAGTTTAACTATTCCTAGCCTAGGTGCTGCTAAAGAACAAATTATTAATTCATCGAATTTATCTATGGCTACCTTTTTAGAACAATTACACAAACAAAGAATTCTCGATACCGCATTGGATTCAATGAGTCAAAACCTAAAATCTGATGAATCTCATTTCCATATCTCAAGACAGGCCGCACTTTCAGGAAAGATTTCCTTCAATTTACCAGGAGAGTTTCCTCTTGGAGGTTCGATAAAAATTACACTAAAAGGTGATAACTTGGAAGACTGGATTGAAGCAGCAACCTGGCATAGTGGCCGAGATAGTATTCCCCGTTCAATAAATGATGAAAGGTCAATGAGTGAATCTGGTGAGTCAAGTATCTGGATTTAAATCAACCCAGACACGGCATTAGCAACTTCCTCATCACAACCAACATATGGACTAACACCTGCATGATCACTAATCCATTTAATTTGGTCATGGGACGTCCAATTTTTTTTATCGTTAAAATTAGGTAATTCGCCCTGAAAGTTACACTTCTGTACGATTAATTCTATATCATAATCAGTCCTAGAATGAAACCAATTACCTAGATGCTCAACACTATTTATGTTCCAACCAAATTCTTCATAAAGCTCCCTTACTATGGCTTCGGAAGCGTTTTCCCTAAGGTTTAACTTACCACCAGGGAATTCCCAGTAGCCCGAATGTTGTTTGTCATTTCTTCTGGCAACTAGCATTTTTGAATCATGTACAATTACTCCTGCAGCAACAGATATCACAGGCTTGAATATCATTCTACCAATTACTTCCGAAAGTAGATTTTTACAATTCTCAATTGTAATTTTGTCATAATTGGGCAAATGTAGGAAGATACATGGAATTTCATTATCGGATTTTCTGTTTGCGATTGCTTTTAATGTGTGAAAATATGTTTCATTGCAAATGTAATTTCCTGCATCAAACGATAGTTCAAATTCTTGACTTAATATTTTTGAAAAAATAATTTCGTGATTCATTTTCGTCTTAAGATTACTTTCTCCAATTTTAGTATTTTTTTCAAGTCTACCTAAATTATCCGGGATTTTCATGTCTAGAATATTGCTTGCAAGCAATTCTATCCTTGGAATCAAACAAGAATCACACAGGCCCATATGAATAATTGCATCCCACGACTCACCTTGACCAAGCCTCTCAGAAATATTCCGGGAGCCAAAACTGTCAACGGTTAGAATTTTTCTTTCCAATTCGATTTCAACACCATCGAGTTTGTAGGCTCTAGATTTATACCAGGGATCATCAACTATAATTTTTTCATCTAATGTAGAAATTATGTCTTGCGAAATATTTGTTTTGTGTTGAGAAAAGACTTCAAATCCCGTGACAAGAATTCTTCTCATGAAAAAATGCTGAGTGAACAAGTTATTGATATTCATGTATGCAAAACGGGGTTATCTTGACAAACTGAAACCTCAGGCGAGTAATCGGGCGGTTAAATGTCAACGGTAGATTCTCAGTTTGTTTCGTCCAATCTACCAACCAAATCTAAGCCGGGATTTTTTTCTGTCATCAAGCAAATATGGAAGGAAATTACTCTTGGAGTAGGCTTTTGGGGGGCATTAAGACCAATTATTGCTGCAATATTAGCGCTAATTCCATTTTTGTTTCTCGGACAGCACTTCAACAATAAACATCGAAAGGCAACAGATTGGACATTATTGCAAATCCCATTAGCACTTACTGTAGTTCTGTGGTTTGCATTATGGTTCTTTTCAATTTTTGATGCTTGGAGAGAAGGAACAAAACTTGTTTCTCAAAAAAGTTCGACTATTTAGGGTAGCCATAGCTGCTTTTCAATTTCTATCGTTCCGGCCTTCAAACCGGCTAAATCATCCAAATCATCTTGATCAAACTCATCCGGCAATTGTCCGGAAATGATGTTCGATATTTCACTCGATTCTACGGCCCAATACATGACTGATTCTTCATTGTTAGAATGTCCAGGGTGGTCAGGGTCTTCATGATCAACTGGAGATTGATAAACTAAATTCACCAATCCTAAAAGATGTCCAAATTCATGTACTAAAACACAATTTTCTATCTCTTCAGAAGAAGGGCGACTGAAGAATGGACCTTCTGCTTCATCGACAGAATCACCAAAAATAGCAACTGTGGAAGGATTGACCGCAACCCCTAATACTCCGTCAGTTTCATATTCTCCCGAGGGAAATAATGCTTGCCAATATAGGGTTGTCCCGGTCTGAGGATCATTCGATTTGGCTTCTGAACCTTTGTCTCTAACATCGTCAGCAGACCAAGAGCCGCTGTGTTGGAAATTGGTTTCTGTTAACAAAATATCTATTCCATCGGGTTTATCACAGACCTGCTCCAATCTCTCTTTCAATAAATCTGTGGAGCTAGTTTCAGGTCTGTAGCCTGGTTCATAATCAATTTCTAGAACCATGGATGTATATTTCTGTGAACTAAGACAAGCCATAGTAAGACTGCCGGGAATCGGCACAAAATTTTCATCACCCAGCCCAAAATCTAAATCCTCACCAATACAACCAGAAAGTCCAGTAAAAATCATCATTGTCACTGTTAACAGCGTGATACCAAAATTTCTCCCCATATTGCCACCCAAACCTCCGATTTTTACAAACTTGACTACCACTCCTCAGGCAAAATTAGAGGTGAGAATAACTGCCCAGGTGAGTTTGCTGTTGCCAACTGTGTTCTGGCTAGATGTTCCCACATCCTAAGGGCAAGTATTGCTTCAGATAGGTTCAGTTCTGTCTCAATTAGTGTCACCCTAATTAGAGTTGCAAGAATATCCATTCTGTCGTCGTCAACTATTGACAGGATTTTATCTAATTCCATTTTACTTTGAGAATCTACGTCACTATCTACCTTCAATTCCCAAGGAGTGGTGACCTTATCCGGAAATGTGGCACCTGTTTCAGAGGAAAATTCATTCAAAGATTTCATTAATTGTTTGATGTGGTTCCCGATAACCATACTGACCTCAATAAGAGGCATTTGAAGTTGTTTAATTAGATTGACCATCCTCTCCTGTAAGGTCACTAAAGCGTTCACTGACTGATTTTTTTCATCCATTGAATTCACTCACTTGCTAAATGCTTCGATATATTTCCACCCATAGTGCTCCCACTGTTCCATTGTCCAACCATCTGGCAGTCCGGTAGGTGGTAAAGGAGCAATATTCACGTTGGCAGTTTCTGGTGCACTCAACGGAACTAATGGTGACGGACTTGGAGTGGTCATTGGTTTGAAATTTGTGGTAATTGGTTGGTGAAGGGGAATCGGTTGAATTTGTTGTTGTTGAATGACAGGGACTTGTTTACCCTGAGATTGTTGCTGTTCAACTTCAACGGTTTGGTCCAGTGAATATTCACTATCTTCACGCTTCATTCTTCGGGAAACGACCAACATCCATAGCCCAAATGAAAGAGAAACTAATGCGATGAAAAATAAGGTTACTCCGAATAATTCATCTCCAGCCTGCTGAGCAAGTGCTTCTCCATCTCTGATGACTTCTTCCTTCACCAACAGTGGCTCGATTGTAATTCTATCCATTTCCACATCTCCGAGATATACAAGAAGTCTAAACTCAATTGTTTCGGTTAACGAGTCTGTGATTGAATATTGCATTGAAGCATAAAATATAGATTCGGGATTAACTGTTAGAGATAAATTAGAAACTTCAAACCAGTTATCTGACACATCTAAACTCTCCAATACAAAAGTAATGTTGCCCCTAGAACCTTGGTTTAAAGCCTGAATACTTAGTGATAAATCATCACCGATATTTGGGCTAGGATTACTCCATTTAATCTTTGATTGATTATTAGATAAATCAACAACTGGGCCAATTAAAGCCAAATCCCATGTACCAAATGGATGATTTGGAGAATTAACAGTGGAATCAAAAGAGTTACCTGCAGAATCTGATCCAGTCAACCAAATATCGATTTGGTAAGTTGGTAGAAGGTTTGTTGCGCCTAAATCGGTAAAGTCGACGTCTGCAGTCCAGTAATACTTACCGTCAAAAATAACATGTGAATCTAAATTCATACTACCTCTTGAGATTTCTGACTCACCAGCCCTAACCCTATAGTGAACTATGATTTCAGAATCGCCAAATCCATAATAATCGTACGTTTCAATTAATAGGCTGGCTCCACTAAGTTTTGAAATCGAAACCTCCCCTCCACTAGGGACATTGTCTAGATTAATACTTACAATTTCTGGACTCTCGCTATCAACTGCTAACCTCAATCTTGGCTCAACATCAGTTTCATCACTTGATAACCCTGGCATATCTGACATCACCAGTGAAAAATCAAGATGCCCTGATGGTGAAGACGGTACTAGAAAATCCANACTAAAATAGCCATCCTCACGTATTGAGGTCTTCCATTGATTGTTATAATCGACTATTAAGATATCAAAAATACCTGCAGGNGCGGGAGTTTCATCCTCTGAGAACAGAACTCTACCATCTAANCGCAGTGCCTGCCCAACACCAATACTAGTTTCATCGAAGTTTTCATTGTAATGATTAATTCCGTTGCGCAGTTGTACTGCAGTGATGTGACCGGGCATGGTGTCAAATCGGAAGTCATTATCTAAACTCCAAGCATTGCTAGATAAAACGAAGTTTTCAACATTACACGGCGTTTCAATGTCGATTGAACATGATTTATCGGAAACTGAAATTTGTGGTAAGAAAAATGTCTCCCCATCAGTATCATAACTCTCAGAAAATTGCCATGTTAACTGGAACTTTAAACTCAAAATAATCTTGGTCTGNTCAATGTTTCCAAACTCAGCACTTGAATAAATATTTGATACAGCTATGAATTGGGACCCAGATTCNACNTGAATTNNNGGTNCGCCATCCTCTGCTGAATCTATACTTACAAATATAGAGGTTGATAAATCAGATAAGGAACCACTCAANGATAACTGAACTGTTTGAATATCATCCCAACCATTTCCATCCGTTATTGCAATTTGTGCAGTATATGGCACNCCGGGGTGTANGGGCTGTTCATCGCTGTGTCCTATNAGCGAGGAATTTGTTGAATCAAATTCAGGAATAAATTCTTCTCTGATGATATATGTTGATAGGTCATTAGACCAATCGGGTATTGCGCCACTAGAAGTTCCATCACAAGGAATGTTACTCTGAGGACAGACAGGACCCCCTCCCATGGCTATTTGGTTGTTCTGACCATCACTTCCTGAAACATAGAAAGAAACTTTCTGGCCGTGCGAAAGCATCGAATCATCGATTAAACCTTGAAAAATATTCAAACCACCAGTTTTGATTTCAGGAGATGAAAGGGTTTTGGTTTGATATTCGTCTTGGTTAGGCAAGTTATCGAAATTATAATCATTACATGCCGTATTAATTGTAGATCGACAACCAAGCCAATAGTGAAGAGTTACCAGGGTTGGAGGGTCGACTGAATCTTGGATTGTTAATGAAATAGGTTGACCNGCAGGAGCAGGCAGTGATGCATGAAGTTCTTCTCCATTGCTAGGAGTAACAGAAATTACAAGAGGAGAATTACCATCAAGAATTAGTCTAATGTTATTATAACCGGGGTTGATAAATTCCGAACCGTTGACCAAATCTACTGCTTGAACATAGAATACCATACCTCCTGGTGTAGACTCCATCGGTGTTTGGAAGGTTAGGTTGTAATTACCAAATCCAGGGTTTTGCTCTTCGATTAATATTACTTCATCACCAACTGGCTGACCNGAGTTACTAACGTTTTGACCTACCACTCTAATTGTGAATTGTCCAGGCNGAGGAGTTAGTTGTGAGCCTTCGAAGTTTATCACGCCAGTAAATGAAATATTTGTCCCNCCCCTCAACCACTCAAAATTAGTNAACTGCCTACCGGATTCATCAAAAACATTCATTCCATTAAGTTGGATATCATTTTCAACTTTTAAGTCCATCGAATCGGTTTGCCATGACGCAACTGAAACACCATCATCATCTTCAATTGTAACCAAAGCTTGGGTAGCTTGCTCATCATCCCAGAGCCATGAGGTTTTCATTGGAATCGAGATTTCTAAAATCCCCTCGTTGTCGATGGAAGATGTACAATTATTAACATCGAATAATGCAATCATTTGACTATTAGTTGACGAAGAACATGAATCACCAAATTCCCAAGCAAAACTTGGGTTATCGCCATTTGAATTAATTAATTCNACAAAGGTTCGGGTTACTTTCTCAACATCATCNCCTGCTGCAGCCTTAACGGTTAACNTTCTTTTAACACCATCAGGAACCGCTAAATCTCCATCAAAATAAACACCTATTGCTCTAGTTCGCATCTTATATTCGACATCTAAATCTGTGACTTTAATTCTACCGGGTGATTCTGCTTTGAATGAAAGGAAGATAGTATCATGACCTTCACCATTTGGTGAAATTTCCTGATTGATTGAAGACACCAATGTTGGAGTGTTAACTACTTCAGTTCCCACAACAGAGGAATCNCTGACGGAGATGCTTGATTCATTTAGGAATTGTAGTGATTCCCAATCCCAGTCTCCAACACCGTTAATATTGATNGATGGCATGTNTGGATATCCTTCNTCATACCANAACCTAAACAACTCGACAGAAGGAGTCAATTCACGACTNTGAGNNTTCATTGTAATCTCAAATCTTAAAGNATCNCCAGCGTTAATNGACGGGAAACTGATTTCTTGGTTATTTTGTGCTGCAAGCCAACTGGTTCCATTNTCATTTGAAACTCTTACATCAACAGTTGTTCCAAGTGGATTATTTTCNACCCATTCCGGTCTAACCTTGCCAACTTTAGTTCCAGTCGGGAAATAATCTGAAACCCAAGTTCCGCTAGATGAATAAGCGGTGTAGTAATCGATATTAACCCACCATGAAACTGCAGATGAGCCTATCAACTGTGCTTTCCAAATTAATTCATTTCCCGGGTATGCGAAATGAATTGTTGAAAGAGAGGTTACNGATTCCCAGTGCGTTCCATTATCTGCTGAAACCCAATAATCAACCCTATCTCCGATTGTAGGGGCAGACCAATACGTCTCCATATTAACCGAAAGTACAGGCTTACTAGTATGAATTGTGTCTCCATACCATGTTGTCGTGCCTGGTGCAGGTATAGTTTCATAACTCCATCCTGTACCATATTCTCTATATTTTAGGGTCACTGATGAGAAAGATGAGTAACTACAGTCTACCGTTATGAACCTATTTCCATCAAACTGAAGTCCGTAACCTAGAACATTAATCTGTTTAGTGTTAGACATAGGAACCAATGTTTCAGATGCACCTGAGATTTTCCATGCTTCCAAAACATCCTTATTTTGACTTCCTGAACTNCCTTTTTGACAACGCATAAAAAATGTCGANTCATTAACNTCTAANCCNCTAACTTGTTGTCCGGTTTTTCCACANTCATACGATGANCCTGAGGATGAAAAATANGTATATATTGTAGAACCGCGAGNAAAAGAACCTGTTGGCATNTCATCAAANTCATAGGAAACAATACGNCTTTGGGAATTATGTAAAACCCATACTACATCTCTAGATGAATCATAGGCGATTCCTGTGTAATCATTATATTGAGGGGAGATATCATAAGAATCCAGACAAGTCCAAACATCATCTTTTGATATGTCAAACTCAAGAATTCTATGATTTGCAGCTGGAGCGGAGGAGGAATAGTGATATCGGTATGTGGAGAGAATTCCGAATAGTCTCTCATCATCAGTTATTGTCCAGTCCCTAAATCCATAATATGAATAATAACTTGAGGAAGGTTGTTGTGGCAATGTACAGGAGGCTTGTTCTAGAAGAATAGTGGATTCAACCGTTGCATTATTTGGATATAACCTCTTTACTATATTGCTAAATTGCTTTGAAGACCATGTTGATAAAAATAGCCAATCATGATGCTTTAGAACTGCACCTTGGCTTTGAGCAATTAATGCNGATGAGGTCTTTTGTACTTGCATAGAAAATAGGTTTTCACTGGCATTCGATGTATGNGGTTGCCTTACTGAAAAAGTACCGTTATCATACCAAGCATCTGAAGCTTCACTGATATTTTCGCTTAGTGAATGTGTGATGTATGTGTTATTATTTTCTGATGGAGAAAGTGTCAATGTATCACTCCTTGAATCAGTCATTGCAGAAGAACCTCTCATCCAATCATCTCTAATGTCAACCAATTCACTAGACCAGCCTGTTGCAGAGGCACCCGATAAAGTCAAAGAAATATCACTGACTTCGGCTCCTTTTGGAATTGATATCTCAGCTCCATCATCTGTTCTTCCGTTTTGATAAAGGGCCATATATTCTAATGAACCATCACTAAACTGGTAGATATGTCTAGAAACACTGCTAGCCGAAGCATCCTCTACAAAAAAATGAGAAAATGAGGTCATGGGCGTTAAAGTCATCAACATAACAAGAAAAATTGCAATTCCGAAAGTTGAATTTTTCTGCATTTCAATCCTCTCAGCNTATTTGTAAATTTGTCGTAATTATCTAACCTGTTTGCCTTGAATCATACCTAAGCGGTGATGAATCNCCTCGAATACCATCTTCTTCATCATCAAATACTTCAAACCAATCAACAATCCAATCACCGTCAGTATCCCAGTGAATTGGATTGGTTCCTTCCGCTATGTGATCATCGTCTAAATCTAATGCATACCAACCATATTCATGCTCTCCAACAATCCTAACTGGGGCAGTCTGCGGTGAACTAGTGTAGTAAATATCCCACTGATCAGTCCAAGCTCCAGATGTAGTAATAATATCGTCAGCGCTATTTAGAATTAAGAAGTCGACATCTTGGTCATCCACTATCAAGACGTAACGGAAGTCTGTGGGTGATTGTTTATCCATCTTTAGATAATTCTGAGTTGCTTCGCTACTCGTACCCAACCCTAACAAGAAACCTCTGAATTGCCACCATTCTTCCACCGGTTGTCCTTGATAGACTAAAGAGCTCAGTCGCACTGCATTGGGTGAGGTTAAATCAATATCTGAAATAGTAAAGAATTCTTGGAAGTTGGTATATGGAGTGTAAGAGCAGCCTGCACCCGAACAATCCCAATTCCCGTCCATATCAGGGTCAAAATTAGCATCTANAGGGTTAGCAGGATCTAAACTAAACCAAGTGTATTCTAGATTTGGNCTTGAAAGAACNCCATTGCTGAATGAAAGTGGCANACATGAAGTTGTAGTTGTGTCACAATCGGATCCTGTTGCACCATCTATCCATTGAACTTTNATTTGTAGATAAGAGCTGAAGTTATCATTTGATTCGTTCCACCCATGGGCATATTCATACCAATCCGGCAACATATCGCCATCGGNATCATTATCNATTGGNTTTATTCCATATTTGAATATCTCACGGCCGTCTGACAAATTATAATCTATCTGATGTGAAATAACTTGGTTACCNGATAATTCAGTGTTAAATGTGANAGAGTCTCCATCTGAATCATTTAGGTCAGGGCGTGTTTGGTTATTCCANTCCATTAGGTTAGTGAACGGTAAATCTCCCGGNCCAGGAGCGATAGTNAAAGGATACGGCGTGAAAACCCTATTTTCCCACTCGCCTTGAATCGCAGGTATGTCAAATCCTGAATCCTGACTNTTTCTATCATACCANCCATCGTGGTCCCCGTCGTAGGATACATCGAATGGATTGATTGGATTAGCAGCCCAACGGTCAATTGTAGTNATATCNGGCATACCATAAATNGCATAACAGTACTCCCAACCATCAGGTATTGTNTCACCATCNGAATCNGTACTTGTCGGNTCTGCTACACCAANCAGAGTTCGATTGAAGTTGTCTGGATTTTGCTGGTTTATTTTTTGCATTCGATTAAAGCTATCTTGGTCTTTTTCAATAAAGTCAGTGTATACACCGTTTTGAGCTTGGAAGTAATTGTATCCCATCTCTTCCATATAAGCATCGATAGCATCGTCACCAAAACTGTAGATTCCAATATCCTGTGGAACATTTGTTCGTTCAGAATATTTACCCCATGTTCTAGATTCCCATTCTCGCAAGTTCGAGAATCGTTCCTCACTAGAAATTACTCCGTCACCATCACAATCGAAACTATCTCCATCGGAGTCTAAATCAACATCACCATCGATTAATGGATTAATGCCCCACAAATTTTCCTCCAAATTCCACTCGGCGAACCAATATTCGAATCCATCGGACATACCGTCTCCATCTGTATCA
>PBWC01000079.1 GCA_002729095.1 Methanobacteriota archaeon
AGTTGGCCATGGCTGGCATGTTACAATGTTTTATAGCTCACAAACAAATAGTAGAAGACGATATTAATTGTTTCTATCAATGTGTAGANACCACTAAAGAATTCGCAAGTACATTAAAAGAATATCAATGTCCAAGAGTCTTATATGTAGATAGACCTGCATTNCCTTTCAAAGAACGTGANCGNAAAGGNAATAANTGGACACAAGAACAAATGGACATAATNAATACTCCTAAATAGATTAACCCCTAGCATTATTTCTAACACTAGGGGTTGCCGTTTCTCCTATTGTTTTGTGNATAGGCTACGCCTCAGTATTACTTTTCTTTTGTGAATTTTCTACGAAGTCGTAGAACTTATTGGCTGTATCTAATATTGCTTCAACATTGTGGTTTTCCGGATATGTTACCTTGGTAACAATTTCGTTCCCTTCTTTTTTAATTGAAGACTCATAGGCACCTACTTTGGCATGAAAATCCTGCCACATTTCGTTTTGAGCCATTTCTAGTATTTTTGTGCGGATTTCATATCCGTTCTTGTTAGTTTTTAATTGGGGGGTAAATGACTTCATAAAGTCAGCCATTTCTTGTGGTGTTTTAAACATATCTTTCTCCTTATGTGTTTGTGTGTAATNTTATTTATATGTTTAATCAGTCTTTGGTGTTAGAAACGATGACAACTTGTTCCACAAATCTTGAATTTGTGTTTTATTTCTAGCAAGTTGATCTTTACCTTCTGCCCAACCATCCTTTTGGAATTCAATAGTATCGTTCCATTCAGTAATTACAAATGTCTTTACTTTATTGAAATCTTCAACAGGATCTGCTTTTGCATGATTGAACACCATTAAAAAAGAAAATGCTACAATCAATACAATAAACAATGTTGGTAAGTTATCTTTAATATTCATGTCTACCTCTGTAGTTAGTTTGTTGTCTTAATTTCTATTACTATAACAACAGTTTTGGTAAACGTCAACCTGTTTTGGTTATATTTTTGTATCTAATGGAACTGGACCAAAACTTGAACCAGCCGCGATGATGCACCAAATAGGGCCAAGTCCTTCAGGAGTAAACTGAACCACCAATGACCAAGATCCTGTCTTAGCATTAGCAAATAAAGTAAAAGGTCCTGGTTGTAACATTCCATCTGGTCTAGTTACAAAAGTTTTACCTTGTGCAAATGGTTCCTCCTCGTACTGTGCTAACATATCCATAACTTTATCTGGCGGACCACAGTCAATAAGACTAGGAAGCCTAAACATCTGTTTAAATATTTTAGGATCATATTGGAATTGTTTATCAATTTCAGGTTCTGTTGTTTGGGGTTTGGTTTCAGGTTCTGTTGCAAAAGTACCTGTGCTTATGCATATCAATATTGCAAACAGAAGGATTTTAAGTTTCATTGTGTGTACTCTCTCTATCTCTATCTAAAAGTATTTAGTAGTTAGAGTTTGCCGTTGGTGTATAAAAGGAAGTTATATGCTATTATAATATTTATTTGTGTTTGGATCTTTATCTTGTCAGCAGTTGAATTACTTTGAAGAAGTTGATCATGTAGGTCTAGAAGTATGTTTCCATCATTCTTTGGCTTGCAAGGTCTACTGATGCTTTCCATTGTTCTTCTCCATCAAAGCTGTAAAATATTTCCTGGCTAGGTTCAACTACTAACCAAGACTTTACATTGTAGATTTCATTCTGAAGTTGTTGCAAAGTCCAAGTACTCATGCCACTCATTAATCTATAACATTTAGGAAGATTATTATCGGACATCTTTTCAAGCATCAATTCATCTGAACTGACTGCGTTACCATGTGTTGCAGGTATTGTATTGGTTGACTGCCAATCTTCTGTATGTAACAATAAAAGACTTTGTTCGGATACTGGACCGCCCCTATATAACGGACTACCGGCCCCGCTGTTACTATGAACTCCTCNCAACTTATTAATATCTGCTAGAGACATGTTACTGTGTTTGTTTAGGATTAAACCTATGACTACTTCTTTTTGTTGTTCATATATATAAACAACACTTTTAGCAAAATATGGATCTCTCATCACNTGTGGCTTTGCGACTAGCAGTTTACCTTTGAAAGATTGTATCCTCTTTTCCATATCAACTCCAGTCTGGTAATGGTCCGCCGTGTTGTTTGCCTTTGATCTTCTTTCCACCTACAGTAATTCTTCTCTTACCGATCTTATGACTCTTCTTACCGTCTCTTGATCTTAATCCTTGTGACTTACATGACGCCAAAGCACTGGCACCTAGTGCATCATTAGGACGTGAAGAACGGCAGAGCTTTTTAGAAGCCTGCCATTCAGTTTCTATTTCGTCGTTCAGTTTATCGTTCAGTTCTACTATCTTCATGCTATCTATATTTATCTGCGGGACACATCACTTTCTCCTCTCTGAGTCTTGCAGGCAAGCTGAAAGTCAGTGCTTTTCTAGAACCTCTTGTGGTTCCTATCACTAATTCGCCAGACTTTTCAAAAAATTCTATCTTGGTAATCTCTGCAGGCTCTTTGTTCTGACCCACAAGGATTGTTTGGCCTAATGCTAGGCTCAAATCGAACGTGTTTGTTTTCATTGGATTCTCCATGATGTCTTTCATGATATGCGTCGTCCTTTCTACTTTGGACTATAATATTTAGTGGTTATAGGCCCCGCTGTTATATACTTGGTAAATACAATTACACGGCGAAGACTAATTTAAAGGACGAGAATCATGAGATTTCAACTTAAATTGGACGATGTAGGAAACTATTTAATCGTGGACACCTGGAGAGGTTGGACCTTGGCCAAAGCAACCACGCTTCAGATGGGTGCAAGGGTATGCCAAAACCTTAACAAAAAACTAGGTACCAAAAAATATCTAAAAGAATTCCGCCAAAAATACTTGACAAATTAAATCACATATAATATAGTNTAGATATGATGCAACACATGAACGGAGATTATCATGTCAGGATATTTTGAAATACTTATAGGTGCAATAGTNTTTAATACCATTCACATTATGGTTACTGGTGAACCATTTATGATCACTTTACCTTAGGAGACTNTATGTTGCCTAATCCCTTTAGTAAATTATTTCTCACTGCTATCTTGATTACCATTACTATCATTATGTTGAGTGGATGTNGTGTCACTACCAACCCTTCCAATGAATGGTATATGTCTGCAATCAAACCGCCAGGAGAAAAATCATATGATCCACCTGGTGGGGATTGGATATTTTTACCCAACGAACCNAATTCAGCCANAGGNGTTNNNCGAAGNCANNNTTGGAACTGGAATGGGGACGGCTCAGCGCCTCAGTATTAATCTTTCAAAAAAAAAATTACCAAAATAGGTTGACATTTATCTCTGGTGACTATATTATATAAGAATAGTTAGGCAAACAGAAAGGCAAGAGGGTTCAAATATGTTTTATATTTACGAAAATTCATCTACATATATNATAGGCAAGCCAGACAGAAATGGTGTTGCTAGACCAGACCACAGTCAATCTTANAAGACTATGGCATCAGCCAAAGCAGGGCTCACTCGAATTGCTAAGGCGAGCGGATTACTTCAAACTGATCCAAATTATCCACTTTATAGATACAGTATCTGTGAAGCAGAAAAGTTTCATAAAGATATTGAAAAGTCCGTTAAGAAGAAAAATCTTATGAACGGCAAAGAGTTTATGGAGAGAGTCAATACTCCATATTATTGTTCACCATCATCAGAAACCTACTGGAGTATGTAATGGGATTAGAAACTTTATCAACAGTCGAAATAAGAGAGCGGTACCACAAGTTAGGCAAGGAAGTGCCAAATATGTTTTGGCAACATGGAACGATGTGGATTGATACTGAAGACACAGACGACCTCAGAATTATAAAAGAGGTCATGGAGGACGAGGTTCTCAATCAAAATTTAACCGTTGACTTTAATTTACTGAAGGCAACAGAAACAGAACCATGGGACCAATGGTCAATGGATGTCGTGGAGAAATAATAATGAACAAAATGCAGACCAGAATGCTTATAGAAATGATAGCTAGAATGACAACCGACGAGAGGCAGTCATTTATTGAAGAACTTGATAAAAGGTTTCCTAATCTTGTAGACGATTTAGGAAATTATATCTATGTCACTCAACAGGAAAGAAATTCTCAGTTAGAATTAGATATAGGACATGGTGTCTAATGGCTGAACTTTTTATGTTCATATCCTATGTTTTAGGAACGGTAATGGGATTTTATTTTGCAAGATCAAAAATCAAAAGTATCATCGGCGATACGATTGATAGTTTGATTCAACAAGGATACCTAAGGGCTGAGAAAAAGCCCAATGGTGAATTTGATATTAAAAAATGGAATGAATTATGAAATTTATATTAATCGCAATGGTTTTCAATTTACAACCTATAACCTATAGTGATAAGGCAACCTGTGAAGAGGCAAGAGACCTTCTAAGAGCTGAAGCACCGTTAGGCCAGGCAGGAAATATTCTTTGCATACCAGCAGGAGAAGAACCTGTTGATAATATGGATAAAATGTTTGACAATTTCATCAACTTGGTAATAAAGTTAGAAGAACTTAACCAAAAAAAGTTGACAAACAAAGAATAAGATCGTATACTATAAACATAATTAGGCAAACAGAAAGAGGGAAAAATGGCAAACAATTTGGTTACAAAGGCAGTAGAACTTATCTATCAAATGGAAGGCACTCAATTACAAGAAGTCATTGAGGCTGTTCAACTTAAAAGGCAATATCTTGCCAAACAAGCAATCAAAAAATTCGTAGTAGGAGACATGGTTCAGTTCACTTCAAAGAGAACAGGTGGTAAAGTGAATGCCACTGTTGAAAAAGTGAATAGGAAATATGTGATTGTTTCTACTCATATTGGTGGTGAGAAGTGGAGAGTTCCTGCTTCAATGTTAGTCCATCTTAAAGAGGTTGCATAAAATGGGACCTTATTCCGAGGCAATGCAATTACGGAGAGCAGAGGCTATTGGGTTTCTGCTTGACAATAATCCTCAGTTGGATCCTGTCTACAGGGCCATGTGGGAAAATAAATTAAGAGCTCTATCACAGAACGAAGAAGAATATAATCGTAGGGTGGTAGGAATTTACAAGGATAAAAATAGAGAGGTAGTAGAATGGGGGCAGTAAAGGCATTGATGATGGACATCGAAGAAAAATTCTTCAACCATGTATCGGAAGAAGATTATTCCTGCGAATGTTTTGAGGAATTTGAATCAAATGTTTTGAATAAACCAGGTATTCAAAAAGATCTAAGCCTATCAGATATAAAAGATATGGCATCAACAACCTGGAATGAATATTGGAGCAACTATCCATGATAAAATTATTTATTGGAGCAGTGATTGGCTTTGCAGTCTTTTATCTGTATCAAAATCCAGGTGATATCACCGGATTGATTGATACGGCTAAGGCAACGGTAAATTCTTCTGCACAGACATTGGTAGATATTACTAAAGATTAGTTCCAAAATCAGTTGACATTACAATAGATTGACCTTATAATATAAGGACAATAAGGGAGAAGGTAATGACAAATTTTACAATCGAAACTATCGAACCAGGTAAGAGTTATGCGGCCAAGTTTAAGGTCAAGACTATGTTAGATACCTTTGGTAGAATTCCAGGTCTAAGCGATACGCCATTGGCTGGAGAAGGTTGGTATGAGGGNTTAGGTATTCTTATCCAACGAGATAGTGAAAAGAAATTAGTAAGGCTCAAAGACGAAAAGAGCTCAAAAGAGTTTATCGTTCCATTTAAGGATCTTTGGGACGTTGATGAAATTGAATGGAAAGATCCATTAGCGAGTAAGTAAATGAAAGACTCACCATTAATCAATAAGGCTAAGATGTTGGCTGGTAAGGCACATGAAGGTCAGTTCAGGAAGTATTCTGGAATGCCGTATATTGTTCACCCTATCGAAGTAGCCACTATCATACAGACCGTTGAGCATTCAGATGAAATGATTGCCGCCGCCTTGTTGCATGACGTGGTGGAGGATACTGAATATTCATTCGAGGATATTGCCAAAGAGGTAAGTCCTGAAGTGGCGAAGTTGGTAGAAGGATTGACTGATGTTTCTAAGCCACAAGATGGAAATAGAAAGGTTAGGAAGGCGTTGGATAAGGATCACTTGGCCAAGCAGAATGCTGAGGTTCAAACTATCAAATTGGCCGACGTAATTTCTAACTCACAGGACATCAAAGCAAATGATCCTAGTTTCGCAAAGGTTTACATTGAAGAAATGAAAGCCTTGTTGGAAGTATTGGACAAAGGGGATAAAACCTTATATGCCAAAGCAAAAGAAATTGTCTATTCCTCTTAAGGAGGATAGAATGGTCCAACAACAGATTGATGGCCCCTGGCAACACATGGTGGGGGTCATCTTCCTAAACCAAACTGGTAGGAAACAGGTAAAGCGAACCCTACCAGCTTTTCTAAACAAATGGCCAACGCCAAAGAAATTCTTAAAGAGCAAGACGGAGGATGTCATAGAGGTGATAAAAGAATGTGGATTTTATAATCGACGTGAAAGAACACTTCGACGCATGACTGAAGACTTTTTGTCTTGGGATGGTGAAGATGCTACCAAGCTCTTCGGTATAGGTAAGTATGGATCAGATTCATACAGACTATTCTTTAAGAAGGAACTTCCTGAAGACGTTGGAGATCACGAACTTAAGAGATACGTCAAAGAAGAATTTCGAATACCATAACAAACACCAAACACAATATAATCTATTTGAAAGGAGTTTATTATGGAATGGATTCATGTTGACGAAAGACTACCGGCAGTAGGAGAGAAGTGTTGGTACTTCTTTGATGCAGTCGGACGGCATAGAGGTGTCTATGGCGGTTTATATGTGGACGATGACGGTAAAGAATGGCCTGGTATGTCTATCTTTTATTGTGACTACGGATTTCTAACTGGCGATGTCACTCACTGGCATCCTGACCAGGAAGAAGTACCTAGCGGTCCTTTCATTCATTAAGGTTTTGTGGTCCTGTAGTTTAACGGTAAAACACCCGGCTTATACTCGGCATAGTCTCCAGATTAGAGAGCGATGTGGGTTCGAATCCCACCGGGACCACCAACTTTATTTTCCAATAGGGGTTGACAAGAGCATTGAATGATCATATAATCATATTATAGTTAGAAACAACAGAAGAGGGCAAGATGGAAATCCAAACAGAATTATTCACAAGTGAATGGGGTGTACGAAACGACGTCAAACATTTAGTTGACGCACTCCAAGACAAATTACCTGCAATGGGCATGGTAAAGAATGCCAATAAGAACAGATGTCTTGAAAAGTTCCGAAAGGCACAGAATGTCACCTATGACATATTCAATAACGGTTTGATCAATAGAGGTAAGAGCCTCAAGGTACTAGGCCTAAAGAAAGATGATCTTCCTTTGCCAGAATACTACGGCAGAGATCATTATTTTCCAGGCAACTGGGAAAGGGTTGAGTTCTTGGTAAGTGAAGCATTCACTCCCATAATTCGAGCGGCCGCAATTGAACAGGGCATGATTAGGGGTTGACAAGAAGATCAACTGATCATATAATATAAACATAATAAGGCAACAGAGAGGGCGACATGGCAACAGATCTTAAAACTAATTCAGAAGCATTTTGGCTCACCAGGTTCTTTGGTGGCAAAGACAAAGGCTCCTGCGTTCAAATAACAATACCTAGAAATCCTAAGGACAATCCTAGGTCAACCGCAGATAATTTCTTTGATCACATATCATTGACACGAGAGCAGGCTAAAGAACTTTCAATAGAGTTGATGCTCTTTGCGAATATGAGAGAAGAGGAGTCATTATAATGGATAAGGCAATGTTTGAAAAATGCAAGAGAGCTTCTTTCATTAAACTGCTCGGAGACGATTGGTCAAGAGTAGATGGGTTCGATCCTGAAGAACAGATTCTTTATGTTCACGATGAGGACTCAGGTGAGGAATACAGTTTGGATATGGAAGACCTCAAAGATGCAATCTTTTATGAAATAAAGGAGATCAAAGATGTTTAGGGACATTCAGGTAGGTGACTCAGTCACAATGAAAACACCACAGGGCCAAGAGCTTCGTGGCAAGGCAGTAATGAAAGGCCCACATGGTTGGGTCATTAACNNCGGCGGACGACATGGTACACCTCGTGTGGTAAGCGAATCCAACTTCGTAAAGATGCGAAAGGGTAAGAACAGGAAGCCGGACTTTTTTGGAGATTTTCACTATGGGGTATAAGGTACTAGGACAGATCGACCGTGAACGATACACGGACTTGAGTCATGAGGGTTTAGAAGGACCTTTTATGTTTGAATCAGGCAAGGTNCTGTATTATGATAAGGCAGANGGAAAGTATTATGATCGTGATACTGACTTCTATGTGGACCANAAAGAAATGTGGNATATTCACTACGGATTGACAAATTAGGGGTTGACAAGAGNGTCAATTGGTCATATAATATAAGAGTAATTAGGGCAAACAATAGGAGGGTNGCTCATGNNAGATTTTGATAANTCACANNTTTCCGAAGAGGACAAGAAGATGTTCGNAGAGATGGATCANTTNGATGCATTGAAAACCGAACANGGNTATGAAACTGTTTGGTCNATCGANACNGGNATTCGTCCTTTGGANNATGCTATNTTTNCCAACAAGCCAAGGTTGGTCACTTATAAATGCATCAAGGAAATGGGTGCAACCTTTGANGANGTGACCTANNAAACATTTACCTGCATGGCCCNGAACGGNACNATAGGTGCTCTATGGACAGCCGCAGAATCCTGTTTCAANCAGGCCAAANTGGNNCTGGGTGATTGGCACTATTTCATNGAGNACTTNGAGGTNCANGATGATGGATCANTNTCGCTGNTCACAGGAAGTTAACCAATTGGGGTTGACTTTCAACCCCATTGATCGTATAATATAAACATAATAAGGCAAACAGAAAGGCACAAAGATGGCAACAAGGGCTCGAATAGCATTAGAACTAAAAGATGGTTCATTCATTTCATCATATCAACATTGGGACGGTTATCCAGGAGGATTAGGTTATATCCTGATCGATCATTGGACCAATTACAACAAGGTCAAAGAAGCAATTGAATTGGGAGATGCTTCTAAGTGGGCCTATACCGTAGGGTCAAAGATAGATTTCGATGACCGCAATGCAAAGGACTATGATATCCAGAACGTCTATTACGGCCGTGACCGAGGCGAAAAGGATGTGGGATACCACAAGCACCTGAATGGGGTGGTCCTGTTAGACGAGGCTTTCAAATGCGGTGAGGAATATCTGTATGTCCTCAAGGATGTGAGCAAGAAGGCAGATGAAGAGAAGTTCGAATGGTTCTATGTAGATGAAAACGAGCCAGAGACCATCAAGCCATTGTTTGAGGTTGCGGTACAGGATCATATCGATATGTTGAAAAGAGTTTTAGAAATGAAAAAGAAGGGTCAGTTCTTTGGGTAAGAAGTATCAAAAGAAATATCTCAAGCCTGAGTGGATGAAAACTGAGGGTCATTGGCTGGTAGGTACTGTATGGCCAGTGACGGGTTCAACGGGTAATCAATACGGGGTTGAGCTGACGGACAAGGGTTTTGAATGTGATTGCAAGGGCTTTGGATGGCATGGCTATTGTAAGCATTCGAGAGGCGTGG
>PBWC01000027.1 GCA_002729095.1 Methanobacteriota archaeon
GCATTGGTGCTGCAGGTGCTGCTGGCATTGGTGCTGCAGGTGCTGCTGGCATTGGTGCTGCAGGTGCTGCTGGCATTGGTGGTGCTGGCATTCCTGGTTGCGCTGGCGCGGGCTGGGGTGGGGGGGCTGGTTGCATGTCTTTTTCCTCCTATTTTTTTCAATTACCCCAACGCCGAATCTGTGGGATAATTTCCCTTAATTCTTCGTTGGAGTAGGAACGGTTAGAACTAATCAGTTCTACTAATCGCGGATCTCGCACCATGTGCATTACCTCCGCAGGGCTTTTTCTAACAAACTCATCTCTCGTCAAATCATTAAATTGACGAACTTTAGACAAAAATGCTTCTTTAACTCTGAGCTGATATTGAGATGAATCTATTTTCTTAGGTCTCTCTCTAAATCTAGTCAAATCAAATACGTGTCGCCAATTCTCTTTCTCTGGGACTACCATGATTGCAATCGCTAATAATGCAAACAGATTTAGGATTATTAGCCACTTCAGAACATTGTCACTTGTTAGAAGTACTATTGCACCAATTGCTTCTGTAAAAGGTGAAGAAAGGGCGCTAGAAACGTGTCGGCTTTCATCGAAAACAAGATTAAATTCTGACGGGAATCTAGTCACTGTTGTAGAGATTTCTTTATTATCAAATTCCATCATATCATAAATTAATGCAGTGAAATACGGTGAATTACCACGCCAAGTTGTATCGCCATAAGCTGAGGATAATCCATCAGAGGAATCCCAACAAGAATGAGATTCGCCAACTTTGTTAGAAACATAATATTGGGATGTACACTGTTGTTTTCCGGTTTCCCTACCAAGTTGCTCATCCCAAAGGTGGTTTGCAAGAACTGAGTGATCGGATACAAACACAATTGAACCAGTGACATCAACTTTACCGAAATTATTGTTTGGTTGCTCGTCTAATACGTCCTCAACCGGGTAGTCAATTCTAATGATTAAGCCAGTTTTTCCTTCTCCCAAAACTGGGTTGTTTTTGTTATTTACATCCATGTCATTTCGAGCAATGAATGCAGGTGTTGAAGCATGAGCTAGAACCATTACTTCTCTGTCTTCCTCAACATCTTCATCCAATACTTGGATAGCTGTGGCTCTGTGGAATAAAACTGGCATTCTACAGTCTTCAACTTGTGCGTTATTGATGTTATTTTCGGAACAAGGAATTAATCTTTCATCCCCCATTGTAGTTACATCTCTATTAACGCTAGCAGCAGCCCATAGTTTTCTTTGGTCTGGCATCAAAACCTCTCCATTTTCATCAGTAACCTCATAGAATTGGAAAGGATCTACTACTGGTGCATCAAAATACTTTATTCCAAATTCAGATGCTACGAGCTGGGCATTGGTGGAATTGGCTGCTAGAATCACCTTCCCACCTTTTTTAGTAACAAAATCAAAAATTGCTGAGGCTTCAGCAGCATCAAAAGGTTTCTCAGGTGCGGCAATCACCAGTAATGTTCGATGGGGGTCATCCCAATCATTAACTAACATGGGAGTAGACATTGTATTAGCAATCAAATATCCTTCACCATCAGAACCTAGTGTATTTCTCATTTCTGTTAACTGAAGATTTGATAACTCTTGGTCTTCCTCATAAGGAGAAAATACAGTCTCTTTATCCAAACTGACTAAGCTGATTAAAATTACAGATAGAAATAGCGATGCAGCAAAGCCAACTTTAAGCCATGTTTCAAGGCTTATTTTGGATTTTGCTTCTTCTGCCAATCTAACCCCTTCCCTATCTAAGCGCTCTCACGACACACCGTTATACGTCGGAGTTTCTCTCCACTCATAATGATTGTCCATCAATGAGCAAATGGTAATGCTTGTTTTTGCAAATATTTAAGATATATTAATGTCAATTAAATCAGCGTTAAATAGCTATTTTTACCCGAAAAATAACATTGATTAATTTCTTCTAGAATACAATAAATTTACAATAAAAATGACGGTTAAAAATTCGACTAAAGATATAAACGGTAATGTTCCAGATTCAACTAAATCTGGACCATCATTATCTTCTTGGTTGCTATTTTCGTTAGTATCAGTCTGGCTGGAACCACTTGAACTATCCTCTGCAACGTAAACTTCGATTTCGAAGTTCACGCTGGATGTTAGCTTACTGCCGGTGGAGGTGACAGATAGAGTGACCTCGCAAGAACGGCCCGGATGTGCTTCAGAAGCCGTTACTTTCAATTTTGTTTCAAAAACTTGGTTGACGGTAATTACTTGACTTTCTAATTCTTCCATTCCTTCAATTTTCATATGTGGGCAGGATCTGATAGTAAATTGAGAGTCTCCTATTGCATCGTCAGAATTACCATTATTTTCGATTAAAAAATTGTGTTCTATGGATGAACCAGGATATAATTTTTCACCTGTACTTCTCTCACTCACTGTTAGATCGTAAACCGACGGAACTGCTATATCTCCATCAATCTCTTGACTACCAGTTGATTGTTCGAATATAGATTCATCCGCAGTAATAGAAATGACCATAGTACTGTTAGGTGACCTTTCAAAAACGTAGTCGTTTTCATTTTTTAATTTGATTGGAATCGTTTCATTAGTAGAACTACTAACTGTCACACTCTCAGGGTAGTCTATCTCAATCGGAATATCACTAGAATCCCATTCTATAGTCAAATCTATATTTAATTCAGTCATTCTTTGGTTGTCTATGTAGATTAACAACTCGTCCTCAATGTCGTTATCATCTGTAATTTCTAACGTGTAAGTTCCATCCATATCGGTTTCCCAACCCATTTCCCATGATGGTATTTCGATTTGGTCTTGTGAAGAAACTGAACCAAAAAATAATGGTAAACATAAGGTCAAAATTAAAATTTTAAATCTCATTTTAACTATCTCCATTTATTTTTGATAATGCACGCTTAACTAAAACCTGAACAACTGAACGGCGATAATTTGGCGGAAGAGCAGTATTGTTGACTGGTTTGACCGATTTCTTGATCAGTGCCGCAAGAGATTTAATAGATTCTTTACCATTCCATTTAGAATTAACCAAATCTTCAATTTCCTCTGTGTGATCTTTTGGAATAGATTCTAAAGCAGTAGTTGCCAAGCGTATGGATTTAACATCTCCTTCAATCCATGAAGCAGCTACACCGGCTTCAGGGAAATCCCAGGAATCTCTCACTCGAAGTTTTTGATAACTACCAATTCTTTGTCTTGATTCTTTAGGAAAAGTCACTTTAAGTAAAAATTCTCCTTTCTGCAAAACATTCTTCTTCATTCCATCTAGTTGATAGAAATCTGATAGTGGCATGACTCTTTCGCCATTTGGACCAATTAGGTGAACGGTGGCACCCAGAACCATTAGCACTGGTGCTAAGTCTCCTTGATAGGTTGCGACACAAAGAGTGTTTTGATTAGGAATGACTCTACAATCTGCACCCGTCCCACAGTCTGCTTTGTGACACCAGTCAATAGAACGACGCCAATCTTCACTTTGATTATACCAAAAACATCTGGTATCAAGGCACAAGTTACCTCCCAATGTTGCACTCTTTCTAATTAAAGAAGAAGCAATCTTACTCGCAGCTTCAGCAATAATCGGGTGTACGGATTTTCCTTTCAAGTCTGATAGACGCGCCATACAACCGATTTCTAAATTAGAGATTTTATCAATTCCTGGAATGTTTGAAAGAGATATAACATTAGGTTTCGTATTTATTCTCCACTTGTAATTGGCTAGAAGATCTGTACCTCCTGAAACCCAATCGAATTCTTGATTTTGGTCAATTAGGTCAGCAGCAATTTGACATGCTTCATTTACCGACTTCGGATGATGAAGAATGAATGGAGGCATTAACATTAATTTTCACCTCCCATCTCTCTTTGTTCTTTTTTCAACCAAGCCTTTCCGGCTAGACCTAATTCGGCAAGTTGCTCTGGATCAGGTTCGGTGGCCATTCTCCAGCCTTCGAGTTGATCTTCAAGAGGAATATTGGGGTCAAATCCGAACAAAACCCCATTCACATATGCTGATGTATCCTCGGTAGTTTGTCTAGCAATATCCCTTTTTCTGTGTTCTTCGGATCTCTTCTTCAGTAATTTTTGAAGCTCGATACTTTTTGGACCATGAGTATATCTTGGATTGGGTAGTTCAGTAGCGTCTTCTAACTTCAATTTCTTTCTCTTTTTCTCAATTCCCTTGTATACAATGTCTGGGGTTAATGGCAAGTCGTTATATCTAATTCCAATTGCGTCATAGACAGCATTTACTACTGCTGGAAGAATAGGAAGCAAAGGACCTTCTCCCGCTTCTTTAGCGCCAAATGGGCCTTCAGGGTCGCTAGATTCAACGATTATTGGTTCAACATGAGGCATCTCGTGAATTGAGGGAATCTTATAATCTAATAAGTTAGCATTTTGAAGGTGACCTGTTCTTCCGTAAACCATTTTCTCAGACAATACTTGTCCAAGACCCATGTGACATGAACCTATAATTTGCCCTTTAACTGCCAGAGGATTCAAGGCTTTACCACAATCGTGAGCAGCCCAAACATTAGTACATTTAATCAACCCTAATTCGACATCAACATCGACCTCGGCAACATATGCTGAAAATGAATATGCTGGAGCAAGTCCTGCTGCAGCACCTTTGTGAACTCCGCCCATCGGTGGAGAACGATAAGCGCCACTAGATATCAGCGCCCCTTTGTCTTCCTGTGCTTTGTGAAGTGCTTGAAGGTAAGATACGCCGATTGCCGGATCGTGTTTGTAGTAAATTCTTCTATCATTAATTACTAATGTATTTGGATGATAGCCTAAAATATCCCAAGCAGCATTAAGTAACTTATCTCTTATCTCCAAAGCGGCTCTTATTGCAGCATTAGCATTCATGAAAGTAACTCGACTTGAATAAGAACCTAAATCAACGGGAGAAGTGTCACTTTCATGACTTCTAACGTGAATCATTTCAATCGGTAGTGCTAAAACTTCTGAAACAACTTGTGCCACGGCAGTGGTAGAACCTTGTCCAATATCAGCAGCACCTGTGTGAACTGTTACTCCGCCATCCATGTCAACTTGAATATGAACTGTAGCATGAGGGAAACGATTAGGATCCCAGTGAATTGGTAATCCGGAACCAGAGATGAAGAATCCACAACCGATTCCTATTCCTTTACCCAGTGGAAGTTTCCTAAATTTATTCTCCCAGTCCGAGCCATCCCTAACTCTTTCGAGTGCTTCTCTCATACCATTAGATGTTATTCTAAATCCTGTTATTGTTCTGCTATGCGGGGGTAGCAAATTGGCTAATCTTAGATCTATTGGATCAACATTCATTTCTTCAGCCATCTCATCTAAACCAACTTCAACGGCACAACGTGTATTGACTGCTCCATGGCCTCTCATTGCGCCAGATGCTGGTTTATTAGTCCAAACTCTCGCACCAGTGTAATGAAATGAGCCTAATTCATAAGGTGCAGTGGCTAGAACTCCATTGTAATAAGAAGTTACATGTCCAAAAGAAGCAAAACCTCCTCCATCAATCAAAGCGTCGATATCAAAGCCAGAAATTCTTCCTTCCTCATCAGCAGTCATCTTAACTTCAATGTTACTAGGGTGTCTTCCACGGTTAATCCAATAAACCTCTTCTCTGTCAAATGTGATTCGAACTGGTCTGCCCGATTTTCTAGATAAAATTGCAGCGCACATCTCATGAGGGAATGGATCTGATTTCCCGCCAAAACCTCCACCTACAAAGGTACGAATGACATTAATTTGGTGCATAGGGACATCTAGAACAGTAGATAACGCCCTGTGGGTATAATGAGGAACTTGTTGTGGCGTGTACAACTGAAGTCTTCCGTTCGGATCCCAATGCGCAACAACAGCATGTGGCTCGGTAAATCCATGGTGTACTCCGTGCATAGTCCATTTACCATGAGAGGATGAATACGGGTTTTCTACAAGAGAACGGTCGCCAAATTCTTGGAATACTCTCTTTTGTACGTTAGTCTTTGAAAGATGATACTTGCCTCTCCAGTGAATTGGTTCATCGCTATCCTCTAATCCTTTCTTTGGGTCAAATACTGGCTCCAAAATCTCCCATTCAATCTCAAATAGCCCTAGTGCCTCAATAGCTGTTGCTTCATCAACAGCACTAACACATGCAACTAAATCGCCCATATGTCGTACTTTTTCTACTGCCATAGCATGTTCATCTTTTGTAACTGGCAATACTCCAAAACTGCTTGGTGAATCTGCACCGGTAGCAACTGCAATGACTCCTGGAAGTGCCTCAACCTTTGAAGTATCAATAGACTTAATTTTTGCATAGTGATGAGGTGAACGTAAAATCTTACCAATTGATTCATTTGGTAGCCTAACATCGTCACCATACCATGCTTGACCAGTAACTTTAGCATTTGAATCTACAAGTGGAAGAGACTTACCAACAATGGTCCCGGTTCTTATTCTGTCATGAATGTGAGAGCCTGCAGGTTGATGCTCCTTACCACCGACTGATTTTGGAATATAGTCTAAATCACGCTCTTTCATTACCGGTCTAGACCCACCAGAACCCGGAGGAGGGAATACTTGTTTTCCAGCAACTCTCTTACCATCTTTACGGGAAGAATTAGGCTGTTGACGGTATCCTGCAGACATTGTATCACCTAGCATGTCCGGGTGGCATAGATGGTTCATCTGGTCCTTCTGGATGTGGATTTGGATGTGGGTCGCTGGCAGGAGGAGCAGGTTCTACCTCTCCTCTATGAATTTCAGCTGCTGCTCTAATAGAATCAACAATTTGTTGATAACCTGTGCATCTACATAAATTGCCTTCAATGGCAATTGAGATTTCTTCATCGGTGGGTGAATCATTCTTAGTCAATAAAGCCTGAGCGCTAATTAGGAATCCAGGGGTACAAAAACCACACTGTGAACCTCCGTGTTCTGCAAAACAAGTTTGAATCGGTGCCAAATGTGCACCGTCTGACAAACCTTCAACAGTTACTATATCTCTTCCAGAAACTTGACCTGCAAGACAAAGGCATGAAAGCCTGGCATCTCCATCAATCATAACAGTACAGCAACCACAGGTCCCCAAATCACATCCTCTTTTTACACCGAGAGTTCCTACCTGATCTCGCAGTACGTCCAGTAATATTGCATTTGATGTAATCAATGTTTCAACAGGCTCACCATTGACTTCAGCAGACCATATTTCAGACGGTGCTTTAGGAGTCATTGGTACATATTCCGAACCCACCAAACTTCTCACCCAATGTGACGTGCACTAAGACGCATATCAATATAGGGTTTTTTTGACCAATTTCAATTTCTGTAGCGAACACTCAAATTGTCATCATTTCCCGTTTTAGGCTCGATCCAATCAGGGTCTCCTGGCAATACTAAAGTATCACCTAAACTGATTAATTCCCTTCCTATGTTTTGCTGCCTTTGTTGAAGAGAATTCCAGTCAAAAGAATCATCTCGCCATCGTTGCCATCTTCTAAGCATCCTCCAACTTTGTACAAGTTTAGAATATAATTTCAAATGCATTTTCCCAGATATTGGCCACCAAACTAGTAAAATCAGAAATACAAAAACAGGATTTAGCATAGTTAATTTAGCCAATAACCAATGCAAATTCAACAATGAAAACACAGGACTAGATGGTGAAAGAAGTAACCAAGTAACCATTAGAGATGCAGTTATCCACCAAATTGGAAACATAATTATTGCTGACATTACTTTCATTGTTCCTTGTATGGGTGGGGAAATTTTTCCTTTCTTAAGGTACCACATTATGGCATAGTTACCTTGGTATGGGGGCACATTACCAATAACTGCACTCCAAGTAACAAGTCCTAACATCCAGGCTGCCGACCAAATCCAAATGCTGACTGCCTTTAGATAGCCCAGAATTGATGGTTTATTTGGTTTGGCTGAAACATCAAATGGACTAAGTCCCAAGGATTCAATTTCATCGAAATGTTCAACCGATTTTGTAACAAGATTCTGCGTTTTTTGGGGTTCTTCTTTTGAAACAAATTCCCAGCCAGCACGCATTCTTCTAGCGCCAATAACTGATTCAGAATAACTAGGCTTCTTCATTTTCCCACCTGTTTGTTTTATTTTTTCAGCGTAAACTACACTTCTAGCTTTCCAAATTAAGTGTCTTTCTTCCCAAGAAGTCTTCGAATGGCTTGCTCTGTTTAACTCAGAATCAATTGATTTAGTAACCTCATCAATCCATTGTTTATCCTTTTCGTGATCTTCAGGAATAGGTGGCAATTCCATCGGTCTTTCTAATATTACTGCAGCACGTTCCCTAAACTTTTGAGAATTCGAATAGTGAAGCCCGACTGGGATAATTCTTGGCATAGCAGTTCCTAATTCATTAGATCTCCTGATTGCTTGTAACATAATTCTTGCAGCCCCAGACCTTGCTCGTTTGGTGGATGATTCTGTATGAGTGGAGCCTTCAGGAAATAATAACAATCTCCCACCAGTTGCTATTTCGTTTCCAACTTTTGATAGTAATATTTCATTATTTTTCCTTGACTTTTCTTTATTTGTGCTGTCTTTTGGGCGTTCGATTGGTAAGCCCCCCGAAGACCTGATCAGACTTCCAAGAACTGGTACTTTGAACAACGTATGTTTAGCCAAAATAGATAATTTCCCAGGTAATGATGCGTGCATCAACATTGGATCAATCAAACCGCTGGGATGCCAAGCAATGAACATCAAACCGCCTTCTGGAGGGATATTTTCATTGTCTACAATATCTAGTTCTCGAAACCATACCGACATCAATGAACGAGAAAATCTTCTCATTATTCGGTAGGTAAAACCTACCTTGGGGTGATTGTCTCCAGTAGGGTCCTTCAACCATCCCATGAACGGCGGTCAACACCCTCATTGATTACTGCACCGCCGATAAAACAATTACAGGTTGTTATTACACTTTAATCACTCATTGTCATAAATAGAACTGGATCTTTCCTGTTTTCGATTAATGAACAGTGCCGCAATTGTAGCGATAGAAATTGTGACAAATGTAAAGCCCGGTGTTTCTTCAGATTCTGGCATAAATGCATATTTTGAATCATGAATCATAACATCAATAGTAACTAAAGGAGATGAGGAGTGACCTCCCGAGGAATTTGACTTTAAGCCACGTATAGAAATTGTGTGATTACCATCAAGTTCAATTCCTGGAAGATGTTCTAGCTGATGAATCAAATCAATTGCTGTAATCTTACCACTAGTGTCCATCTTTTCGAAACTGTGTAGAACTGTCCAATCATCTACAATGTGATTGCTTCTCCACTGAATGGTTTCAATTCCACCTGACGTGGAGAAAGAAATCGAGTCTCCTGGTGATAAGTGGGTATGCAAATTATCGTGTGTAGGGTCGGTTTCTAAGTCAATACTCATTGAATCATCAAATAAATAATATTTCTCTGCCGCTGCTAAAACGGACTCTAAAGCTCTCACTTCGCCGTGGCCATATACATTATTTTGGCGGTTTTTGGTTATCACACTTTGAACATCATTGTCGTCACAACCGTCGATTCCAGCAGGATCTCCCATGTATGTACAAGAACGATATTCTGCTGTTTCTTGCATGAAATTTCTAATCTCAAATGGGCTGAGTCCTGGGTTAGCTTGTAACATTAAAGCCGCTACACCAGCAGCACCTGGAGTTGCCATTGAGGTGCCTGAGAAGGCAGTGTAACCATCACCCGTATTGTGAGCAACTGACATTACATCAGAACCAACATAAGCAAGATTTGGTTTGACTCTATTCTCTTCTGTTGGCCCTTGACTGGAATAAGCCGCAATCGACGAATCTTTGTCCAATGCACCCACTGTGATTGCATCTTCGGAACTGCCAGGAGTGCCAATTGTACCTCTTCCGGCTGAGTTACCAGCAGCAATGAATAATGTAATATCATTGTATACCATTTCATTGGCCATTCGATTAACGCTATCTTCTTCAGAGGATTGCCACTCAATTATACCAAAAGCACCAAGAGACATTGAAGCTACTCTAATGTTGAATTTATACCTATTATCGATAGTCCATTGCATTCCGGCCATAACTACTGCGAATGAGCCCGAGCCACCCGAATCAAGAACTTTCACTCCGACTAACTTAGCCTTTGGAGCCATACCTGGATTTTCGTAAGTTGGTGCGCCTGTTCCGGCGGTTGTCCCAGCACAATGCGAACCGTGTCCTTGGTCGTCATAAGGGAAAATCTCAGTACCGTTTGTCAGACTAGGATTGTTAACAGGATCATAGAAAGCGATTACCTTAGGATCATTAGTGGAATTGTCATCATCTTGATCATCAAGACTAGCATGAGCACCATCAATTCCAGTATCAATAATTGCAACTGTCGTACCTGAACCATCGTATCCTGTTTCTTGCCAAGCCGAATCAACACCGTGCAAAACCACTGCATCGCCATTTTGAATTGACATTATTCCGTCTAATTCTAGCATTACAACTCCGGGAATTTCAACTGCTTTTTCAAGCATTGAGACCGGCAACCTGCCAGCAACAGCATCAATGCCTGGGAGATAAAACTGATGCTCGAAGGAAACTTCTTGCTCTAAAGTCAATACATCTTCTGCATCTGGAGTATGATCAAAATCCACAATAATTGGTAAAGTACCATCCTGAAGTAAAATAGGGTTGTCTATATGCTTTTCAATCATATCGCCAATACCATTTTTATTCCTGTCTACGGTAGTATCAACCCACCAGGGTTCTTCCTGAACATCACTTTTTTCTGAATTAACAGGAATGATAGTACCCAATGAGGGCATCAACATTATCAAAACCATAGCAATAGAAATCAAGTTTGTCATTTTTCTCATTACAGCACCAAATACTCCGAGGTAGTGCTGATTAATCAATAATTTGTATTTCAGGGTGACAACAATTTATTGACGCCTAATTGCACAATCTATAGAACAACCTGCTAAATCAGATTTTACAGATAAACTAGGATATGCGCCCCAATATGCTTCTCTGGCATCTTGGTTAACTTGCATACATGCAACTACGTCGGCCGCCCTCTGTGGAAGTGTTTCACTGCCGTTTAGGTGCTTGATAATTGGTTGAATATTGGATAAGTTAACTAGACCCCAGCCAGTCTGGGTACAAGGTAGAATCGGAGAGATTGGCATGGTTCCAGAAGTTGGATCCCATCCAAAATCGGGATACCAAGCTGACAGGTTTATCGCTTCTCTGACCTGGGAATTAGAAATTGTCATGTTAGTTCCATTGACCAAAAATCCCCCTCTCTCTTGTGATGCACCAGAACCAGAATCGCCAAATTCATCGCGAAGGTGTTCTAAAACAAAAGAAATTATTCCTGCAGTTCTGGGTGTTGCAAAAGAAGTACCCGAGGTTTCATGGTAGCCATCAATATCATCATGATTTGGTAAAACTTGCGTCCAGTCCGCTGAAATATCAGGATAAGAACCCGACATAATCTCTTTCTGATCGTCGCCTTCCTCAGCATACCCAGCAATTCCAATAGACCAAGGAGGGCCAGCAGTAGCATCTTGCAATGCAGGAGATGGTGAGTTATCTGCTGCACCGGTATGTAGTTTATTTTTTTGAACCACAGCCACCTCGGTAGCATCTTCAATACCTGGGACTGGGATTGAGCCAATAGCTCCAAAGGATGTTGTAATTACATCAACTAAGGGTTGGTTAGCAGCCGCCAAAACAGCCTCTGAACTAAAACCTTCAACGAAGAAAATAATCGCATTGGGGTTAGCGTCGAGTACTGCTCCAGTAACAGCAGAACCATGACCATCATTAGGATCGTCTAGGATTAGTATGTCACTATTTCCATCAGGCGATGCCCCAATAATTTTAGTTCCTGGAAAATATACAATATCGGTAGCATTGAGTGTATCCCAACAAGATGCTCTATCTGATTCATATCTTTCTTGCCATGTTCCATTGAATGTCAACTCACATACTTTATTCACTCCAAGACCATCTAATAGCCATTGAGGATATGTTTCATTCGTTCTAAAGTGGTCGTGATAAACATTTATTCCTGTATCGATTGGAGCAACAACTGAAAAAGAACGCCAACCATTATCTTCAGGTGCAACTGACTGAATTTCAGTCTCTTCAACCTTACCCCGTGAAAGAGCAAAAAGTATTGAGCCAATGATGAGTAAAGAAATAGATAGGGCAATTATCAATCGTGTTCTGTCGACTTCTGAAACCAATTCAGCCTCGATAACATCGTCGGACATGACATGTGCTCGATGGAATAATACATCAACACTACGCCCATTTGAAAAGAAATGAAATTTTGGCTAGTTTATGGACGAGAGGGGACAACGCTTAGTTTGGATTGACCTTGAGATGACTGGTTTAGATATTGAAAAAGAATCAATTATAGAGATTGCAACTATTGTTACTGACGGTGAGTTAAACATTCTAGCACAGGGTCCAAACCTGGCGATAAGTGTTGATGAGAAATTAATCGATGAGATGGATGAGTGGAATACCACTCATCATTTTGGAAGTGGTTTGATCGATAGAATAAGAAATGATGGAGTCAGCTTAGATTATGCTGAAAAAGAAACCTTAGACTTCTTGAAGAAATGGGTTGAGCCAAATACCGCTCCATTATGTGGGAATAGCGTTTGGAATGATAGAAGGTTCTTAGAAAAAGAAATGCCACAAATCGCTGAATTCTTACACTACAGAATGATAGATGTTTCAACTATCAAAGAATTGGCTCGAAGATGGTATCCTGAGGTGGAAAAATATCATAAAAAAGCTTCACATCTAGCGTTAGACGATATTTTAGAATCTATAGAAGAGTTGAATTATTTCAGGACACAAGTGTTTAACTGATTATATTTTTTCTCTCCAATTCGGCTCACTCGGTTTAACTTGTTTGTAAAATGATAGAATCTGGGCTAAGACTGCAACTGCAATTTCCTCAGGCGATTCCGCCCCTACATTGAGTCCAATAGGACATATTACTGAATCAAGTATTTCTTTTTCGATGCCAATCTCAAGACCCTTTTTCTCAAACTTTTGCCATTTCGACCTACTGCCTATTACGCCAACCCTAGGGACGGAAAATGATTTTTCTTCATGATTTGATTTTGTAATCTTTTGTAATATACCTATCAGCCTTTCTTGATCTTCACTCCAATCATGTCCAAGTAGTAGAATATCAGAATACTTAGTTAAATCCTTATCCATTTTAGATAAGAATTTAGAGGTTGAACTAGGATAGAGGTTCTCTGCCGTAGAATATAGATCTGAGTTACAAAAATCTTCTCGAGTATCGTGAACTGAATATTTCCAACCAAGTAAATCTATCGATTTTGAAAGAGCTAATGCACAATGTCCACCACCAATCAAAAGAATATGCGGCATCGGAATCATCACCTCAATTGACAGGGTAACTCTGCCCCCGCATAGTGAATCGAGAGGTTGCACTTCATAGCCCTTCGCACTTTTGCTTAACCCAAATGTTTGAATCTCACCATGAGGTTTTGAAAAAGTTTTGATTAACTCTCTACAGCGATTTAGAACCTTCAATTCTAAGCCTGCTCCACCAACTGTTCCAACCCAATTTTCACCCAAATCGCTCATTGCAATTCGTGCTCCTGTCTTCCCAGGAACACTTCCAGAGGTATCAATTACCGTTGCGATAACCGTTGTTTTTTGTAATTCTAAGCAGTTTAGAGCCCACCTCATAACTGCTGCAGTCATGGATGGTGCTAGAGTTCTTCACAAATACTCTTTACGGATTATAGTGTGGTGAAAAAATGCTCATTCTCAAGTAATTCGTCAACATCTTTTTCAGTGTCTATATTTAGATATAGAAGTGGTTCATCAACACCAACTAGATCAAAGGAAACTATGTCTCTGAGAGGTGAGTCTTTTTCAGAACCAAGAATAGAAAGTAAGTCTTTCTCTACTATGGACACTGGGTGGCCTTTAATTCCCCCACATGACAAACATGAACTAGTTTTAGATTGTATTAAGTTGACTATACTTTCTGATTTCCAACCTGGTCTATCAACAGGAATAAAAATTATTTTTTTGGGTACTTTGCCGGTTTCACTAATTATCGCATTGAGTCCAACTTGGATTGAACCTGTACGACCATATTCGGGATTAGAATTTAACACTGTAATTGCACCTTCTGACTGAATTGTGACTTGGAATAGGTTTTCCTGATTAGTGACTATAACTACTGGTTCACACTTTGAAAGTATGGCTTTTTCTAGAGCATGTTGAAGAAGATTTTTGCCAGCAACCTCAACAAATGCCTTAGGCCGACCAAGTCTTTTACTCTCACCTGCTGCAATGATGATAGCAGGTACTTTGTTTGCCATGATTATGATAAATGAACCAGTCTTTTCTTTTTATCGTTAATCATTAATAAAGTGTGGATTAATTCGAAACTTATGTCTAACCAGGACCCAACCCAACGTTCTTTAGAGTTGCTAGAAGATATTGCTAGAGAAAATGATTGGTTGACCGTTACAACACATGATAGAGAAAAATTCTACTTAACTGTAAATGGCGAATCGCGTAGATGGTATATGATTTCTGCCAGAAAAAATGAGTTTGATGGTTACAATCCTTTCTCTGAAAACGCAATTTGGCATATTAATGTTCGAGGTGCGGCACAAAAATATGACCTAATTAGAAATAATAAGTACAATGCTGACCTATGCATAAACACTGGCAGAAAAAGTCGTGAATTACCAATCGGAGATCGACTTGCATCCTTAGCCTTGTCTCTAAGAAATGATAGGAGGACTGCAATGAGCATACCACTATTGGCTCAATTTATTGTCTGCAGGAGAGAGTTCTTAGAGGAAATAATTGTTTTTCAAGATGAAGGTATAATGACTGAGATAGATATNGATGAAAATTTTCAAAATTACCTTGATATCGAGGACATGAATCAAAATCAAGAAGATGAAGAAGAGCAGTCATACATTATAGAAAACCCTCCATTCATNGATTTTGACGAGCAGTTNNTCGATAANCCNATTATGGATGAAGAATTTTGGGAGGAATTGAATAACAGAAGACTGCAAGAAAAAATTGACAAAGAAAATTTAGANCNACAAGGAAATTACATTCATGATTGGGAAAGGGAAGATGACAGAAATCATGAAAGGAGATNATCAAAAATGTTTAGTTATTTCTCTACCAATAATCATCTTTTGAACTTGAGAAGAACCTTCGTAAATTTGCATTACTTTNGCGCCCCTCATTAACCTTGCAACTGGATANTCCTCAGAATATCCATATCCACCAAAAATTTGAACTGCATCGGTAGAAACTTCCATTGCAGTATCTGCTGCAAACCTTTTNGCATGAGCGGCTGATTCAGTATTCCTGACTCCAGAATCTGATTCTGATGCAGACTTCCAAGTCAGCATTCTGGATGCCTCAATTTTAGTTTTCATATCGGCGAGCATAAATTGTATCGACTGATGCTTGTGTAGAGGTTTTCCAAATGTCGATCTTTCATTTGAATATTGTAATGCATGTTCGTAAGAAGCGCGGGCTAATCCGGTTGCATGTGCAGCAATATTTGGTCTGCTTAAGTCAAATGCCTTCATAGCATTCATCCAGCCCCCAGATTCGGTCTCTCCAATTAGCTGGTCAGCAGGAACTCTGACATTGTCAAATACAATTGATCGGGTATCTGAACATCTTTGCCCCATATTGGTTTCTTTCTTACCCAAAGAGAATCCTTCTGCATCTTTCTCAACGATGAAACCGGACATTCCTTTGTATCCTGCTTCAGGATTAGTCTTAGCAAGAACGAAGAAAAAATCTGAGTAGCCTGCTCCAGTAATCCACATTTTTTCACCGTTGATGATATAGTTGTCACCGTCTTTAATAGCAGTAGTTTTACATGCTGCAACATCTGAACCTGCTCCTGGCTCTGTGACTGCATAGGATGCTAATGCGCCGTCCTTAGCAACCTTGCCCAACCACTTTTGTTTNTGGGCCTCAGTTCCCCCAGTTATGATTGGGGCGCAGGCAAGAGCAGTTGCATAAGCGGCAGTAGCAAATCCTGGGTCGCCCCATGCTAATTCTTCGTTTACAATTACTTCTTCCATACATCCAAGACCAGGACCACCATATTCTTCTGGGATATGTAGATTCAATAATCCCATTTCATGTGCTTTCATTATNGCTTCCTTGGGATANATAGATTGTTCATCCCAATGCTCAGCATTAGGCCTAATCTCTTCAATGGCAAATTCTAGAGCAAGTTCTCTCAACATCTCTTGCATCTCGTCTAACTGGAAGTTGACCATGTGTCTCCGAAGAGGGGGTAGGTTATGACTTCATGGTTTATTTTCAAAAACCATAACGCCTAAAATACTCACATAATGCAAGGAAAATAAAGTAGACTGATATCANAGAGATTCCTTCCCAGCGTTTGAATTTATACGAAGTTCTCATCATAAGAAGTGCGATTAGAGTACTAATGATAGCGGAAGGTAGAATGAGATAAATTATCATATCAACTCCTTCCGCAGATATGTAAAGGGGGCTTATTACAGCTGCAGAACCTATTGAAAGAAGTGGATCTGTAATATTCGATCCAATTAGTGTACCAATAGCAACTCCTTGACTTCTTTTAGCGGCCATTAGAGCAATCGTCAACTCAGGAAGTGACGTCCCAAGTCCAGAAACTGTGGTTCCAATTATTGAATGAGGGACATTCAACCTTATTGCGATATCACAAGCATACTCTACTAGATAACTTGCAGCGAAAACTGCTAGAGATAATCCGATAATCACCATAACAAAATATGCTGCGCCAGTCCAACTCAAGCCTTTTAACTCTGTGACTTCCCCATCANATTCTTGTTGCTCTATTGTCTTCCGATTGTATAATAACCAAGAAATATAGAAAAAATAACTGAATGACAGAAAAATACCTTCTAACCTAGATAGACCATAGTCTGTAAGTAAAAACAGGGCCAATAAAAGCAGTGATAACATCATTACCTGACCATCTCTTTTCAGCCAAGATGGCCTAATTTCCAATCCTCTAGACAAAGCAACAATTCCTAGAATAAGTGTTATTTGAACAAGAATGGAACCCAAAATCCCACCGATAGCAAAATCTGCAATCCCCGGATCTCCTGAAGAGTCCATAGCCGCAGTACTTGTAACTAAAATTTCTGGCAGGGAAGTTCCAATTGAAACNATAGTTAAACCGATGACTACCTCCGGTATACCTCCTCTTCTGGCCAAACCTTTAGCACCTTCAATAAAAAAATCTGCAGAAAAAACCAACANCCCAAGTGAAAGTAAGAGAATGAAAATGGTTATCGCAAAACTATTCTTACCAAAGTTTGAGGACAATGCTTGACTGGAGATAATTCCAATGAATAGTGCTCCCAATATTAACAGAGTGTTGAACTGTAAAAGTTGAGGAATACCCATCTCTCTTTTAGCTCCCCCCATGAATTAGTCTAGACAGGCTTACTTATTCACGCTTATGATAAAATTTAAAAAAATTAAACATAATATAAATTACTTTAACGCATTAGGACGTTCATGNTAAATCGTGCTTGTGCTGAGTTTTTTGGCACTGGGATGATGGTATTTCTTGGATGCTATAGTATCAAGTTAGGGTACTCCAACTTAATTATTTCAGCAACATTTGGAATAGCAGTTTTTCTAGCCATACTTTTACTAAGAAATACTAGTGGTGCTCACATAAATCCAGCGGTTAGCATAGCATTCTATAGAAGTAAACATCTAGAAAAACAAGCACTTTTAATTTACATTATAGCACAAATATTGGGTGGTTTGTGTGGAGCAATATTTGTCGGAAAATACGGTTTTACTGAATTCAAAGTAAATATTGGGTATGGAATAATTACTGAAATTTTTATTACATTCATTTTAATGTCAAGCATTTATTTGATAATTTCCATTACCGATAAAACAAGTATAGTCTCGATTTGGGTCGGCTCTGTAGTGGGTATTCTCGCACTAATTTTTGGCAGATATACTGGCGCATCGATGAATCCTGCCAGAACTTTTGGACCAAATGTAATTTCAAATGAATTATCACACATACCGACATTCTTCATTTCAACAATTATTGGNGCACTGCTAGCTGCTGAGCTATATAATTTGATTAAAAATAAGGTAAAAAATTAATTTTGTNCAAGGGAATTAATTGATAACTAAGAGACCTTAGGAGGAATCATGTCCGATAAGAGACTCTTGAGGAAAATGAAAAAACTCGCCTCAAGAATTCATCAACAAATGGAAAATGTGAGAGATGTAATGGATGACTTGGAAATAGAGTTTGAATTATTGCAATCACAAATCTCTAAACTAGAGGTTCGAAGAGGTAAGTCAACTAGTAATGACGACGAAGTGGAAGTCATTCTTGACGAAGAAGATGAAGAACAAATTGATTTAGAAAACACTTCAACAGTGACTATTAAACAGAAGTTTTAATCGATTCTATCATAGCTCGGATAGTTTTTCTTCCAGATTAGCAGCGATTGCATCTCCAACCGAACTNCAAGATGCGTCTCCACCCAAGTCGTANGTCAGTAATTTTCCTTCCTTGAGATGTTGTTCAACACTGTCCTCAATTAGTTTGGAGATATNNAGTAACCCTTGATCGGAATTTTTCCTTCCCAGCCAATCAATCATCATATGAACCGAGTTAATTGACGCTATGGGATTTACCTTATTCATTCCAGCATATTTAGGTGACGAACCATGAACTGGTTCAAAGAAGGCGTGATCGTCCCCAATGTTTCCAGAACCTGCCATACCCATTCCTCCCTGTAAAATAGATGCAAGATCTGTAGCAATGTCACCAAACATGTTAGAAGTAACAACTACATCATAATGCTCAGGATTTCTTGTAATCCATTGAGTAAATGCATCTATGTACCCATAGTCTGTCTTTATAGAAGGATAATTAGAAGCAACTTTATCGAAAGTTCTTCTAAATAATTGACATCCTCTAGTAACATTGCTCTTGTCAATACAAGAAACTCTGCTAATTCCATCTGCTGGTGCGCCATTTCTTGTTTCAGCAATATCAAATCCCATCTTAACTAATCTCTCAGTTCCAAAAGATGTTATTGGTCTAGGGTCATAGGCTACTTCTCCCTTTAAGTCAGGAAATTCGAGTTCTGGTATCTCATAATCTGGCAATCCTTGCGCTCTATTAGATGCCCTCTTGAGTAATGAGTAATACAATCCTTCTGTATTCTCTCTCAAAATTGTCATATCGACCATGTCTGGTTGCCAAATTTGAGCAAATTTTCCGTGTACCTTATGCAAAACTCCCTCATATAACTTCACAGGTCTAACATTTGCGTAAAGGTCCAAACCACTTCTCATACCCAAAATAACAGATCCTCCAGCTAAATCACCATTAGGAAGATAAGAACCTGGGTGGCCTATTGCACCTAAGAATATTGCATCTGCTTCATCACGACACAACTCAAAAGAACCTTCAGCCCATTCTTGTCCTGTTTCTTTGTACAGTTGTCCTCCGCAAGGAATATCGATTTTTTCAAAACCAAAATTAGTATTTGATGATATCGTATCAAGTATTTTTGATGCTTCTAGAGCAACTTCCCTTCCTGTTCCGTCACCGGGCAAAATCGCTATACGGTAGTCGCTCATGACCTCTGCCAAAGGCCACAGGTAAATGAATAAAACCCACTGATTTATAATCATAAATAATTGATTTTTAATTGTTTAAAGATAGTCGATTATTATGTTAAATATGACAAGAGAGACAATAGTTAGAACTGAACCTGCTACTGAACAAAATCTATCGCTTGAAAATGACATTCATCCTTTTGATTCTGAGCCAAATAAAAAGTTATCAAAAAGCCACCCTGTAATAGTCGATGGCATTATTGGAGAAGCATGTGTGGGGTGTCTAGGTTCATACAGTACTAGAATCAAGGTAGAACTTAGTGAAGAACATCCAGAGTTGGGACGTGAATTTCAAACCAAATATTTCCGATTCGTAGAGCCAGGAAATGTGGAGTGGGGACACTACGGGCAAAATTTCAAAATCGAAAAAATAGTTAGGAATTAACTACGGTTTTCAAAATCTCAATAACGTGCTCTAATGATGGAACAGTATGATTTTCCAAAGGTGGAGAAAATGGGACAGGTGTATCAAGAGCACCAATTACAGCGGGTTTAGATTCAAGAGCATAGAAACAAGACTCTAGAATCCTACTTTGGATAGTATGACCTAGCCCTCCGCTCCACTGCCCTTCTTGTAAAATCACCAATCTTCCCGTGCGAATTACTGACTGAATACAGGTTTCTGCATCGAAAGGTAACAAGGTTCTAAGATCAATAATTTCAATTTCGATTCCTTGTTTACTAAGTTCTAAACTCGCCTCAATAGCGACGTGAAGCATCGCNCCCCATGTTACCAAAGTAACATCACGTCCTCCCCTAATTACTTGTGCCTTTCCAATCTTGTATCTTTGATTATTATCNATATGTTGATTGACCTTCTTTGTGTCAACTNTCTGATTAATATTTTGNCCCCAGCCAGTTAAACCACCTCTTAAACCATAAAGCCCAATGTGTTCTAGCATAATAACAGGATCATTTATTTCAGCCGCTTCAACTAATAAGTCATAAGCATCTTGTGGNGTTCCAGGAGCAATTACGACTAAACCNGGGTCATTAGCAAACCATGATTCTATCATATTTGCATGGAATGGCCCCGAACGAGTTCTTGCACCTAAAGGTATTCTGATAGTCATTGGGCAATCTGCCCCCCAGCGCCATCTTAGCATAGCAGCATTATTGACCAGTGCATTGAAACCAAGTGCTGCAAACCCACCGAATTGAATTTCAACCATTGGCCGCATACCTGAAAGAGCAGCTCCTGTTCCTGTATGGACAATTACTGCTTCACAAAGTGGCATATCAATTAATTTATCAGAATGACCNGCATTTTTCAATGAAATATTCATCCCAAAAGCACCGGCAACCTCCATATCTTCGCCAATAAATACACAATCTTCTCCATATCTATCTGCTATATCTGCCATTGCTTGTTGAATAGCCCTAGAATATGTCCAACCTCCCTTTTCGGAATATTGAACAATTAATTCTCCTAGTTCAAGTGGTGATTCAGAAAGAGTATTATTACTCTGTTTTAATCTTTCAAGATGCTGTGAATGTGTATCTGCATCATTTAGAGTAGTCACGCCTTTAGTTACTGTTTCTGGTTTTGGCCATTCCATTTCGGATAGTTGGTNATTGTGTTGCTCTATCAGTAATTTCTCTTCTTTTTCAATTTCTATTATAGAATCCTCTTCAACACCTAAATTAAGCAAAAGTTCTCTATGTGTCGGGATTGGGTCTTTGTCTTCCCAGTATGCGAGTAAGTCTCTGTCTACATAGCCTGGAGGAGTACCTGATTCACTTCCTAAGTACAAATCGTCATGATGATGTGCATGACCGCATCCCCTCATGGTTTCAACATGNATTAGGGTTGGACCGCCCCCTTCCAAAGCGAATTCGCGAGCACAGGCAACACTTGCATGCCATGCAGCAGGGTCTGAACCATCGATTGTCCAACCAGGAAAACCCATTGCAACCGCTTTGTCCGCCCAAACTTCAACACCTGACTGGTTTTTAGGAAGCGTATCTAAAGCAATTTGATTATTTTGAAGAATGTAGGTTATTGGTAAACCTCTTGTTCCTGCAAAATTCATCGCCTCCCAAAATTCCCCNGAGGATGAAGCACCTTCTCCAATACAGGCCACATGGAATCTTTGGAGATTCTTTTTCCATGCTGCAAATGCTAAGCCAGTCATTGTAACACTGGCAATTGGCAAAGGCGCTGTTGGAGGTAGNACTCCAACATTCCAAGCACCTATGTGCAGATCTCTTCCGCCTGCGTCTTCCCAGCCACCGTTCTGATTTGAACCAACTTTTCCTAGATTTGCAGCCATAACGCCAAGAGGTGTATCACCCATAGCAAGAGCTAAGCCAACATCTCTAATCATTGGCGCAACTAAATCACCNTCATAGCCATAACCTGGTTTNGCGGACTTATCTGCATTAGGATTTCGTTCNANCGCAGTTGCTACAGCAACTACTCCTTCTTGCCATGTTGAGCGGAATCCTTTACCGCCAAATTTTGAACCATCTGGAGTTTCCAAGCCATTTGAATAAATTTCTTTCAAAGTCTCATCAAGATACCGTGTTCTAGTCATTAGACGTTGCCATTCTAATCTTTGATCAATACTTATCGACATATAATGAGCCAGTCTTCTTAACATTAATTTAACATCAAGTATAAAGTATGAGGTTCTTCTTTTGATAAAATCTGTAAGTTTACGTCTAGGAATTACTTCCATTTCCTTTTCTTCAGCGGTCGAATCTTCGATTTGGGAAATAACTCCTCGTTCCAATGACTGCAAAAATCTCTTGCTGAATTTTGACCATGATGGGCCTTCAAACTGTTTAGGTTCACTTTCAATAACATAATCCCATATATCACTTACCAAGGAAATTCTAGACTCATGCCTTTGGGCAATAAAAAGGAGTAATTCTTTACGAGCAGCGTCGCAGTGAAGCGGTTGAGTGAATTCTAAATCAGTCTTCGGCGACCAATCCAAGCCAAAAATTTCAGGTGCGTCTCCTTGGCCCATAGACAGGCCAATAGTAGCCTACATACAAACGCAACGGAGANAATAAATCTTACTCTTCTTCAATTGCGTCGTTTAGTGCAGCCATGGTAACTCTTGTCACAATAATAGTTGCAATTAATGTTGCAATCAACCCTAGAATTAGCAAACCAACCCCCACAGGTGACTGATTGAATTGGCTCATACCTTCGGAACTCAACGCTATTTTTCCTAATGCNAATCCGAAATATGCATACGCCAATGAATAAATAATACTAGATAAACTGGACAAGAAAAATACTCTGGTAGTTACTGGACCGGATGCCATAATATAATTCAATAATTCATCTGGAATAAGGGGTGAAAGCCTGACTAAAACAGAGATTTTCATCGCCTCTTCTTCGATTGCATTTTCGATTTTCTGTAGTTTTTTATCTTCAGACACAATTTCTCCAATCATATCTCTAAATAGCCACCTGCCCAATAAAAAGGCTAGAAGCCCTCCAATCACTGATGCTNTAAAATTTATTAGAACTGCTAGCCAATATGGAAATAATGCCCCAGAGGTGACTTTCAAAATAGGGGTTGGGGCAAGAATGACAACTCCAAAAATTAAAATTAATACAAAAAGAATCGGCGCTAAACTTCCTAAATCTTCAAACCAATCTAGAAAATAAGAAATATCTTTGAAGATATTGAATAAAATTACTGACCAAATTATTACAATTAAAACACTTACAAAGAGTCTTAATTTGACTGCTTTATTTTGTTTCATTCGAAATTTGGTTTGACCAAGTGAAGACATTCGCTTCACTCCTCTTCTTTGCTGTCTGATTCAATGGGTTTTTCTTCAATTTCAGGTAATGAATCTAACACATCGGATAACATTTGGGTAGCATCTTCTATCTGAGTGATTAGAGTAATATCAGAAACCGCTCCGGGACGACCAAGACTCCACATCAACTCATGTACTACTTCAGTGGTTAGTTTTGTTAGTTTCAATACCTCTTTATCAATACCAAATAATTCTTCATCGCGTTTTAATGCTATTAGTTCTGGCATTTCGTCTAAAATTTCATCCATTTTAGAAACTACATCTTCACCAATTGAATCAGCCTGCTTTTCTAGAATCTCTTCCATAGTTGTCATACCCGGCCTTCTTGCTTTGGAAGGCCCCTCGCCACTAGCGAGGCTTTTCCCTTTGCTAATAGTTTCAAATGATGGTAAATCCTTTGCAGATTGTNTTTCTGATGGATCTTCTGAGGTTTGTATATCTTCACTTGAAACATCTTTTACCAAATGGTTTAACGCAATTCTTAGCATATTGGCCATTACTGCTGGGTCAAATTCATCTTTTACCTCTAAGCCTTCTTCGTCCATTTGAACCAAAATTTCATCAATGAAATCCGGGTTGATTTTCTCTGGACTAACTAAACCTTTGAGCATCGGTAAGGCCCATGTTGAATCACCCATAAGCATGGAGACATCGAAACTTCCACCTCCACTATTAGGGCCTGCAACATCTGCAGGTGGAGGAACAAANTGCTTTCTAGCGTGTTTATTTAGTTGCTCAATCAGTAATGACATGTCAATCGGTTTCGAGATTACTTCTGAAATACCTGCCTGCGCTGCTGAAACNAGGTATTCCTGTCCTGAATTTCTTGATANAACCACTATTCTNCATTTGAATGCAAATTCAGGGTCTGACATCAATCTCTGTGCTGCATCTATTGCATCACCTGATTTCCATTCGCCGTCCATTAGAACTATCTCAGGCATTATTGCTAGAGCAGTTCCTTCAGCTTGCCTCAATGTACCTGCTCGAGTAATATCGAAACCCTCTCTTTCTAGAGTATTGGAAAGCAATGTTCGTCGCCCTTCATTCTCGTCTGCAACGATAACTTTGGCCAAAACAACACCCCCCGCAAATGGCGAAAACTAAGTCCAACATTTGAACCTCATGCTATAAATTTAGCAAAGATGATGAAAATCATTGGTCTAATTGGTTACGGAGTGAATTCTGATTATGAAAATTACCGAGGGGCTGTGATTTATAGTATATCTTCAGGTATTTCGTTACTCCATGCGATAATTCCACCATCAAAGTTGTACAATTTCTGACCATCAAAACCTGCATCAATCAAAAACATTGCAGCCATTTGAGAACGCATTCCGCTGCGGCAAAGAAGAATAACATCCCTTTCCTCAGGAATATCACTAACGTGAGATAGAATTTCTTCATGTGAGACATGTAGGTCGGTGAATGAAATTCTTATTTGTTGAAATTCAACTGCTGACCTAACATCGATTAAGTACGGATTCCAACCATCACTCTTCTTTTCCTTATACTGCTTTGCAGAAAGATGATGGAACATGCCACTACCAACGGTTGAAGGTTCATGAATTTCACTATCATTTGATGATTCTGTTGTACACCAACCATTCTGTTCGAACATTTCCCTAACTTGTGATAAATTAGGACTAGAATCTGCACTTTTAGAGAAATTCAGAGTTTTAAAATTCATTATATCGCCATCATAAAGTAATAATTTTCCAGACAAAACTTCCCCTCTTCCAAGCACTATTTTTATCGCTTCTGTCGCTTGTATTGCGCCAATAACACCTGGTAGTACACCGAATACTCCACCCTCGGCACAGGATGGTATAGCATTGCTTGGTGGTGGCTCTGGGAATAGGTCACGATAACAAGGACCATCATGATAATTGAACACACTAACCTGCCCTTCAAATCTATAGATTGAGCCATATACCCACGGAATTCCTAGTATTTTGCACATGTCATCAACTAAATATCGTGTTGGGATATTGTCTGTCCCGTCAATAACCAAATCCCAATCTGAGAAAATTTCTGCAGCATTATCTGGAGTTAATCGTTCACTCCATGTAACCACATCGATCGAAGAATTGATCGACTCAATCCTTAATTTAGCTGAATCCGATTTTGAGTTACCTATTTTCGATTCGCTATGAATTACTTGTCTTTGTAAATTTGATAATTCAACATTATCATCATCAATTATTCCAATCCTTCCGACTCCAGCTGCGGCCAAATAAAGTAGAACAGGGCTACCTAATCCTCCTGCACCAATAACAAGAACCCTAGATTGGTTTATTTTCCGCTGTCCTTCCAGACCGACATCTGGTAAAGAAATATGCCTTGCATACCTATTGATGTCGACCATGTATAGCCCAATGGATGGTGATTGATGAAATGAGGGGTTGATTAATGGACATTCTCTTCAAGCCATTTTTCTGCATCCATTGCAGCTTGGCACCCCATTCCTGCTGCGGTAATGGCTTGTTTATATCGAGTATCTACAACATCACCAGCTGCAAAAACCCCCTCGACAGATGTCATAGTGTGTTCCTTGTGAATGATATATCCATTTTCATCTGTTTCAACTTGACCGCCTAAGAAGGATGTAATTGGTGTATGCCCAATAGCGATGAAAGCCCCAGTAGCACTAATTTCTTCAGTCGAGCCATCTCTTGGGTCTTCAAGTACGGCTCCAGTTAAACCATTTTCATCGGAGAGCCATTTCTTAATTTGACGGAATGTCTTAATCTCGATCTTATCATTGTTTGCCGCCCTTTCATACATTATCGTTGATGCTTTGAAGACGTCTCTTCGATGAACCATGGTCACCTTAGAAGCAAATCTGGTAAGGAAGGTTGCTTCTTCGCATGCTGAGTCTCCGCCTCCAATAACAAGTACTTCTTCATCTCTAAAGAAAGCACCATCACAAGTAGCACAAGTGGAGATACCTCTGCCTTTTTGTTCTGCTTCACCTTCAGCATCCAACCAAATTGATTCAGCACCCGTTGATATAATGATGGAGTGAGTAAAGTACTCTTCACCTTCGAGCATGACTTTGTAAGGTTTTGATGATAAATCAACAGACTCTACATTTCTGTCTTGGACCTCGAGGCCAAATCTTTCTGCTTGCTCTCTTAATTGCATCATCATTTCAGGACCACCTATACCTTCGGGATAGCCCGGAAAATTCTCGATATCAGAAGTCAGCATTAATTGGCCTCCAGACATATAACCTGCAAACATTAGAGGGTTTAGCATAGCCCTAGCCGCATACAGTCCAGCAGTATATCCTGCGGGCCCTGAACCAATAATTATCACGTTTCGTACATCAGTCATTCTACCGCCCACAGATTAAACAAGAGATACTAGACTATTGAACATTTACATCAATAATTGTTAGAAACTATATTTTTTTATCCAAATTACAACATTTTTGCAACTGCCGAGACCGCTGCCCTAGCGTGAGGTTCCAATCTTGGCTTAATATGCCTAGGTTCTGCTCCTGGTCCAATGATCCCCAAACCAATCGGTTTATCATATCTAATCTGAATTTCTATAATACTCTTAATCACCGCTTGACCCATTGCCAGTCCATGTTGTGTTTGGCCTTTCTCAATGATTCCTAGACAGATTGCACCGTCAACATCTGGTAATTTGCAATTTCTTTCCAGCGCTAATGGCACTTCCATCGCACCAGGCACCCAAATAGGTTCGAGTAGTTCTAATGAGAATTTTTCTGCTTCTTGCCTAGCCCAAGATAGCATCTTGTCAACTTCATTTTGATGAAAAGAGCCACAAATAACTGCTATTTTTCCATTCATTATATCACATCACTTACCTTTCCTGTTAACCTTTCAACCGTGGAAACAATTGTCTGCGTCATAGAGTCAATCTCTATGTTAACTGCATCGCCCACTTGCTTGGAATTAATTTTTGTTTGTCGAATTGTTTCAGGAATAATGTGAAGATTAAATCTCAAATCATCAACTTTCCCGATTGTGAGCGAAATTCCATCAATTGCAACATACCCTTTTTCCATGATGTATTTTTCTATAGAAAGCGGCATTAAGATTGATAAATCTAGTCCTTCACCGGTTTCTACTTTGTCTTGAACCAGTCCAGTAGCAATTACATGTCCGGATAATAAATGACCGCCAATTTCATCTCCAAACTTTAGTGAACGCTCGAAATTTACCACACCGCCTATCTCTAAATCACCTAATGTAGATCTGCTCAAAGTTTCTTGAATGATATCAAAGGAAACTATACCATCATTGATTTCAGTGGCTGTAAGACAAACACCATCAATAGAAACACTCGCTCCTATTTCAAGTAATTCTACGTTAGGTAAATCAATGAAAATTGTTCGAATGCTTTCTTTTTGTTCAATATCAACAATCTTAGCAGTACCCTGAACTATTCCTGTAAACATGTAACCAACTCACTTATTTCTTGAAAGGTCTAAGATTCTTGCAATGATTTTTCTGGTACCGTCTAAATCTTCTGATAGTCCTTCAACCCTAAGTACTTGTATATTTTCAAATCCTAATTGGTTGAGTTTATTCTTAATCGAATCCTCAGCATGTTCTTGGTCGTATCCTAATGCGATAATATCAGGTTTAACTTCGGGAAGGATATCAAAAATCGGTACTTCGGGGGGGTTACCGATAACTGCTTGATCAACTGGCTTTAAACCCTCAACCATCCGTCTTCTTAGGTCATGATTAGTTACTGGTTCATGTTTTCGCTTTCTAACAGTATCATCATGCGCAATAACAACTGTAAGATGCCCGCCTAGTGATTTTGCTTGTTCTAAATAATGTAAATGGCCTGCGTGAAGTAAATCAAACACTCCAACTGCCATTACACGCTTCATGTACTCGCCTCAGTTATCTGATATTGTCTCAACTCATGATATTGTCGGAGTTATTCTCCGCTTGAAAGAGCATTGATTATGTCAATTCCATGAAGAAAAGGGATGTCTCGCTCTTTAGCCCATGCTTTGGCATCATCAACAGACAGTGCATAATCGCCGTCTGGCTGTAACATTTCAGCCCCAATAACTACTGGAGTTGTTCTAGATAACCTAGCAAGTCCAACCGCTAATTCCGTATGGCCTTGACGGACCTTAAGTCCACCTCTTGACTCTCTACATACTGGAATGTGACCCGGAGTTCTAAACTCATTGCCCAATGCTTTTTGCGCTTCTTCTGTCGATGATTTAGATTCGAATAAATCATTAGTTAATTCAGCAAATCTTCTAGTGGTCAAAGCCCTATCCTTGTCGGTAATTCCGGTGTAGGTGTCCCTGTGGTTTAGCGATAGTGTGAAGGCTGAGCGAGAATCATATCTCAGATCATTGGTAACCAAATGATTTAGCACCGAATAATGCTTAACCAACTCGGGGTTTGTATGCAAATCTTGTAGAAAAGGTAAGCCGAATAAATCTCCAACTTCATCCCCAATTGCTAGAAAAAGTAATCCGCCGCATTCTTTCCTCAGCTGCCGCATGGTGCTGGGCTTAACGTGTTGAGCTGAAAACAATAAATCAGTCTCTCCTTCTCTCTTTTCGGAATCAAATAGACAGACTGGAAGTCCTTTCGAGAACGCATCTATTGCATTTGAAATATCATCGCTCATGCTTGGCGGTTGCACCACTTCTTCATGAACTGTCGCATACACTCATGTACTGTAAATTATGAAATTAGACTGTTTTTTTGAGCATTTGACGGAAAGGTGTTATCATAGGACGACCCTTGGCTTGGACTCGCGGAGGGGTGAGTATGCCAGTTAAGTTAGGTCCAGCCGGTATTCCTTTATCTTGTAAAGGTCGAACAATTGTCGAAGGAATGGACGATATTATCTCATTGGGTTTAGAAACAATGGAGGTCCAAACTGTACGTATGATTGCTCCTCAACACTTCGAGCAATATTGGCAGGCAGGTGTACTTGCTAATAAGACAAACTTCGAAATGAACATTCATGGACCATACTACTCAGAATTACTTGGTGATAAAGTAGAAAGAGGTCGCTCTTTAACGAAAATTGAATCTACCTTGCAAGCTGCAAAAACAATTAATGCAAGGCATATTACATTGCATGCAGGACACTATGGCGAGATGGGTAGAGGAAGAGAAGCAAATGAGCAATTAGCTAATGTTTTCTCCGGAATTGTTGATAGGGTAGCCGAAATTTGGAATGATGATGAAGATATCTATCCTGTATTCCCATGGCTAAAAGACGGTACTCCCTCAAAAATAGGAATCGAAACCTCAGGTCGTCAAGAGCTCTGGGGCAGTCTAGAGGAGGTTTTAGAAGTCGTAAATCACGTTGAAGGAACCATACCGGTACTCAATATTGCACACATTCATTCTAGAGGACATGGTAGAATGCGTACTTCTGAAGACTATGGTGAATTATTTGACCAAGTAAGAGAAACTATCGGGACCAAGGAGTTTTACTGTCACTTTTCCGGTGTTGAACACAGAACTGGCAATGCAATGCACTATACTCAAATTAAAAAATCAGATTTGAATTTTGAACCACTGGCAGAATTCATTGTTGAGGATGGCGGATGGTTAGATATTACTCTAATTTCCGATTCTCCTCTTCTTGAGCACGACGCTATGTATATGCTACAGAATATTGAGAAATCAAGACACAAACAACTTGAACGAATTGCGAGGGAAGACCGACGTAGGGCATTAGCCGCTCAAACCGGCCGCCCAGCAGAAGAAATTGCTGCCAAAGAAAAACAACAGGCACAAATGAGATCTGAAACTAGTGATGAGAAGGTTGAGACTGTCGTCGAAAAGGAAAAAACCGAATCAAAACCTGAAAAGAAAGAATCTAAGGCGAGTAAAAAAGATGCCAAAAAAGAAGACAAAGAAAACGATGATGTATTTGACTTCGAAGAAGACGATGACGACTTATTTTGATTACTGAGAACTTCCAATCTACCTCAAAACTACACAATTATCTTGTTAATCATCGGCAACTAACATAAGTAAAGTGCTTAGCGTAAGTTGGGTCGTATGGCACACATTGCAGTTTTGGGGTTGGGCAATTGGGGTACAGCAGTGGCTAGAATGTGGCTTCTAGAAGGTCATAAAGTCAAAGGCTGGACAATTGAACAAGAAGTTTATGAATCAATAACAATGGATCAAGTCAACAAAAAATATCTTCCAGAACATCCTGTTAAAGGGTTAGAAGTTACTATGCATCTAAATGAAGCATTAGATGAGGTAGAGATTGTTGTCTTAGCCATACCATCCTCCGTTATATTGGATGTGGTAGATGACATTTTGCCACACCTGAGACCGGGGCATGTATTGATTGACTTAGCTAAGGGTTTAGCACCTGGGAAAAGACTGATTTCAGAAGCAATTCATAATAAATTGAAAGATGCGAATATGAATAACCCTTTGGCAGTGGTAACAGGACCAACTATTGCACCAGAGGCTGCTAGCGGGGTTATGACCACTGCGTTAGTAGCAAGTGAGGATGAATCGGTTGCCAAAAGATTGGCTGAAACATTAACAACACAGACATTCATCCTTCACCCCGCGTCAGACCCAGTTGGGGCAGAACTATGGGGCGCTTTCAAGAATGTAGTTGCTCTAACTTGTGGATTAGTTGATGGTTTGAAAATTAATGGTTCCTTAGGTGGAGATAATTTGAAAGCGGCTATCTTCATGGCAGGTTTCAAAGAAGGTTGTATTTTACTTCCACTACTAGGCGCTAAAGCAGAAGTTGCTTTTGGGCCTGCTGGACTTGGAGATCTCTATGTTACTGCAACATCACCTTACGGAAGAAATAGAAGCATGGGTGAAAAACTTGGTACTGGATTAACCTTGGAACAAGCATTGGAAGAAATGCACATGGTGGCAGAAGGAGTTAGAGCAGCTAGAATGTTCATACGCAGAGCAGAAGATGAAGACATAGATATTCCATTTACAAAGGCAATAAATAAACTGCTTGACGGTGATATTGATGCAGAAGAATGTTGCCGAAGAATTGTTGCTTTAAGCTAAATCCTTCAGTCGGTGTTGTTTTGAGGGGGAACCATATCCCCAACACATGGCGGAAGAGTTGAGCGAACTAGAAGCACGCTTATTCGAGTGGATTAGACAATCTGATTTTCACACCATGCCATGGTCCACTTCAAAGGCGGCAAAGGCATTCAAAGTTAAGAAAGATGAAATTTTTGAAGCTGTAGCAGCACTTACTACAAAGGTCCCTGATAGAATACAAGTTTTCTACAAAGAAGGAACATTGCACATTGCTGCAGAATAATCTACTCTTTTTTCAGAGATTTTCTGTGTAACTTCATAGCAGCATTACTAGGTAGTAATACAGTCCACCATTTTGGTCGTTTGAAATCGCTTTCATCTGTAACGTATGAACGAATAATCATTGACAATATGTCGATAATTACGACTACTACAAATATCACAATCAAGAATGCCATTGCCTTGTCATAGACGAAGAATTTCAAATTTGTGTCTATGTATTGACCAATACCACCAGCGCCAACTAGGCCTAGAACTGTCCCGTGTCGTACATTGTACTCAAACATAAACAGCAATTGACTAATCAAATGATTACTCGATTCTGGAATTACAACAAAAATAAATCGTTCCGACTTAGTTAGACCCATTGCCATAGATGCTTCTAAAGGTTCATTGGCAATACCCTCAATGGCTTCATATTGTAATTTCCCGAGATAACCAATTGTGTAAAGTGTCATAGCCAAAACTCCGGAAAATGGGCCAAAACCAATTGCGATTGTGAAAATTAACGCCCAAATGATACTGGGTAAACTACGTAAACTTGCCAACAGTATCCTTGCTGCCATCGCTACCGGAAGCGGATACAGGTTATTGGCTGCAAGGGAAGCGATTGGTAAAGAAAAAACAAAACCAAGAATTGTAGCAATAAAAGCCATTTTAATGGTTTCAGAAATACCTTTCCAAGCTTGTGAGCAAAAAAAACCAACTTCTGAACTACATTTAATCCCGGGTTCAGCAGATAGAATAGACCAATCTGGAGGAAACAAATCTTGGGTGAAGAAAATGTACAACTTTCCAAAACTTCCGTCGATTTGGGACCAATCAACTATAATGTCGTCCAATGCTAAGAACGTCAATATAGAAGTGACAATAATAGCTGTAAGGAGTTTTTTATTCACTTTATTTCCTCCTCAACCAATTTATTATCTGCGATTCGCCAAATTCTATTAGCGATATTTCTAGCAATCTCTTCTTGATGTTCTACCATAACAAGAGTGGTACCAATTTGGGTTAGTTGCTTTTCCAAAATATCGATTATTGATTCTACATTTTCAACATCTAACTCTCCCAAAAATTCATCAGCCAAGATTAACTTAGGCTTTTGAATAAGAGATCGAGCAATAGCAACTCTTCTCTGCTGTCCACCTGACAAAATCCTTACGGGTTCATCTAAAACTTCTCTTAAACCTAGTTTTATTATGAGTGTTTCAGCCTCTTTCCTAAGATCTTCACCTATTCCAAGGAATGGTGGATATAGTTTTGACCTACGCGTTCTAGCTCCTAACATTATATTGCTCATAGCACTACTGTGCCTAACTAATCCTAGTTTTTGAGGAATGTAGCCTATTTCACCTCTACCTGTAGAAACATTCTCGATTACTCCTGAGAGGGGAGCAATTAAACCCGCAATGGTGCGCAATAATGTTGTTTTACCAATTCCAGAAGAACCAATGATGGCTATTCTATCGCCAGGGTAAATATCAGTAGTGATGTTTTTTACCAAGGGTTTATTGTATCCAATATCTATGTTTTTGAATCGAATAATTGGTTCTAAATCGACAGCTACTTCGGAGGGGGAAGTAACTTTATTGTCAAATTTAGGCCGCCCCAAAAATCCACCCCATCCCTTGCGGCAAGCAGAGTGTATATAGCAACTGCCCTACTAAGACTCGCTAGTTCCAGATGCAGCATCTGTTATACCGTATTTCTCATCATGATAATACTTTGACAAACCAGGTATTGCAGATAATAGATCAGAATAGCTTCCCAAGTGATTCTGACTGTTGCCAGCAGCAAGACCATATCCCTTGCTAGTGACGCTGGAAAGAATCTCTCCACCACATTGAACTTGAGGTATGTCAGCGACAAAATTAGTTACGCTATTTAAGCAACCTGTGTAGTTGACACCATCAATTTGGTAGTCTTCAACCCACATCTCATCATTCCAACTTAACATTGAGTTAAGAATAGCATTTCTAGTCCTTACATCAAGTGTTTCTGGATTATACATTATCGGATGGCTTGGAGATGAACCCCATGCAGGCAGTTGAACATACTGATCTAATGACAGACACCACTCAGAATTGTCATTAGGATCGTCATTATCACAATATTTGTGAACAGTGCTGAATTCATCACCTTTAGCAAAGGCCACGTCTCCATATCCTTCACTCAAGCACTCTAAGGCTCCTGAGTATCCTGAATACAATCCACNGCNTTCNGGTATAGATGCAGGATTACCTGCTCCAGTTGAGCCATCAAAATGANCGTTTATGGTATCTCTTAGAGAATTNATATCNTNGGCATCTCCGANAGGATTNACNTATCCATTGCCAATCATGTAACCCATTGGCATCAACATTCCTGCAGACTTCAGCCATCCGGTGTGGCAAGAGGTTTTTCCAGCTAATTCAGCAAAAGGATCTGTTGTTTCATCTCCATCAAGATGATATTGTGCCATTGTACTGTTAGCTAAAACCCATGCTGATGCATTGTAATATGTGTCTCTTTCCGCAGTTGTAGTTTCAACTGCTAAGACTTGTAGATTGTACTCTTTCCAAGCAATCCATGCTGGGCCTCCTTCCATGAAACCAATATCAGCATTGCCAAATCTAAGTGCTTGGATGATCATTCCTTCAGATGAAACATCGTACAATTCGACGTTAACTCCAAGGTCGTTCTTTAAACGTTCAGCCATCCCAAGAGCATTAGCATTAGCAGATGAATCCTCGGCTAAATAATATGCAATGGTTATTGTTGGTTTGATATCAGATAGGGAAGATCCGCCCTCAAACGCATTACCATATTTGGTTGAAATTCCAGGTATGTTTTCCAATGCAGCACCGTAGGTTCCAAGATGATCTTGAGAATTGGTTGCAACCATTGCATCAGTTCCAAGAACCTCATTCAGAATCGCCAATCCATCTGCATCATCCTTCATTTTAACCAAAGCATCCTGGATGGCTTGTTCTTTATCTTCTGCCAGCACCTCATCATTGTACATTACAGAATGGGAAGGGGAAGACCCGAATTTTGGAAGTGGCACATATTGGCTCATATCCAAACACCATTCAGCATTGTCCGCTGCATTATCGTTGTTACAATAACTGCCAACTGTTGAATCTTTTGCAAAAGCCACGTCACCATAACCATCGCTCAGGCATTCCAATGCGCCAGCATAGCCAGAATAAAGGCCACCACTTACTGGAATGGAGGCTGGGTTTCCTTTACCTGATGAACCATCAAAGTACTCGTTAATAGTAGTCCTCAGAGTTTCAGTATCAGATAAATCCCCTTGAACATTTACATATCCATTTCCAATCAAATAACCCATCGGCATTAGCATTCCAGCAGATTTCAACCAACCTGTGTGACATGAAGTTTTACCTTCTAATAATGCGAAAGGATCTGTATTCTCATCATTGTCATTCAATGCAATTTCCATTTCACTACCTTTCAAAACCCACGCATGTGCGTTGTAGAAAGCCCTTCCATCATCCTTGGTATCGGCTGCCAAAACTTCTAGATTGTACGCATTCCAGCCTACCCAAGCTGGACCGCCATCAATGTTCATAGCAATATCAGCGTTACCGAATCTCAGTGCTTCCATTGCTAAAGCNGCACTNTCTACATCATAAATTGTGACATCCATANCCAAAGCATCACANAGATAATCAGCAATTCTACTAGGATTATCTATTGATTCTGGAGTTAAGTCGTCTTTTAGGTCAAATGCAATCTTCAATTCATCGCCACTACAGGCTGATGCATTAGATTCATCTTCATTTTCTATGCATCCTGCAAGGCTTGCAGAAAGCAATGTTACTAGCACTAAGGTCACAGATAGTTTTGTATTCATCATGGTATCACTTTAGGTTGCCCGAAAAGTGNCTCATATATATTATTTAGGTTTCCCTAAACTTTCATTTTNACCCGATTTNTATCCAANCCATTGAGAAACTAGGCTCTCAGCAAACCTATCTTGCTCNAGNCCNGGATGNCCNNTNGGCCTNACAANNACAACNANNTCTACNTCGCCACCCCAAGAATCAGAAGCAGCACAAAGGACTTCTCCAACCACGCGTCCATCTGGGTCTGAACTAAGAGTCAAACTTCTAAGTTCAAATAATGCAATATCGAGCCGGTTCTCTTTACCAGAACNTGAATCGAAGTAGGTGTGTTTTTGTTCAGTAATTATTCTTTTCAACTTCATCTCTTCCGAATCCAGTGATAATGGAATTTCATTGTCTAATAATTCGATTGCCTGTTTTAGTCTTGATTGCTCTAAATTAAATAAATCTGCCAAATCTAAAGCTGTAGAGGCTGAACCCAACGAAGAAAATTGGTACGGGATTCTCAATCTTAAAGACTGTACTACCTCCACATTAAAATCGCCACTGGATGGTAACATGACCCAGGTGTACTGATTCCCAGAAGGGTATAGCGGAGCATTTGGATTTTCTTTGATNAATGGCTCACCCCATTCATCGGGCGATATTGGTTCTGAAGCAGGAATGAATCCGCCGGCAAAAATGACAACTATCAAAGAACAAACAAAATAAACTCTAACTTTAGTAAATTCTTTCCAGGTTTTTCTACCTGCTGGACTCAGAATTGAAAGAAGAAATAAAACTGGTAAAATGAGAATAATCCCCCATGGAATTATCCATAACAAAATTATACAAATTATGCTGGATTCAATTCCATATTGCCCTATTATCTGGTGATAATCAAAATTTTCGTCTTGAGATGAGGCTTTTTTTCTAAAATACGTTACCCAAAGAGCAACAGTGGCCAACATTAGTACCGATGTAACCACACCTGCTAACATTTCGACCCTCGCTGGTGGAGGTGAGTCATATTGAAAGATTCTTTCATTCATTCACATAACGAACGGTAGATTGTCAAATGAGAACTCCGAGGCCGAACCATGTCGGAAGTGGTTCTTGAGTTGAATGATGTAGCGTTTCGACATCAAATTCCATCTCCAAGATTACTAAACCCATTTGAAAAGAAACCCGGCCCTGGAATTTTTTCNATCAATCTTACGATTCACAAGGGTCAAATTTTGGGACTAGTTGGGCCTAACGGTGCCGGAAAAACAACTCTCCTTAGAATGCTGGCAGGTATCTTCCCTATTGATAAAGGAAACATTATGTTCGCAAAATCTAACTCTTTGGATTTGGCAAAAATCTCTCAAACAGATTTGCGTTCAATAGTCGGACACATGCCAGAACAGGTTAGATGGCAGGGTAAGATATCTGTAAGAAATGCCCTTANTGATATCGCTGAAATGAGGGATGCCACCCACAGAGTNGATGGCATACTAAAGATGGTTGGTTTAGGTGATATCGCAAATTCTTCCTTAGACCAATTAAGCCAAGGGATGCGGCAGAGGTTAACATTAGCAACCGCGCTACTTGGCTCTCCCAAGGTTTTACTTCTTGATGAACCATTTAATGGATTAGATCCTGTAGCGATAAGGGCATTTGAAAAATTACTTTACCAATTGACTGCCAAGGGTGTATCTATAGTAATTTCATCTCACCGCGTGGCAGGAATGGTACACCTTGTCGATAGGTTAGCATTGTTGCATCAAGGTCAGTTGCTCATCGAAGGAACATTAGATGATATCGAAACTGAGTTTGATTTGAGCAATAGGATAGAAATTGCAGGTAAAGGTCAAATCCCAAATTTCGAACGAATAACGGGTAACGAGGGCTCTGTAATTGAATCAAATGAATCAGATGGAAACTGGTCAGTGATATTGAGAAGTACAGATGATCATATTTTGAAAAAATTAGTTCAAAGTGACCATCATATTTTATCCTGCAAATCTAAAGAAATCGATATTGTTGAAATGCTATGCGCTGCTACAGGGCAAAATCTTGATGAAATCGGATTCGGAGTAATCGCTTCTTCAATGATGCCTTACAGGAGTCGAGGTGAGGAAGAATGAGTGATTTTAATAAAATTAATATAATTTCACTTACGTACTTTAAGAGGAGACTTTTATCAACAAGGATGGTAATTATGTTACCAATTCTGATTCTCTTCATTCCAGGAATGGCTTGGGGATTTTCGGATCCAAATATCGTACTTCCTGGGGGAGTTCAGCCTTCATCAGCGACAGAAGTGATGTTTTACACCAGCCTAGGTATTGTTTTTGGCGGCACTATGTGTGGAGTTTTACTTTCATTCGATGGAGTTAGTAAAGATAGAGCAAGCGGGGTTCTAGAAATCAAACTCTCACAACCGATGTTAAGAAAGCAACAATCAACTGCAATAATTTTAGGTCACTGGTTTTCTATTCTTGTACCGACATGGATTCTTTGGCTAGTTTCTTTCATAATCGTGAATTACAGAATTGGAGACTGGCCTAGCTTGATGGATGGAATTATATCATTTTCAGCAGTAGCATTGATTCTATTGTGGTATGTATTATTTTCTTTAGTAGCATCAACCTATGCTAAAGAACAGGGAACCTCAATTGCTTTTGGTGTTGGTGTATGGTTTTTGTTCACATTTCTATGGGCATTGGTTACGACAATGGTCGCGTTTGCATCTGGAGTTTCTATCGGTGAAGAGAATGATCCTAAATGGGTTAATTTAGAAGGATTGTTAGATTTATTTTCGCCAAATGGTGTTTTCCATCATCTACTTGAAACAAGATTAGAAGATGTGGATAGAGGAGTTTCTCCAATTTTATCATTCCTTGCAGCCCTATTGTGGAGTATCATACCTTGGTATTGGTTTAACTCTAGGATGGAAAATATACAACCATAATTGAAATTTTAATAATGCTCTAGGCCAAAGAGTATTAGAGAAGCAGGGGTTAGCCGATATTATGGCAGGAAACAGAATAGCGGTTCATTCGACCGCATTGAGCCTAATTGTTTTGATGATTATGATGATTTTATCACCAGTTGCAGAACACCCCCACTTAAATGAGGAAAAAATTTCTGAAACAAGTGGAAGACAACTGGATGATGTTGATTGTTCAGGATATACTTTTGAAGACCTATTCGACTATAACTTTGCTCTTTTCAATATTAATATTGAAGATGATTGGGCTACATCGAGTATGTCTGCTACGGCTTACGTCAACGGAAGCAATTCTGCTACAGTTAGAGAAAATCTAGACGGATTATTTGATGGAGCTCCAGGTGGAAATAATTCATGGATTAGTACTGATGAAAGAGAAGCAGTTAGAGAAATTGGCCCTAAATGTATTGTCGACATGGACACTAGACTTGGAATTAGAGAAGGTATACCACATCGTGGTGGAGTTGACTGGAATGATTTCGAATTCGTTGAAGAGGGAATCGCTCTCGATGAAGTCGATTTAGTTCCTAACGGCCATGCAGAAGAAAGAAACTGTCAAAATTTACTTGCCTCGAATAATTGTACCGAAGTTCCAGTATCAGTAACGGATGACCTACAAATCAGTCTTTTTGTTAAAGGTGGAGAATCAAACAACATGAGATTTGATCAATTACCAAACAAAGGTGCTTCAAACTTTACACTTGCTCTTAATGTAACCAATATGACTAATGCTGATCTATTGCTTACTTTCCCAATTATTCAAGGGTTGAGAATTTCAAACTTTAGTATGCAAGATGACGGTGTCGAAATCAATTCCTATGAACCTGAAGAAACTTACCTCCCGGATGGAAGTTTGATGATAAAGCAACATGTTGACTATGATAAAGCTGATTGGCCTATTGGAAGAAACTTATTCATTGACTTCACAACCTCGGCCCCCGAGTCAAATGACATCCCACAATGGTCAGGTGCAGCGCCAAATAATAACTCAATAATTCCAGTCATGACCGGAATGGAATACTTAGCGGTTAGTGGCGAGGAAATTAGTACATGGGCGTCCGATTCCAACGGTTGGACCATGGAATGTGAATTTGCAAATCCTGCTTGGTCTTCTAGACAAGACACAAATGGAAATTTTTTAGTCACCTCACCATCTACAACATCAACAACTGCTGAATGCTCGATTAAAGACCCATTCGGTGCTCAAAATAATGACACTCTGACATTCACATTCGGACAACCATTTACCTCAGAAGGTCAAATCAATGATGGTGAAAATATTGATTTTACAATTACTCCGACTGGATTAGTAAGCGAGTTGAGTATCGTTGCTCATGCCCATCAATCACAAACCATGGGCACTAGTCGTTCTGTATCAGTTACTACCGAATCCGTAACCATTCCTTTGCCTATGGAAGGATTGAAACCTGGCAATGTTATGATTATGGGTTCTGCTCAAAGTAGCAATATGTTAACATTTAATTTCATGCTAGACTTTGAGTTAGAAAAAGAAAGCCTACCTCCGGTTCTTGATCTAACTGTCAACTTTGAAGGAAAGAATGCTACTTGGGATGCAAGTGGATACAAATTCACTTTGCGAGGAGAAGTCTTAGACCCCGATGGTGAAGAAGTATCCCTTGTTTTGAATCTTTGTGGCTATCAAGCAACTGATTTCACTAAAGTTGGAAAGAACTGGGAAATAGATGTTTCAATTGCAACATGCAAACAACAAGGCATCACAGAATATGATGTGACAATTAAAGCCACAGATGATTCCGGAAAAAATAGCACATTGAGTGTACTGGTTAAAGATCCATACGAAACTAGTGATAACTCTGGTGGAAGTAGTGATGATTCAGATAGTGATTCTGAAAGTTCTGGCTTACCTAGTGTATCTTTGCTAGCCACTCTATCTATCACTTTACTAGGTGCAGCATTTGCTAGAAGGAAACTTGAGTGATAAAGCATTCAATTAATGTGATTTGTATGTTCGCTGGTATAATTGAAGCAATGAGTCATGAAGGAGGACTTTTACTATCATTTGGTGGTTCTTCCCCCGCACTTGATTCAATTATAGTAAAAGCTTCAGATGGAGTATACATAGGCAAGATAGACGGAGTTCTAGGAAATACTGAGAATCCAGTGGCACATGTCGGTCATATTGATCGTCAGTTGAATTTAGAGTCATTGATAGGTCAAGAAGTAACTATCAGGGCGAAAAAGCCTCGAGAAGATAGAAGAGTAAATTCCCGAGAAGGTGGAAATTACCGAAATGAAAGAAATGAATTCAAAAAAAGAGACAACTCAAGTTTTGACAGAAATTCCAACTTTAGAAACCGTGATGATGGTGGTAGAAGAAACAATAGAGGCCGTCGCGATGGTGGAAGTAGGAACTTTGACAGAGGTGCTAGTAGGGACTACGGAAACAATAGGCAAAGGGATGGAAGAAGGAACTCTGGAAAGATATTCTCTGATAATGACTGGGATTGCCATAAATGTGGTAATTCTAATTTCTCATTTAGAACCGAATGTAATCGGTGTGGAGAACCTCGACCCGGAGTTGGTAGAAGAGATTCTAGAAATCGTCAAGATAACCGAAATAGAGACCGTGGAAGAGATGGCGGCAGAGGCCGCCGAGACGATGGACGCAGAGAACGTGGAAGAGACAGGGGTAGAAGGCGCAGAGACAACGAGCGGAGAGACTTTGATAGAAGAGACCGAAACCGTAGAGACGGCGACAGAAGATTTTCTGAAAGAAATGATTCAAATTCAAATACTGAAAGACCGAAGCCAAAACAGAATAATTTCCGCAAAGCTAGGGGTAAAAGGCCTGGCCATGCACATAACAATGCTCCCAAACCTATCGTACCTAGAAAATTTAGGCGAAATAGAGATGATTAAATGATTCCCACATAGAGCCTATACTATGAGCGCAGAGGAGCACTACCTAAATGCGATAGAAGCTCTTGAAAGTGGAGATAGAGAAACCGCCCTTAAAGAGGCCAAATCTGCGACTAAAATAGACCCTGAACATGTAGACGCATGGCAGGTTTACTCAGATGCTGCGTTAATGGCAGATGGTGATTCTGTATCACTAATCGATGTATCTCGTTCATTCTCTGCTTTGAAAAAAGTAGTCGAATTGGAACCTTCGAGAATAGATATGTGGGTCAGAGGTGGCCGTTTATTAGCAGATGAATTAGGTCTACTCGTTGAGGCCTTACAATGGTGGCAGGATGTTCGTCACCATGCTCCGCATGAAGTAACCCCATTGATTGAACAAGCAACAATTCTTGCAGATATGGGTATGTACGAAGAAGCAAGGAAAAGACTGGAGACAATCATCAATGAAAATATGGATGTTGCCACCACTCAATACGGACGTATACATCAACTACTTGGAATGGTCAAAACCGCTGCGACTCAAGACCCGAATGAGCACTTTAAGCCGTGGGAAAAACGTCATTCTGGATGGAATGCTATCGAGTCAAAAATGAAGAAACCTCCTATTTCTGAAACGTTTATTTTCATGATGACAACGGTACCGATTCTTTTTGCTGTTATTTTGTTATCCAATACGATTGCTGGACAAGGTTGGGGCGCTTTCTGTTTGACATCTGTTGTGATTTTTGCTACAGTTCTATTCGGCATGAGAATTGCAAAGAATCTATTCCGCTCTGTTAATAGACCTGCGTTCAATTTACTACGAGCAATGAATTTTGAAGCATCTTCAGGTTTTTCTGTAATCCCTGAAAATATACGAACCTCGGTACTATGTATGTATATCATGCAAAGAAAACCTAAAGCATGGCAAGAAAGAATGATAAAAATTATTGATGAGAATAATAAAATTCCTAAAAATTGGAAAATGTCACTTCCTGACTTCGATTCCCACCTCGACGAATTAGGATTTATTGATGGTGATGAGGAATTAGAAGAAGAAACTGCAGAAGTCTTCTGGGAAGAAGGCGATCAAGAATTAGATTCTAGTGAAGAATGAAACTTATGTTCCAACTGTGTAATCGGTTAGATACTCTATCTGATCTGCGGTTAAATCGTCTATCTCGAAACCTAGTGTCTCTAACTTTGTTTTAGCAAGCCCTTGGTCTTGCTCTAAAGAAATATCATAGACGATTGAATCTAGTTTGTCTCCCTCTTTGGCTAGTCGGCAAAGAGCCAAGTACTGATTAGCAAATGACATATCCATTACTTCTGATGGATGGCCTTCAGCAGCGGCTAGATTTACTAATCTACCATCTGCCAAAAGGAAGATTTTTCTTCCGTCAGAAAGGGTGTACTCATCATTATTATCTCTGATAGTTCTAACGCTGGTAGAAAGCTGTTTTAGGTCCTCAATATTAATTTCACAATCATAATGTCCAGTATTGGAAATAATGGCACCATCTTTCATTGAATCAAAGTGTCTTCTAACTATGATATCTTTCATACCTGTAGATGTACAGAAAATATCTCCTAGGGATGCGGCTTCATCCATTTTCATTACTCTAAAGCCATCCATAACCGCTCTAAGTGCAGGCAAAGGATCGACTTCAGTAATAATTACGTTAGCACCCATTCCCTTTGCGCGCATAGCAACACCTTTGCCACAGTGACCATAACCGGCAACAACGAAGGTTTTACCAGCAACTAGAACCGATGTTGCTCTAATAATTCCGTCTAAAGTTGATTGCCCAGTTCCATAAACATTGTCAAAGTCCCATTTAGTAATTGCATCATTGACTGCTATGACAGGATATTTTAGATCTCCAGCATTACCCATTGCTCTAAGTCTGTGAACACCGGTAGTTGTTTCTTCAGTACCACCGATGACACCATCAGCATATTCTGATTTTTCACCGTGCACTCTAACAATCAAATCGGCCCCATCATCTAGAGTTAATGTTGGATTGAATTCAAGAGTTTTATCGATACACCAATAGAAATCTTCAGTTGATTGTCCGTGCCATGCGTGTACTGAGTATCCTTCAGAAGCAAGCCAAGCAGCAACATCGTCTTGGGTTGAAAGTGGGTTGCATCCGGACCAGGAGATTTCTGCTCCAGCAGCCGCAATAGTTTCAATCAGAACTGCGGTTTCTTTGGTAACATGTAAACATCCAGCAACACGCATTCCAGCAAGAGGTTTGGTCTTCAATGCTTCTTCTTTGAGAGCCGCTAAAACTGGCATTCTTGCTCTTGCCCAATCGACTCTAAGAGAGCCAGATTCTGCAAGGCTAATATCTGCGACTGTGTAGGTATCAGTACTGTCCATGCCCGATGGGATTTATGGTTACTTTTGAACCCATTGATGCAACAAACTTACAATAATGAATCAGAGAAAACTCTCACTCACTGTTGCTGTTGTATGTAGGCTGCTGCATATTGCTGAGCATAGGCAGCAGCAGTTTGTTGGTCATATCCTTGTGATATGAACTGTTGGTAGTATTGCTGATATGCGGCATCCATCGCTGGGTTAGAAGCAGAAGCAGGCTGTGCTGCGGTAGCCGTCTGTTGACCGAATCCTGCCTGACTTGCGTATTGAGCAGCATAAGACCTTGCAGTATCTTCAGGATAGCCTTGGGCAATCAGCTGTTGCACATATTGTTCAACAGGGTCTTGCTGATATCCTCCAACACTGAAATCTTTAACCATTCCATCCATTCCTTCATCTCCGTTCTTTCTTAGGANTANCATAGTTAATGCAAGAATGATAATCAGAATTAGAGCGCCACCGCCGATTAGAAGTAAATTGGTACCGGACTGAGCCGAATCACCAGAGTCATCAGATGATGGAGCAATCCACTGTCCATTTTCGAATTTCCAATCTCCTTCCCACATACAGGCACCGTTGACAAATATCCATCTTCCATCAATGTCTTCCGCCTTAACATTATCTGGAGCCTTTTCTCCTCGGCAAATAGGTAAGGTTAGAGTAATTGAATTATCAAAACCATAGTTGTGGTCTGTCCACCGTTTCTCACCTAAAGAGTCCCATTCGTAGATAAAGATGTGAACCTCAACATTCTTTGATACGTTAGAATATAGGTCAGAAAGGTTTAGTGTTAATGAGAACGTGTCACCTGTACTTAGATCTCTAACATAATCTAACTTCTGAGTTTCTACACTATTTATTCTGTCACCGCCATAAAACAAGTCATCATCGAATGCAATCTCCATATTGAAATCGCCGTTGTCAGAACCGGATGCTACAAACCCAGAAATAGTAAACTCTGATTCATTATACCCGGTCTTGTCTTTCCACATGTTGGGGTCATCGAATTGTACAACTGGTGGTACGTCTCCATATCCAGCATCTAATACTTCGAAATAAATCTCCATATCATCATCCCAATTTCCTGCCTCGTCAAACACCGTTAGTTTTACTTTGATAGGTTGGGTAATTGCACCTGTTGCATCATCAATAGTAACATTTCTGCCTGCATAAGATACACCATCATCGTCGAATCCATCACCGCCAAATACGTAACTGAATTCACCATTGCTTACGGCTTCTCGGGTATATGTATTGGTGTCATAAAGCGCACTTAGAGGGGCATCTTGTGCTTTATCATAGTATATATCCCACTGATAGGTTTTGATTCCTGAACTTCCTTCGGGAGCATCTTCATCATAGGAACTTGAAGCGTCGAAATAAATCTTAAGTTGTCCGAACTCAGGTAATGTGATTCGATACTTATCCCATTCATTATTAGCTCCAGAGGAACCAATCAATTCGATGTTATCTGCATATTCCGGCCTTATTTCTACTATGGCATTTGGAACTGGATCGAATTCATCAGCATTAGCATCATCTGTTTCGATAATAACAGAAACCTTCCTTGAATGCCCTTCGTCATCATGCAACCAAAGAGTAACTGTCCATTGAACATCTTGCTTACATCCACCTTGAGTACCGATAGACTTACAGAAAGTCATTACTGGACTTGGTTCGTCTGTGTGGTCATATTGATCACTCGCTAAAGAAGAGCCATCCCATTTAGTAGGCCCTTCAATAACCCAATCAGCGGTTAGAGGTACAACTGCATCAGTTTGGTAATCGAATGTTAATTCTGCATTACTCTTGACGTAGTATTCCACATATCCAGAACCAAATCCATCAACTGGTTTATTTTCGTTAATTAGAATGTCTGTTCCTTCTCTTTGTTTACCAAATGGATTTGGATAATCTGTAACTTTATGCAGAAGTAGATTCTTCAGCAACGGGAATGTAGTACTTGTTGCATTCTCAGAGTTTGCTTCTACATCTATAGTAGAAATTATCATTCCACCTTGACCATAACTACAAACACCCAGTAAAACAGCACCAGGATTATCTTTAGTCCTAATAATCGGCTGGAACTCTGCTTGGCCTAAATTGCCTGTACAGATTGATGCCCAGTCAGCCTGCTCATCAGCAGAACCTGCATCTAATGCAGACCTCGCAACCACTTTTTGTGCATCAAAGCCTTGGAAAATGGCATAATTATTAGAGTCATCAATATCATCCATAATTGGATGATATTTATCATAAATTTCCATNTTACTGTAATATACTTCATTCGGGGCCTTTCTATCATCAATCTCAACCTCTAGTGGAAGTCTATTTGTCAGACCTTCACCGTAAGTTTGTGTTCCATGAGGGGCAAAGTGTGCTTGGATAGTTCCGCCACTAAGCATGTAAGATTCTAGAATTTGGGTTCTGTCGACGGTGTTAGCATCATCTTCGGATAGACGCATGTAATATTTTCCTCCAGCGTCGCTCGCAGTGTTGAAATCTTGCCATGGTAGTACTATCTTATCATAGTGAGTAAACCAATTGGTTTTGAAATATTCATCCCAGTCATTGATTGTAAATTGCGTATATGATTTACCGAGAATGGCTAAGTCATCAACTATAGTTGATGTTCCAGTGTTCTTATCAGAAAGAATTGCTACATCTATATCTTCAGCAAATGTTGCAAAGAAATGTCTTGGAGAACCTGAAGGCGTTCCATCATCTAGTTCTGCACGATAACTAATATTGTATGTATGCCCGTCTTGATATCCAGACCAAGGAGTGAAAGACAAGTCGATAACCTGTCCAGCAACTAGTTCTGTTGCTGGTCCTGCAGTAACTGTATGTGCTAGTGAGTTGGAGGTTTCATCATAAATGTCCATGTAAAATACGTAATCTCCCTCTAGTACTCCATTAGTTGCTCTAACATCCCAAGAGTGGGTTAGAGATTGATCTATTGGAAGAACACACTTCAGTGTAACATCTTTCAAACAATCAAGAACTCCTTTTGGCTCTCCTAATGTAATATCGACCGATTTAACATTGAAAATTACTCTTTTGATATTATTTGCATCATTAAGCTCNGTNTCNCCATACCATGGAACTCCANTTGTTGTNTTATCGAATACTGTTTCAACTTCAATCATGTATACTCCGGAAATAAACTCATGATCTGCAATTAGATCGGTGGAAGATTCTCCAGCGTCTACGCCGGTTCTGCTAATTGAATAGCTATTATCTTCTACAAAGGTAAATTCTTTCATTGAAATATTTGTTATTCCTACACCCTTGAACCCATCATTGATTCCATTTCTTCCGTCATCGTCGGAGAAGAATTCAAACTTCAAATCTACTTTATTACCTGACAGAGACAGACATTCTACTCCCCAATCGGAAGAATCGCTGGAAGAAATGTTGTATACGTAAAGGTGGGTCAAATCAATATTAACTGTCTTGGTCAGGCCATCAGAATTAAAGAATACATTCCAGTTTCCATTAGTTAAACCATCGGTGTTTCTAGCGTCTCCAATGAAATCAATTTCGCCAAAGTCAATCGGTTCAGTAGCATTAACAATTCCATCACCATTTCGATCTTCCTGACATGTTCCATCCTCGTTGTAATCACTCCACTGCCCGTAGATGATTGACTCATAGGTAACTCCCCCGTTAGTATAATCAGCATATAGTGCGAGATAATCACTAGGGTCAATATTTCCTTGAGAATCTACTTCATAGAAAGTATCAGCATAATATTCAAAATTCAATGCAACGAAATCCCCAGAGAGGTTTTCTAAGTCAACATTCGTGACAGTAAATGTTTCGTTCTCCCAAGCATCTCCATATCCGTCCACTCCAGTGTTAATCGAACAAGGATGACCAAACCAGTAGGCTTCCTTGTTGAAAGTTGAGTCTCCTGGACATAGATTTGAGTCATTGTAACGTACGCCCTTAGGATTATTACTTTCAGTATATCTTGTACCATCTGTAGCATTGTCAAATGTTATTTCACAGGTCGAACTTGGTGTACCACATTTTACATCTGAAGGATTGGCTTTAAACACTGTAGCAGTAATGTCAAAATCTACGGCAGTATTTCCGTAGTTATTTGTTGTAGCCAAAATTGGGAAAGTACCTTGTGCATATAGACCACCAGGTAAGAATTCTTCAATTTTCTCAATCACCGGATCGTAAAGGTTGAATGGTGTNACATAACCAACAATCTCGTCATTGATTACCTGTTCATCCCAAGCATTATTCGACAGAGTTGCCGAAATNCGATACGTAGTGTCATTCAAGAAGTTTGCTTGAATAGAGGTAGTATACTCTTCACCGGGTCCAAGGTTTTGGAGATTGATTTGTGTTTGTTGTGATTGCGCATTCGGGAAGAAAGCAGTATTTTGTTTTGTGATTGTTAAATTATCAACTGCATAACCATCAAAACCAGTCCAGCGGCTTTCATTATCATCTGCAATTGAACCGTCGAAACCTGTTCTAAATCTAAATCTTAGATCTATGGTTTCACCAGCCCATGGACTTAGGTCAAATGTACCAAATCCTTCATCAGTGAAATTATTCCAACCATAATAGGTATTGAAAGAATAAATATTGCTCGATAAACCTTCAGGATAGCCTCCTGTAGCGCCTTTGACATAGCGATCAATGTCAAATCCGCCCCACATGGAACTGCCAGAATAACAGGCTCCATTGACTGCAGCGGAAGTAGGACAACTAATCACGTTCCAACCGGTTTCTTCACTACCAACTTCAATCATTGCAATATCATCCCAGACATTTGTTAGAATGAAACCGCCAGTAGTTGAGGCTGAACCTAATCCGCCCCAACCTAGGTCTTGGTAAAGTTCGACACTTAGGAAAGCTCTGTCTGAACCTGTTAAGTCGACGTCTTGTAGAATCATTGCTTCATCCCAGTTCTTGCCATATCCTGTCCATGTGCCACCACTGGAGTTAGTCTTTGTTTCTCCAGACCACATAAAGTCAGTAGGATTAAGGTAACTTGGAGAGTATTCTGACTCTGATTCATCAGGGTCTACACCAGTACCAGAAGAATGGTTTGTTTCTTCAAACCAGTGGTGAGTTCCGTCAACATAATCCACGTAGTCCCAAGTACATCCACCACATCCTGCTTTATTCTCAGGATTATCCCAATCCATAGCATAAACNGTTTGATTTGTTGAATTCAATTCGTCAACAACTTTCAGTTCTACGTCTAANTGAGCGNTTTGNCCNTTAAGAACGTCCATTCCGGTNTTNGTAACTGTAACNTTGATGTTTCTNTTACCNTCNCCNACAAATCCAAAGTATCTATCTACNGGGTCNATTTCNATTCCAGAAACGGATAGATCTTTGTTATCCATCTCAATTACCGAAATTGTATCATATTGGCCGTCCCAACCTAAATTATCTCTCCATCCACCAAAGTTCCAGTTCTTGTGACCTACAACTATGTCTGGAGCAGAGTTTGACGCTCCGGCCAGTTGACCAACCTCAGCGACGTGAGGCCTTCTTCCGGCTGCATAGGATAGCGGATTTAGGTGCCCTCCGTTACCATCAGAAAGTGTTACCTGAATGGTGGATGGGAAATTCAAGAAGAAACTCGAACTTGTTCCACCTGCTGAATCTGTAGAATTTTGTTGATAAGCGATTGTAGGATTAATGAAATCAGGCTCATTGTCGCCGTTCAAATCAGTTACAGTCAAGGACCAAGAAATATAAGGTCCAAAATAGGCTAATTGAGGATTGCCCCAAGACCCAGAGGAAGAGGATGTAACGTAAGTTACATTTTCGATGTTTTCATCATTCAGAGCAAGAACGTCAATTACTTCATCACCATCCATATCTGCAACACTAATGACTTGCGAAGATACAGTTTGCATATTTATGACATGCTCTCCAGGTCCAGGAGTTGTACTGAATGTGTATGTTAGCGGGAAAGAGTCAGTTTGACAATTAAACTCTACAATAGAAACGTTGTCGTCATGACCTGGGTTGGTGACTTGTCCCGTTGAGTAGTCAAGACCCTCACTTCTCAAGAGCCATACGTCATTATCAAAACACTGTCCGCCGCCACCGATGCCACCACCGACTTGTGATTCACCCCAGTCTCCTGAAGTAAATGCTCTGTAAGTATTCTGCTGAGCAGGTCCAAGGTTTGTGATTTTACCTTGCGTATTAGAGGTCACTGGACCAAGATAAGTTACTACTCTTTGAGTGGTAATATCTGCTTGTAAGTCAAGAATCATGACATCATCATTACCATCCTTATTCAAGTCGCTAACTTCCAAATCCCAAGCCCAGAAATGAGTGAAACGAGCGCCTATATCCCATGTTTTCTCGTTACATCCACCATTTTCAATAATTGTTACGTTACCTGGTTGGCCGTCTGGAGCACCATTATCATCGGTTCTGAAAGGATTATTCCTTTGAAAAATTACGATATCAATAGCGGAATCGCCGGTAAATTCTCCAACTTCAATGAATTGAACATTTGAGAACTCATCCCAATCAGCATTTCTGCTCTGATTCTCAGAAACCCAAATATCCTGTCTCTCACTAAAGTCGCCATTACCATCATTCCATAGGATAGTAATGGTGTGTGTACCATCAGTCGCAACGGCGATATCATTGCTGCCGTCACAATTGAAATCGCCAATTGCAACGTCGTGAGGGTCACGGTTAGTTGTGTACGATCTAGCCTGGGAAGCACTTGCTGTAGAGGCAATTGCTGCGGTGGTAGATAAAACCATCAGCATACAAAGAAGTATGCTACGGGCGCGGGCTTTGAAGAGATTGCTTTGGTTAAACATCATCATCACTCTTTGACCCAAGAATGCTTGCACTTTAATTCCTTTGCTATTTGGTTCACCCAAAAATATGCCGCTAAAGGCTCAGTGGTTCGATTTTAAATATCCGATGATTAATATAAATTGACGCTTAAGAAATCAAATTTTACCTGCCAGCCACCTTGGTGAAGGGCCCCATGCAATTGCATCAGAGCCGTGAACTTTAACCAGTTTTCCAGCAGAAAATAATGACTCTAACCACACCTCTAGTGCGGTGCCTTCCCTGTTACCGAGTTTCTTGCTTGCAATCTCCTCTATATCTTGAGTCCTGAGTGCAGTTATTCCATATTCTCTAACTACAACATGTAGTAATTCTCTAAGCCAGGCTTCAGCCATAGGGTCTACACTCATAGCGCCTTGAACTGGCCTTGGATCGTCCATTTCTGCGAAAATCTCCATGAGTTCGATAACATCTGGACGAACTGGCTTCTCTAATCCAAGCATTTTCAACTCTCTAGAAAGATCTAGTTCGCCTATTGGCCTTCTAACCACAGGAATTTTGCTTGGGTCGGGTGTAGGTCCCATATCTAATGGCTTCTCGCCTATGGGTTGATCATCGATTGAAATTAATTTTTTATTCTCGCTAGGTGTATTGGCAGATTGCTTGGATTTTTTGTTATCTTTACCAATCGGCATAGTCCAACCTAGGCCGCTCAGCCCCAATTCCTCGACTTTTTGACGAACCCATTCAGCCTCGCCTTTTAACAGAACATTAGTATCATGCTCGTCAGACCTAAAGCGGTATTGGACATAGCCAGTGAGTTCCGCCATAAAAAGCGGGAATTACTCAACGACTTCAAGGTGACGATTAATTACTGGCAAGTTGTCTCAACACCGTATGTAAAATTCCACCATTCCGATAATACTCAACCTCTACGGGAGTGTCAAGTCTAACCTGGGCTTCAAATTTAATTTCGGTTCCATCCGACTTTTCCGCTGTAATGGTGAGCATTTCGAGAGGCTTTACTTCATCTGTAATTGGAATCGAATAGAGTTCAGTTCCATCAAGACCTAATGATTCATGAGTTTCTCCTTGCTTGAAAGTTATAGGAAGGACACCCATGCCAACTAAGTTTGAACGATGGATTCTCTCAAATGAAGTAGCTAGAACAGCCTTAATTCCAAGCAGGTAAGTTCCTTTAGCCGCCCAATCTCTAGATGAACCTGTACCATATTGAGAACCAGCAAGCACTACCTTAGCACCGCTGTAGGACTGAGCAGCTTCGAACACTGAGGTAATCTCGCCTGTTTCTGGATGTATTGCATAACCGCCTTCTGTACCAGGTGCCATCTGATTTCTGATTCTAACATTGGCGAAGGTTCCTCTCATCATAATTTCATGATTACCTCGTCGACTTCCAAATGAATTGAAATCATTCTTATCAACACCTCTTTCAATCAGCCATCTGCCAGCCGGTCCATCTTCTGGGAATGATCCTGCGGGTGAAATATGATCAGTAGTTATAGAGTCTCCTAATTTAAGCAGAACTCTGGCGTTATCAATACTAGAAATAGGATCTGGATTCTCCGAAAGACCAGAGAAGAACGTTGGAAGTCTAATGTATGTGGAATTTTCTTCCCAAGGATAAAGCGGGCTTGCTTCAGAAGGAATAGAATCCCATCTTGGCTCATTCATTGCATCTGAATATCTCTGTCTAAACATATCTGGAGTAATGGTCTTGAGAGCTTCCTGTATTTCTGAATCTGAAGGCCAAATTTCGCTCATCATGACAGGATTTCCGTCGGGTGAAAATCCTAATGGTTCGGATTCAAGGTCAATCTCTAAATTACCCGCTATAGCGTAAGCAACCACCAAAGGAGGGCTTGCTAAGTAAGAAGCCTTGACTTTACTATGAACTCTACCCTCAAAATTTCTGTTACCTGAAATTACAGAACCGACAATTAATCCGGCTTCATCAATAGCATTGTCTATTTCCTCAGGAAGTGGTCCAGAATTTCCTATGCATGTAGTACACCCATAGCCAACCACGTTGAATCCCATTGCGTTTAAATCATCTTGCAGGCCAGTTGCCTGATAATATTCGGTAACTACTCTACTACCTGGAGCGAGAGAAGTTTTGACCCACGGTTTAACCGAAAGTCCTCGTTGTCTTGCATTTCTTGCCAACAAACCCGCAGCTAGCATTACTCCCGGATTTGAGGTATTTGTACACGAAGTGATAGCAGCAATTACTACATCTCCATGATTCAAATCATACCTATTCCCATCACTTTCAACAATGGCACTATTAGAAAGGTCATCCTTTTCTAAACCGTGTCCTTGATGGCCCAAAGGTGCAGTTAGAGACTCAATGAAATGAGATTTCATGTTTGCTAAATCGACTCTATCTTGAGGTCTTTTTGGACCCGCTAGTGCTGGCATGACTGAGGATAAATCCAATTCGAGTAAATCTGTGTAAGATTTTTCATCTGAGGTTGCAGAATACCAGAGCCCCTGGGCTTTACAATAAGCCTCCACGCCTTCAATATGAGATTCTTCACGACCAGTCAACTTAAGATATTCCAGCGTTCTTTCATCGACTGGGAAAAATCCGCAAGTAGCCCCGTATTCAGGTGCCATGTTGGCAATAGTTGCTCGATCCGCAAGAGATAATGCAGCCATTCCCTCACCGAAGAATTCAACGAATTTTCCTACAACTCCGAATTCTCTAAGCATCTCGACTATTCGTAAAGTCATGTCTGTAGCAGTAACTCCTGGGTTTAGTTTTCCAGTTAATCTAACTCCAACGACATCAGGTGAAAGCATGTAAATCGGTTGA
>PBWC01000028.1 GCA_002729095.1 Methanobacteriota archaeon
TGGCCTAGAAGGAATCGCTACTAGGGAACTGATGACCGACGGAGAAGTAGTCGACATTGATGGTAAATTCAAGATTAAGAAAGGATATGGCCTTTGGAATGCCACTTCTAATTCATACCAACTTGATGAAGAAGGAAATATAGTCCACTCCTATACAGAAACTGGAATAACTAGAGAAAAAGAAGAAATTGGCGACCCTGAACTTCAAGTCGTGCCTTACAAAAAATTATTCCACCTGAAAATAGAAGTAAATCCTGGGGCTGTTACCGGAGATAGTGGTATCTTAGAGATTGTTGTTATGAGTGAATCCAATTCGGCTGACCGTTCGGGATATACCTCCGTGAGTCTAGAAGTCCAAACAATCTATGACATTCAGTTTAGTACCGATGTTGATTTACACTACACTCTAGAATACCCTGATAAGAAAACAATTTTGGTTGATGTTATTAATCAAGGAAATGTCAGAACACAATTCAATGTTTTAACTCCGGAAGGGCTTCGAGGTTGGTCAGTATCTCTTGACTATGCAAATGGTTCATGCACATCCAATTCCGATGGGTTAAGATGTTGGTTGGATGTAGGGGATTCAATTGGTCTAATAGTTGACGTTAGGCCTTCATACGAAGCTGAAGTAAAAGATAACTTTACTTTCACACTTTCAGTTGAACCTGTTGAGACGGGAGTGATTGATCGGGAAAACATAGAGTTTTCAGTACTTGGTGAACCTTATGCCGGTGCTTTTGGACTTGGAATACAACAAGAACACATTAAGTCCGGAATGTATCTATTGATAATTTTGATTTTCCTTGGCGTGATATATCAAGGGGCCAAGCCGACACTCAGAGAAATGAATGCAAAATCCTCAGCTAAGCGTCAATTAATTTACACAGAAAAATTGGCTAGTGCTAAAGAAAGCGGATTTGTTAGAAGTATGTCAGTAAGGGTTAGTCCAATTCCATACAGGACTCCTGTTAGGCAATGGCTAATTTTTACACCTTTGACTTTGGGATTATACCCTATTGTAACAATGTACAAGTGGGGTGAAGAGTTGAAGAAAAACCTAGATATCGGTCCTGGAGGCGCAAAGAATTTACTTTTCTTCATAATACCATTATTCAACATTTATTGGCTATTCAAGTTCATTGGGATTGTTAGGGAATTAGAATCAAAAACAATGCATGAAACAAAATTGTCAGGTAGCTCGCCGATTATTTGGTTCATTCTCGGAGTGTTAGTATTCCCTGCATTAGGAATTGCGGCATTCATGGGAGGGGCATTATACATGATTCCAGTAGTTACATCGTTCCCATCTTTCCTTTCCATTCCAATTCTAGCAATCTTTTATCTATTTGTGACTTGGATTTTCGCATTACCGGGGTACAAAATTTGGTCTCTTCTGCAAAATTCAATGAATGATTCTTGGACCATTTGGTTTGGAAAATCAGCTTAAATTTTCACATGATTTTATCGGTATTTTGAGCATTATTGGATGTTGAAAAATTTCTTTGATTTGGCAATCCTTATTGAGGGGTAATTATTGGAAAGAATGCTGAGCGTATGCTTTGCAACTGGGTGAACAAATGTCCGGACTAGAATCGGTACCTAGCGCATACCTTTCAATAGGCTTTTTGACGCTAGTCGGTATTTTAATGCCGTTGACAAATTTCATCATCACATGGGTCGTAAGACCCCGTGTAGACCCTGCAAGACCGCATATAACCAAATCTTATCTTTTGGAAGGGTATGAAAAAGATCACAGTTTGTATCCTAGAAGATTGACTACATTTGAATGTGGAAGTGAGCCGGTAGGTGAAGCAATGATTCAGTTCCACTTCCAGTATTACTGGTATGCTATTATTTTCCTAGTTTTTGATGTCGCATTCATGTTCTTAGTTTTGGGAGGCTTTGTTGCTTCCGATGCAACCGGTCAAGACCTAACGGACAGTGCTAGAGAGAGTGCAGTTTCCAAGGCTAAAAATGCCTTGGTAGTTCTTAGCGGATTTTTTGCCATAATGTCACTTGGCGTTTGGTATGTTTTTAGGAAACGAGGTCGGATTTACATTTGAGGGGATATTATGGCTGATACAGGAGAAAATTTTGCAGCATTCAATAGCAGGGCTTTGGTCGAAATGGTCGGTGGAGTTACCGACGAGGCACTAAAGGTGACAAAAATAAAACAGTTTCTGAGCGTTCTAGCAGGGCGATTTTTTAATTGGGCGGGAAGGAAATCACTCTTTACACTTCACCTTGGAATAAAATGCTGTGCAATTGAAATGGCCGCAGCAGCAACCCCAAGATTTGATGGCGATAGATTCGGAGTACTATTCCGCTCATCTCCAAGGCAATCCGATGTTTTGTTGGTTAATGGCCCAGTTTCGAAGAAATTTGCCGATAAGATTGTCCGCCTTTGGGAGCAGATGCCAGAGCCTAAGTACTGCATAGCAATGGGTGAGTGCGCTATTTCTGGCGGACCATACTTCCAATCTTACAATATCTTGGAAGGGGTAGATACAGTAATTCCTGTAGACGTTTACATTCCTGGATGCCCTCCTAGGCCTGAGGCATTAATCGATGGGTTCGGGCTTCTTCGTGAAAAGATTATCAGAATCGGTGGAGCTCCAAGTTCTCGAAGAGAAAGTGAGAAACCACTCATAGTTGGAGATGAGTAAAATGGGCACTAGTATTACTGTTTCTCAGAACTCTGAGGCCGCAAATGAATGTTTGGATGCCATAAACTCTAGGTTTTCCGGCTCAGGAATCGTCGCTTCTATCGAGCACCATTCCAATGCTAAGAAATTCGCGTTTATTAGAATTACAACCCCTCCACAACACTGGCTAGCTCTTGCTAAATGGCTATATTTTGATTTAGATGTCAATTACTGCTCTATGATCACAGGAACTCATTTTCCTGACGGACCAGATGAAAGAGGTTGGGAAGTTGCTTACCATCTACTTAGGCAACCAATTTCTAATCAACTACCAAATACAAATACGGTTTATGTTGCTGAGAAGTTAGACGGAAAATTAATTCCAATGGAATTTGAAGTTCTAATTCCATTAGAAAATAACGATTCCCCTACAGTTCCAAGCGTTCAACAAATCTGGGGCGGTGCTGACTGGAATGAAAAAGAAACATGGGACTTGGTTGGAATCAAATTTGAAGGGCACGAAAATATGCATAGAGTACTGAATCCTCACGATAGCCCGGAGGAATTCCATCCTTTGCAGAAGCAACATAAAATTCGATACCATGATCATAACGAAATGTATGATGATGCACAAGGCTTTGGCCGAAAACCAGCGGATGAGGGTCGCGTTAAGTGAGGTTAAGACATGGCACAAATGTGGATTACAATGGGGCCTCAACACCCAATGACACACGGGTTGTGGACTTTGAGAGTCAAAGTTGATGGCGAAACAGTCGTAGATACTGAAGCCGAACTAGGATACATTCACCGCGGCGTTGAAAAGATTTGCGAATCTAGAGATTTCACTCAAGTTACACCTTACTGTGACAGGCTATGCTACGTCAGCGCTATGACTTGGGCAAACTCATACATTTATGCAGCCGAGGACTTACTCGAAGCAGAAGTACCTGAAAGAGCTGAATATATCCGTTTAATTGCAGCTGAATTACAGCGTTTAGCCTCTCACCTAATGTGGCTAGGCGCATTTGGCCCAGATATCGGAAATCTAACCTTAATGACTTGGTGTATGCGAGATAGAGAAATGTTCCTTGATCTATTGCAAGAGCTCGGAGGCTCAAGAATGCACTACAACTATCCAAGAATTGGCGGAGTCAAGAGGGATATTCCAATTGGCTTTGCCGACAGGATGATTGCCAAAGTCAAATTATTTGAGAAGAGAATCGAGGAATATGAAATGATGCTAGATGAATCAACCATTTGGCTAGTTAGATTACAAGGCGTTGGATATGCTAATGCAGAAGAGATGGTCGCTGCTGGAGTTTCAGGTCCAAATGTTAGAGCAGCTGGAGTGAATTATGACGTTAGATGGGCACACCCATATTCGGTGTATGATGAAATCGATTGGGAACCAGCAGTCGAGAAACCCACTTCAGTAAAGGGTGCAGATTGTTACGATCGTTACCGTGTTAGAATGGAAGAGATGCGACAATCCTGTAGGATGGTTCTTGACGCAATCGAGAAAATTCCTGGTGGAAAGAATACCAATTATGCCAATGGAGACGAAATGATATTCAAAAAAGCACCTACTAGAGCTCCTGAGGGTGCAACCGGGTTTAGTAACTACGAGTGTACTAGAGGTGCCTCACAATTCTACATCTTAGGCGGCGGCGAAGGCCGAGGTAAGAATCCTTACAGAGTCTCGATTCGCTCTCCAATGTTCATCACTATTCCATTTGTTGCTAAGACAATGATAGGATACAAAGTTGCCGACATACCAGCAATTATGGGCAGTTTCGACCCATGCATCGGGGAGACAGATCGTTGAGGTGATACCATGGATGACGTCTATGACTTAAGGGGACTAATTTTCAACCTTGTAGACAAGACAATACCACCGCTATTGGAAGGCACTCCATTGGAAGATAGCTCAGGACAAATTGCATTTGGATTGGCAACATTCGCTATCGTGAATATCGTATTTTTGATGCTTTTCTTCTCGCAGTTTGCCATACTTTGGATCGAGAGAAAAGCTGTTGCTAGAATGAATGATAGAAGAGGTGCAACAACCGCCTTACGTTCATTATGGGTTGGAGAGAACGGCGTTACGGCTGGCGATTGGTGGAATATGTTGCCATTCGGTATCGGAAAACCAGTCGGCGCTGTGAATAAGTTTTTGAATAAAAAATTTGGAAATAAAGATGACAAGTTTGCCACGGTTGATAGAGTTAACAACAGATCGTGGATGGGATATTCAATATTCCCAGGTTTCTTCCAGAACGTGGCTGATGGAATGAAATTCCTTCTCAAAGAGCACATGGTGCCACAAAGAGCAGACAAACTTATCTTCGAAGTATCACCCTTCCTGATAGTTTCTTCAACGCTCTTAATTCTTGGAATTATTCCTCTTTCTAGCGGAATTTATGCAACCAATCCCGAACTATCTATATTGTATGCTATTGCCATTTTTGGTATTGCGCCTATTGGAGTATTCTTTGCAGGGTGGTCATCAAATAACAAGTACACATTGATTGGCGGAATTCGCTCAGCAGCACAATTAACTGCTTATGAGATACCTCTGCTACTTACCCTGCTCTCTGTTGCAGTTTTATCTGGAACATTTAACATTATAGAAAGTGTACATTTCCAACATTCTGCGGGAGCTTGGAATTTATTCTTGATGCCCTTGGGAGCCGGTTTATTCTTACTTACCATGATTGCCGAAGTTGAGCGAGTTCCGTTTGACATGCCAGAAGCAGAGGCCGAACTTGTCGAAGGGTGGTGGACGGAGTATGGTGGAATGAGATTTGGAATGCTATTCATGGCAGAATATATCAGAACCTATGCTGCCTGTTTCNTATTCACCCATTTCTTCCTTGGAGGATGGCATNTACCATTCCAAGGATTGATTAGCACAATTCCGGTACTTGGAGACCTTTACGTATTGATCCCTGGAGCAGTAGTCGTTCTAGTTAAGTCATGGCTTGTATTCTTGTTGGTATTCGTTTGGGCTAGATTTTCTCTCGCTAGAATTAGAACAGATCAAATCTTAGAATTCGGCTGGAGAATATTGCTACCATTGGCGGTTTTCCAACTAGTTCTTTCTGCAGTTTACAGGCTATACTTCTTTGACCCAACAGCGCTTGACGACAGTGCTTATGGAGGAACATCTTGGGATGCGTTTGGCATCCCATTCCTAATCCCCGCAATTACCACCATTATTTGGCTTGGAATTTTCTTCCTTATGCTGAATGATGAAGATAAGAGCGGAAACACGGAACGTATGTTCCATGTCTATACTGATAAGCCTGCGGGAACATATGTCCCGGGGCAGGAGTGAGGTGAAAAATATGCCAATGCATCCACATGCGAAACCGAATTTTAGAAATCTATTCTGGTACCCATTTAAGATTACACTAATAACAGCACTACGAACATTCCCGATATTTGGCAAGATATTTGGTAAGCGTCTATCAGGTGGCTATCACAATACATCACACCCTGAATTCCTAGATGACGGATCTGCATCAAGAGCTACAAAAAATTCTCAATTTAATGATATTTCCCAACAAGAATTTGCTCCAGATAGAGTGACTTCTGATTTATTCCCGACACTATGGAAGCCCCAAACAGTCCAATATCCATATGAAAGATTAGAGGATATGGAACCATGGCTTTTTGTCCCTGGAAATTATAATGGAAGAATCGGTGTAATTTGGGAAACGTGTACCGCTTGTAAATTATGTGTCACCGCNTGTCCAAATGATTGCCTCCACATGACTACAGAACTTCGTGTCGATGTTTTGGATGGAGCAGAAGGAGAACACGGAGGGATGGGTTCCGAATTAGAAGTCGGAGGCTATGCTGCCCAAATGATTCCTGAAGTCGCAGAATCACTTGATGACTTTAATCATGTAACTGCACATTCCGACACTCCAGACCAATGGAGGTTTGCTGAGGTGTTAGATTTGTCAGAAAACATCGCAACAGTCCGATGGAATGATTCGGGAGCTGAGCAAGAAGTTCAGACCTCAGAATTATTTGTTGCAGATGANCAAATTGTATCGGGCCGTATCGATATGGGTAGATGTATGTTCTGTGGTCTCTGTATGGAGGCTTGTGGATTTACATCTTTCTTTATGACAAATGAATACGATGGAATGTCCGGTTTCACACGTCAAGATCTCTGGTTCGATGCAAGCAGAACTCGTGTTTTACCTTCGGTTCACCAAGAAGCAGTTGACTCCGAATTAGCAAAACGAGCCAACAAAGAACGTGACAAGAGGGCAAAGAAAGCGGCGAGAGCCGCTAAGGAGAGTGCTTGATTTGGACGTAGGAGCAATTGTCGAAGCAGGAGTTTTCTTCCTGTTTGCAACCATCACAATCGGTGGTGCTTTGGGACTAATATTGGCCCAGAGAGTTGCTCACTCCATGCTTTCTCTAATATTCTGTTTTATGGCAGTCTCAGGAATTTTTATTCTCTTAGGGGCTGAATTCCTTGCAGCAATTCAGATTCTAGTTTATCTTGCNAGCGTTGGACTTGTTGTATTATTTGGTATTATGCTCACTAGAAGGCAAATCCTTGAGGAGGACTTTGAATGAAATTCCTCTCTCTAATTACTCGAATTGGTCTTCTAGGTTTAGGGATGATACTTGTTTCAGTGTTAAGTGCTGATGAAGTTTGGGAAAATTCAAGCGAAAATGAGCCAACAACCAACGCACTAGCTGATATAATGCTAAACGAGTGGGCATTACCTCTTCTAATTCTTGGTATTTTGATGTCAGTTGCAATGATTGGAGCAGCGTATTTAGTTCGTGATGAGAGAAGGGAAAATCTTCTTTGGGAATTTGGAGGTGAAGAAGAATGATCGATCCATCATGGGTTTCTGCCCTATCAGCGCTTTTATTCATTATCGGGCTTGGCGGAGCGTTCACCCGTAAGAATGCGATNATTGTTTTAATGTGTATNGAATTGATGCTGAATGCGGCAAATATGCAGTTTGCAGCGGCAGCAGTTCACCATGGAGATGCTACTGGCTGGATTTATACTATTTTTGCAATTGCAATTGCGGCAAGCGAGGTCGCTATTGGCTTAGCAATTTTCCTTGCAATGTATGGTAAGCATGAATCGATATCATTGGACGATGTGGACGTCCTAAGCAACTGAGGTGAAATTATGGCGGGTTCAGGTTCTAATATTATTCTCGACAGCGACATGGTCCAACTGGCTCCACTAATCATTCTTTTACCGATGTTAGCATTCCCGGTAATTCTATTCCTAGGATATATTTTCAATAGAAATCCATTTTGGAAAAATAATTTGAAAGAAGGTGGTTTGATTGCACTTCCTGTAATGGCAGCGAGCCTTATAATTTCATTGCTACTGATTAAAGACCACATCGGTAGTTTTTCCGGAATTAANGATTCATTGAACCTTCTGTGGATAAACACTAGTGTTTGGGACGGAGGAGTTCTAGAACCGGTTACCTTTGGATTTGGAATCTACATTGATCACGTAACTGTAATGCTATTATTTGTCGCCTCTTTCCTCTGTTTACTGATTAATATTTTTAGTGTAGGGTACATGAATACCGACCCAATCAATGACAATAAGAATCACAGATTTTATGCAGAATTCGTACTGTTTTGTTCTGGTATGCTGGGCATGGTTCTTGCAGATTCATTCCTATGGTTGTTTATTTTCTGGGAAATTATGGGGCTTTGTTCGTACTTACTGATTGGATTTTACTATGAAAAGCCTAGTGCTGCATACGCTGCAAAGAAAGCTTTCCTCACCACACGTGTGGGCGATGTCTTCCTAATGATTGGTCTTGTAATGATGTGGGACTTNTTTGGTTCTCTTGATTATGCTGTGGTTTTTGATGAAGCAAACATTGCCGCTGTGGCTGAAGAATCTTCTGGAACCTTACAATGGGCGCTTGGAATGATGTTCATCGGAGCAGTTGGTAAATCTGCTCAATTCCCNCTTCACGTNTGGCTACCCGACGCAATGGAGGGGCCAACACCCGTATCTGCTTTGATTCACGCTGCTACAATGGTTAACGCAGGACTTTACCTGGTTGCCAGAATGTTCCCATTCTTTGGCGATGCATCTCTGAGTGGTGATTTAGTCGATCTAGCGTTTATCATTGCGCTAATTGGCGGGATTACTGCGGTCATGGCTGCAGCAATTGCATTTGTTCAAAATGACCTTAAGAAGGTCCTTGCTTACTCAACTATGAGTCAATTGGCTTACATCTTTACAGGTTTAGGCTGCGCAATGTATCTAGCCAATACCCTAGATTGGCACAATGATAGTGAAGCACATTACATTGTAATTGTCGCATTTGGTGCTGCTTTATTCCATCTATTCAATCACGCAATGGCAAAAGGGATGCTTTTCATGGCAAGCGGTTCAGTTATTCATGAAGTACATCATGCCCATCATCACTTACATCACCACGATGACCATCACGACGATCATCATGACGACCACGGGGATGATCACCACGATGAGGAATTCGATGCTCAGTCGATGGAAAACATGGGTGGACTNGCATCTAAAATGCCCCTCACTGCCACAGCGATGTTGGTTGGCTCAGCATCGATCATGGGATTACCGCTAATAGGAGGATTCTGGTCCAAAGAAGGAATTATTGCAAATGCTTGGAGAGTTGCCCAAGACGACCCTAGATTCCTAATTCCGGCAATGTGCGTTCTAATCGGTGCAGGAATGACCGGATTCTATATGTCCAGAATGTGGTTGAAGACCTTTGCTGGTAAGCCTAACAATGAGGTTGCAGCACATGTTGGTCCGACTAATACATGGATTAAGATTCCACTATTTACTCTAACATTTGTATCATTATCGGCAATTTTGTTTGCCGGAATGGGCTTTACACACTGGGCACCAGACAGTGAATACAGTTTACTTTCTGAAAAGAATTTACTAGAAGGTATAGCTTATGAAATGGAACATGCATTTGCTAATAGTGATGCATTTTTCTTTATCATTACCTACATTGCTATTGCAATAGGTGCTATTTTGGGGCCTGGTTTGGCTATGGCACTTTATGGTGGTAATTTGGCTGAAGGTGAGCAGACCAAACCTTGGATGAGTCCAGTAATTAGATTGAATGCTTGGATTTACAACCGCTTCAATTTCAATAATAGTTCAATAGCAAATTCAAGCCTTACTAGAGCGCTTGAACAAAGGTTGTATTTCGATCATTACTATGATATGGCAATGCTGAAAATTGTTGCAGCCTTTTCAAATAAATCAGCCGAGGTAGATTCCAAGGTAATCGATGGCGCTGTAAAGAATATTGAATCTGGCTCACAATCCTTATCCAGCATCGTTCGTTCTTTGACGACCGGTTCAGCAAGAGACTACATACTAATGGTTTCAGTAGGCACTTTAGCAATATTCTTCTTATTNTGGGGGGTGGCTTGATTGAATGATTGGATTTCTATTCCTCTAGTTGCTTTCCCATTAGTTTCTAGTATGGTTTTGTTAGCCTTTGTTTCTAATGCTTCTCCAAGGGTTAGAGAAGGTCTAGTTAAGCCGATTAGAATGGCCTGTCTAGTCTTCTCNCTAGTCATGTTANTGNTAACAACTGGAATGTTTTTCAAATACTTTGGAGAAGTTTCATGGATGGATATCGAGTTTAATGACTATGAGTACTTTGTAACCTATTCTTGGATTGATTCCTTAGGCATAAACTGGACTGTTGGATTGGACGCACTATCTTTCCCTATGGTTTGGTTGACGACTTTCCTGTTGCCAGTAACTATAATTGCAACATGGAATGAGAAATATGGCGCAACCTATTTCCCACTGATTCTGATGATGGGAGGAGCGTTGATTGGCGTTTTCGTGGCATTAGACCTATTCATGTTCTACATATTCTGGGAGTTGACACTAATTCCAATGTTCTTTTTAATTCTCAAATGGGGTGGAAAAGATCGAAAATATGCTGCTCAGAAATTCTTCATCTATACATTCACTGCATCGGTTATAATGTTGCTCGGGCTAATCACCCTGTACTTCCTACAGGAGCCATATACCCTAGCCTCAGCAGGCTCCATGACTGGTCGAAGTTTCTCGATTCCAGAATTGATAGATTCCGCTAAGGATGCAAATATTGGAGGTAATTGGTTCCTTGGAAAGACTATGCAGAATATTCTGTTTGTGATGCTAATGATTGGATTTTTGGTTAAACTGCCTGCAGTACCATTCCATACTTGGTTGCCAGATGCTCACGTCCAAGCACCAACAGGCGGTTCAATGCTTCTTGCTGGTGTAATGCTGAAGATGGGTGCTTATGGAATGTTTAGACTGCCTCTGAGCTTATTCCCTCACGCGCTTTATCATTTCCAGTTAGCACTGATGATTATCGGCGTAGTATCTTTGGTATGGGGTGCAATTGTTTGTTTAGGACAAACCAACCTCAAGAAGATGGTTGCATATTCATCTGTTTCACACATGGGCGTTATACTAATTGGCATCGCAACAATGCAACCCATGGGTTGGGCTGCCGCTCTTTTTATGATGTTTGCACACGGAATAATTAGCCCAATGCTGTTCGCAGTTTGTGGTGCTTTCAAGCATCATTACCACAGTATGGAGATTGGTGCTATGAGGGGAATGGCAAAGCATTCTCCATGGCTAGCGACATCTATGATGTTTGCTTGGATGGCCTCTTTGGGTCTTCCACTTCTTGCAGGATTTGTAGCAGAAATAATGATGCTAATCGCACTTTGGCATTTAATTTCTCTAGACGGGTGGAGCATTTGGTGGATGGTTGGCCCAGCACTTGTGTTAGCATTGACAGCAGCATATTACCTGTGGTCTATGCAGAGGACTATCTTCGAAGGCGGAGCCGAAACGCAACCACCGGAGTCGATGCGCGGAAAAGCAATTCCAGATATTTCTAATCCAGAGAAATTCGCTATGATCCTTCTTGCTTTCTTCACTATCCTATTTGGAATAATGCCTTGGATTGCCTTAGATATGATGGATGATTGGACTAAGCAGTTTTTCGAAGCTTTGATCTCTATTGGATTCGGAAGGGGAGGTGCTTAATTTGTCATCCTTGAACACTGTAGAGCCATTTGGTGAAGGATTCATAACTGCACTATGTCCTGAATTAATCTTATTTGTAGGATTGATTTTACTAATCATTGTTCCAAACCTTGGAGCTGGAAGATTTAGGATTCCTGGAACTCAAACTAGAGTCCCCTGGTTCTTTGGCGGTAACAGATTCAAATTGACTAGTGACCCTAGACTACCTTCCTGGATAGCAGTTTTAACTATAGGTTCGGCTTTCTTAATGTCAATACTCTCATTCCAAGATGGTGTTGAAAGAACGGCAATTGTTAGCGAAGGCGGTACTGAAATATTGATGGTTAATGCCTTTAGTAGAGTTTTTGAATTGGTTTTCTTCGGTGCTTTGACTTTAGCAGCCTTTGCTTCCATGAACAGAATGGATGTCAAAGGTATTGGAGCGAAATTATCCTCAGATGATTTGTATAATAATCGTAGACAAGGAGACTTCTATATTTTGATGGTGACTTGTGCTTTAGGTATGTCTATTGTAGCCTTAGCACAGGATTTATTTGTTCTTTTCATTGGACTTGAACTTGCATCATTCTCAACCTACGTACTTGTTACTTTCTTCAAGGAAACCAAGGCTGGGACCGAAGCGGGAATGAAGTATTTCATTGTCGGTTCAGTTGCCTCTGGAGTGGGTTTGTATGGTTTGTCAATGCTATATCTTTGGGCAGGTTCTCTACAACTAGATGTACTAGCAACAACATTTGCTAGTTCAGGTAGTGAAGCACTTCCAATGATTGCAATCGGATTTGTTTTGGTTGGCTTCGGTTTCAAAGTTAGTGCTGCTCCTTTCCACTTTGCCGCACCTGATGCCTATTCAGGTGCAAGTAGCCCTGTTGCGGGAGTTCTTGCCACTGCCAGTAAAGCAATGGGAATTGTTGGTTTGCTCAGAGTATTATTGATTATTGCTGCACCTGAATCAAGCGAGGATGGAACTGTCTGGCTTGTGCTTCTAGGATTGTTGTCTGTTGTTACTATGACTTGGGGTAACCTAGCAGCCCTTGGAAGTACCAATCCGAAGAGGATGTTGGCTTATTCATCAGTTGCTCACGCAGGATATATGCTTGCTGCGATTACGGCAATTGGGGCATGGAATTGGGATGAGAATTTATCAGGAGATCCTGGCGAAGCGGCAGTAGTTGTTCTTGCTGCAGTAATATTCCATCTTATTGTTCTAGTAGCATTCAAGTTGGGTGCCTTCCTTGTTCTCTCTGTTCTAGAATCAGAAGGGGGAGGCTCAAGACTATCCTCCTTGGGCGGCTTAGCTAAGAGAGAGCCATTCCTTGCAGTTTCTATGTTTATCTTTATGATATCACTTGCCGGTGTTCCTCCTTTAGCAGGGTTCGTGTCAAAATTATTAGTCATAATGGGTATTGTTAACGTTGCTCTGGGGGATATGGGTGATGCTATTGCTTCGGGTAGTGAATTTGGTTTATCAGATGTTCATTGGGTCTGGTGGTTAGCATTTGCTATGATAATCAATTCTGCGATTTCAGTTTATTATTATCTCAGAATTGGCGTTGTGATGTTCTTCGAGGAAGCTGAATCTGGCAGTGAAGGGCCTCCACCTAAGGGTTGGCAAGTAAGGTTCGCAATTCTTGCTTGTTTGTTGGCAACCTTATTCATTGGTGTTGCCAGCGACAAGTTGATTGAAATATGCACTGTCGCTGCTGAGAGTTTCAATTATAATTGGTCTTAAATTAACCTCTGAATGGGTGATGGCTTCAATAAGGGTTGACTATTGGACTGTTTAGTGAGGCATCGTGAGTAGGCGGCGTGAAGAAAAGGTAGACGTGGAAGAATTAGCACGTCTAGAAAATCCGGAAGATGGTTTTTCTGGAAAGATTCGTGTCAAGATGCCAAATCGGAAAATAAACGAAATGTTTGCATTAGCAGAACAAATCTTAGGTGGTCGAAGGGTTACAGTTCTTTGTGAAGATGGTGAAACTAGATTAGCAAGAATTCCCGGTAAGATGCGAAGAAGACAATGGGTTAGAGAAGGTGATTTGATTATTGTTTGGCCTTGGGATTTTCAAGATTCTAAAGCCGATGTAAAGCATAGGTATACTAAAACACAATCAATGTATTTGTCAAGAAAGGGTGTACTGCCTGATGATGTAGATGTATTTGGAATGAATGTTACTCATGATGATGATGATGAGCATGACGATTTATTCGGTTCAATGGACCAAGAAGAAGATGATTTGTTCGGAGATTCAGAGGATGAAACCGATGATGATGTCGATGATTTGTTTGGAGATTCCGATGATGATGACGACGATTTATTCGCTTCCAGCGATGAAACCGATGAGACAGCAGAAGAAACCGATTTGATAGATCAAATAGAGACAGAAGAAGAGGAAGAATTTGTTCCGGTAGAAGAGTATCCAGAATCAGGTGAAGTCGACGAGGAAGATGATGACGACGATATCGATATTGATTCGTTGTTTGGATGAAAAGTATTGGCCTTATGGGTGGTCAAATGGTAGGTAAAGACGAGGAATGGGATGAACTTGCCATCAACAAGAACCGTCGTCGTAAGAAAAAAACCAAGTTCAAAAACCTAGAACATCAAAAAGATGCTGAATATTCATATTTTGAGGAAAAGCGGTTTGTTGATACATTAGAAAATTCTTCGGGAAAGTATTCTTGGATGAAAGAGAAGCGATATAAATCGATGTTCAGAGATATTGAAGGTAAGATTCAAGGCGCTATCGGAAAAGGGACTTTTGAGTGGGTAGACCGCCGAGTTTTCGATCAGGTTTTTGATAGATTAACACTGATGTCTTTGTATAAACTCATGAAAAACGGAGTTATTGATACATTAGACTTCCCTGTGGCAAGAGGCAAGGAGGCTCACGTTTTTCACGGTACAGACATAGATGGTAATCCAGTTGCTGTGAAAATTTTCCATACTTCTAACGCAGTTTTTAAGAATTTGATGCAATATATTGAAGGCGATCCTAGATTTACCGGCCTTAGGAGAAGGCATCGCGATCTTGTCGATATTTGGGTGCGAAAAGAACAAAGGAATCTAACTAGATTAGCAAAGTGGGGCTTAAGAGTCCCCAAACCACTAGGTCTGCACAAGAACGTCTTAGTAATGCAATACTTAGGAAATGAAACCTCTCCATATCCCAAACTTCGAGAAGTAAAAGTGGAAAATCCTGAACATGTATATGATGAGTTATTAGAGTTCTTAGCGGTTTCATGGCAAAAGGCAAATCTTGTCCATGGCGACTTTTCTCCATTCAACATCTTGTGGAATGAAGAAGATAAACCAGTGGTGATAGATGTCGGACAAGGAGTAGTACAATCACACCCTAAAGCCCAAGATTTCCTCGTTAGGGATGTTACTAGATTGGTTGAATGGGGTCAAAAAAATAATCTTGAAGTAGACCTTGCAGAAGCTATGTATGAAGTACTAAATATGGACCTGAGTCATATTAAAGAGGTTTCAATCGATTAATCACTCTTCTTCCCAGTTGATAGTTTCATCTTCGGAAAGTTGCATCATTTCTTCAACAGCCTCAACATCCTCTGGATCGACTCGAGATGCTTTCATTCTCCTAGAGCGTCTTTCGCTAATATCAGTTAGACCCGGAACTAAATGTTCAAATCCGGAATTTTGTACCTCTTCGGTTTTTAATTCTATAGTTTCAAGAGAACGGTTAGAAAGTTTAGCTCTTCTTCTATCTTTTTCTAGATAACCGAGAACAGAGCCATGTTCCGACCCACCAGCAAGCATTTCAATTGCTTGTCGTGCGGCAAAAAGGCCTTCTTCTTCACCAATAATTACTACTGTTGATTTGTAAATAGTTATTTCAGTATCGGTGAGGCTTTCAATTAATTTTCTAACTTTACCTTGACTTCCAATAATTCTCGACCTAATTCTTCGTTGTTGATTAGATTTTTTACCAACAAAATCTCTCAGGTCAACCATTTCGAAGAAATGTTGGTCTTCAAATAATCTTAATGCTGCCTTAGGAGCCATCCCTCGACCGATAGCCTTGATTACATTTGGTAATTTCATTGCTTTAACAGGATCATAAGAACCAACCTCTCCCCAAATTACTTCAACTTCTCCGGTGACAGAATCAATATTCAATTCTTTACAACCAGCAGAGTTCCTTAGAGATTTTGCTGTCGAACCCTTGGCTCCAATTAAGACAGCGATCCTATCCTTGGGAACTCTAGGTATAGCTTGGCGCATGTCGTTGCGTGCAGCCCTTCTCTTTTCAATCTCTTGTTCTATTAGAGATGTAAGAAATGAGCATCGAAGTAAAAATCAACATCAAAATTGATGGTGCAAATGAAGGAGCGTCAATGATACTACTGATTGATGCACCAGTGACTACCATGTGATTCTTATTATTTGATTCATCATACTCATCGATTACGTTGTTAGGGTCAATAACTAATCTGAGGTCATATTGACCAGAATTAGGAACTGTGTAATTCCAAATAAGTAATTCATTTGAATCAGAAAGAGTGCCTGAACTTAGAGTCCTCGATTCTAGAACGGTCCAAGAGACTGAAGAAGTTCTATCAGCAGGCGCTGATTCTAATTGAACTGTTACCCCTCCTCCGTAGTTTTCACTAGATTCTAATAGACTAGTGATTGTAACATTTCCACTATTCTGCCCAGGTTTAACAATCAATCTATCAAGATTGGTTTCACTTATGTTCCAAGAAAAGTCAAGGCTAGGTAGAATTTGATAAGATGCGGGAGAAGTGGTAATAGAATTCCCAGCGAGATCAAAAACATGGGCTCTCAACATCAAATATTGTCTAGATTTCGTAACCCAGCTAGATTGAGCAACAACACCCGAAAGCCCTGTTGTAGAAATTTGTTGCCAACTGCCTGAAAGGTCAGGAGTTTGACCAACACCATTTGAATCAAAACCATATTCGATGTAAGAAGCCGTTGTGTCTATTCCTGAGGTGGAATCTAGTGCAGAAAATTCAACAGGCACAGGGCCGATTCTGTCTGTTGTAATCTGTTCAACGTTCCAACCAATTTCTTCTGGGTTTTCAGTATCAATTTGAATATTTAATTGTGATACTGGGCCAATATTTCCAACTCTATCAGTAGCGCGAACAGAAATTGTGTTAATACCCTCATTCAAAGTCAAGTCGTAAGTATCGCTGGTTGTAGATGTCCAAGTATTTCCATCGGTACTTATTTCGCTGAAATCAATTCCACATCCTAATCCATCATCAGCGCTAACTATTAGTCCAGTAAGAGTTACTGTAGAAGAGTCATACCAATTAGAATTATCTTGTACAGTAACTGAGTTGAGGCTAGGTCCTGTTCGGTCAATTCCTATAAATATCGTTTCTGAGGCAGATAAACCAGAATCGTCATAAACAGTGATTCTAGGATTCCAAGTCCCTTCTTGCATATTCCCAGAGGACCAATCCCAGCCATATGCGATTGAACCAGGGCCATCGTTTGCAGGGGTACTTGGTCCGGGTACGTTGACTAAACTAGCTCTTAGAAGATCATCATCAATAGCACCCCATCTAAATTCAAGGGTACCGCTGGAATCAATGTTGAACCATGCTCTATCATTGGCAGAAGTACCAGTTCCGATGTCCGGGTTAAGCACAGTAAAAATAGTAATTTCAGGTACTTGATTATCGATAGTGAAAGTGTTCGAAATTTCGACAACATCTTCTTCGACAGTAGAATCATACGCAGTTGCTCTTAATGAGTAAGTTCCATTGCTATAACTGGTAGAATCAAGGTACGTTAACCAAGGCGATGAAGTCAAATTAGCAACGGTAGTCCAAGTAGTTCCATCTGAAATTTCCACCAATAGCGAGGAAACGGTCCCCGAACCTCCAAGCGAGAATGAAACAGTAAACAATCCTGTAACACTTTCTCCGCTATCAGGTCCATTTGAATAAGTTATAGTAACATCAGAAGTAGAAAGCATTGAGTTATTTTCAATGAGTTCTGTTTGATAATTTGTGTTAATTTCTATTTGCAAAATAACTGATGAAAGGACAATAATTCCAAGAATTACAGCAACTCCACCCCTTCGCATGTAAGTAAGAGGTTCGGGGTTATCCTTCAATGCTCCCCCTGTAAAAGCGTATTTTTTGATAAATTGGATAAATATAATACTATGCGGATAATGAAAATAATCGCTTATGTAGCCAAATTAATGCTATGTTTAGAGATGGGTTCAAGTGCTTCGCGATATGTCGATGCTGTATATGGCAGGGAAGTGGCGTGCAATCACTGGCTTGATTATTCTAAGCATTGCAATGCTTCCGATTAATACGTCTGCCTATGATAGCAACGGAATTCAAGCATCTGAAGCCCAAGTTGCTCTTAGTCCATCAACCGGTTTGACCCAAGGAGATTCCCTTACGGTTTACCTAACCCTAACTAATACATTACAATCCGATGCCTTTGATGTTGAATATGCATTTTTCAAGAATGATTATACCTCATCGCAGCAACTATTCAGAAGTGTAATTGACATTTATGCTCAAGAGAGTGAGACAGTATCTGTAACATGGGATAACTTACAGGAAAGTGATAGTCGAGTTTGGGTTGTTTTTGAATATGGGGGCAGTGAGCAGTCGTTTTTTATTGATTTTGAGGTTGCTGGGCTTCCTAATTTACGAATAATGCAATCAGAGATCTCACCTTCGTCCGGTATCAAATCCGGAGATACAATACAACTTTCCACCCTGATTAAAAATACAGGTTCAGAATCTGCGCAATCTAGTACTCTTCACATTGACCTCCCAGCCCCATTAGAAGACCAAGAGATTGTTACCTCGGTACTAAATTCCGAACAAGAGGAGTGGATTAATACCACATTCACAGCTCCTCAAAGTAATTCCTACTCAATTTATGTTACACCCGATTTTCATGATGATGTAATAGAAGCATCAGAAAATAACAAGGTTGAAACGGTCTCTCTAATCGTTGAACCTAGAATGGATGTTTATCATCTCGAAAATATTTCTATTGCCTCTACTGAAGGTGCATTAGAAGGCCCATGGACTATATCGGGTAAGTTAGCAAGAACTGGTGGTAGTGGAACAACAGTAGTTCCAATGTGGATAGAAATAGACACAGGCCAAGGAGGGATAATTACTGCTCAACCATTTGATGTAACTCTTCAAGGAGCAGGATATGCTGAACAATCTTGGTCTTACCAAATTAATTCTAGTTTGGTTAGTTCGCTTTCTGCTGGGGGATATACTTTAGCAGCACAAATCGACCCCTTTAATGATCCAAATTTCCTTCAAGAAACAACTTCTAATGACCGTTCAAGCTCATTATTAACTATACTCGAAGTTCCCGACGTTTTAGTTGATCCTATAGCTCGATCATCTTCACCACAGGTGAACTCTGGGGAGAAAGTAACCTGGCAAGTCACTGTTACAAATACTGGTGGACTACAAGTAAGCGGGAAAATTGAATATACATTTGAAGGTGCTACAGATTTGTCATCTCTGATTACTCTAAATCCGGGAGAGGCTTATACTTGGAGCAAGGAACTTTCAACTGGAGTTGGAGCACATATTGCCCCGTTTGAGGCAAATTGGATTGCATCTCAGAATAGTTGGGACAGTAATTTGATGAATAATCAAGCAGTAAGCAATATTTCGGTCGAAGCAAATCTCAGACTGAATTGGGCAACATCTTCTCTTAGACTAACTGATTTATCCGGTAATGATGTAAACTTCCCGATCGAAGAAGGCGAGAGATATGTATTTTCAATAAACCTAACAAGTCAAGAGTTAGGAGATTTATCATTTGATTGCAGAAATGGAGAAAACCAAATTCTATCCACATCCAAAGTAAATGTTTCTAGTATAGGGCAAAAAGTTTCTCTGCAATGTGAATTTGATGCGATTGCGCCACTATCAACTATCCAATTAATACCCTCCGATCTTTCGGTTACTAACACATTTACAAGACAATTTTCAACAGCATTTACTACCACAGATGATTCTTCAGAACAATCAAAATCAGGTACTATTGCTCTAATTGGAATTGTTGTTGTAATTCTAATCGCAATTCTAGCACTTGCTATTTGGTTTACAAGAGAAACTGAAGAAGAGGTTGAAAGAGATATTTTTGAATATTGTCCTGCATGTGATGGAGAACTTGAAGGTGATGAATCACGTTGTCCTCACTGTGGCTTCAATCTTGATAAGGCAAGAAAACAATTCCATGAATGCCATGAGTGTGGAGAGTCTGTCCCTGATTTGATGGAAAATTGTCCATATTGTGGTGCTGTTCAGGATGTTTCATCATACTTCGAAAGAAGAGAGAGAAGGGTTAGAACGACTCCTAAAGTTGAAATCGCACTTCCTGAGGAAGATGATGATGAAATTGTTTCTGGGACCGCAGACTTTGCTGAAACTGTGAAAGAATTCGGTTATGACGAAGACCAATTAGAAGAAGAGTGGGACGAGAAGTTTGCTAAAGCCGAGGCAGAGATAGCAGAATTAGAGCAACTATACGAAGAGGAAGAAATATCTACAGAGGGAATGACTCCTGAGGAGATAGAGGAATTAGAATCCAAAGTAACCGTAAAATTACGCACACTCAAGCAACTAGGTGAAGATTCGAGTGACATTGACGAAATGTTGGCTAGCAAAGGCGAATTAATTTCTCACAAAGATGATGGTGGTGAACTATCCGCTAGTGATGCAGATATTAGGGGGAGATTGTATGAGATCACTGGTGAAGATGGTATTATGCCTGGAGACGAAGTTCATGTCGGAATGAATATTGCTGATGGTTCTCTGGCTGGAAACGAAATCGAAGAAGCACAAAGTGATTTCACCTTCGAAGATGATGAACCAATTGCGAAATTAGAAACTCAAGATGAATTAACGCCTCAAAGACAAAAACCCAAGCGACGTCAAAAGAAGACCGCTGAATGCGGTGCTTGTGGAGCAGAAATTCCAATCATGGCAAAAGAATGCCCGGTATGCGGAGCAGAATTCGAGTGATGTCCGTCGGCTTTCATAGGGTTCGTCATAGCCAAGGCTCGGCCACCATGTGCGTCATTCGGACAGGCTGCGATAGGTCTTTGCCTTTCAAATAAACGCTCATTTTTGGATTCAATTCATAGCCGATGATATTTTCGCAGTGTCGATGAGAGTCAAGATTTTACCTATTTTAGTAACTCTGACTTTCGTTACTGTTAGTCTATCAGGTTGCCTAGGATTGATTCAAGCGCGCGAGTCATTGGAAAGCCTAAGAGGCGAGCCTGAAGATGTTGAATATACAGAAAAAACATCAGTTCTGTATACATTCGATACAATTGATTCAAAGCAATTTAATGAATCATTTACAGTCGATGAAAAAGTTCAAAGAATCGAGATTTACATTAAAGTCAAATTTAATTTTGATGAAGTAATTCCTTGTTTTGAAGGATCTCCAAGATATGTTAGGGCTGAAATAATCAAACCCTCAGGAGTCTCACTTTGGTCGATGGATGTTTGCGAAGATTACTCACCTCCAAATTTTAATTTTAATAGTTCTACCACCGATTTTGAATTTGGGTCTTGGGATCTAAATGTAGATGCACAAGCAGGTGGTGAAACTGCACTTGGGGGTCTGATTAAAGATGAGTTTATTATCATCGTAAATGTTTATCATAAATGCAGACAGTATCCTCAAGATTCTCCATGCAATGAATAGATTAGGCAAGTGATTCATTACATGCATAACGTCGAGAGCAATTTTGGCATTTACCTTTTCGTTGGTGGTTTCTTTTAGCCCCGCCCTCTACCATTAACCTTTGAATTTCTTGAATGGATTTGGTTAACTCTTGCTTTGATTCTTCATCCCATTTTATCTGATGGATATCATCATTTCCGTATCGAAGAATTCCATAGGGTGAATTTCGTTTTGTACTTATTTCTACCAAATGAAGATATGCTAATAATTGCATTTTATGAGATGTATGAGGTCTTTTTGGAATACGCCCGGTTTTTTGCTCAACTGGGATAAATTCCCCATCGATTACTACGATTTGGTCCGGCCTTCCTCTAAGTCCAGAATTTTCGTCTATTAGGAGCCCGGATTTTTCTTCATCGTCCGAATAAGCGATTTCAGTATCTTTTTCTAAACCGACATCCTTTCTTGCTAGCTCTGCAGAATTCTCTGTAAGAAGTACTCTTTGAAGTTGCCATGATGCGGCTAGTGTCCAAAACATTGCTAATGTAAATAATATAAATCCTGCTTGAGATCTATTATCAGCAGCAACTAATGCGATTGAGTGGATTCCAAGAAGAATAATACTGAATAATAGTCCAGTTTCAAATTTACCTGCTTCAAACCAACCACCCTTGAAATCTAATGTTTCCCATTCCGATTCTAATATTTGACTTTCCTTTCTCAGACGATTCTTTTTTTGTCTTATTGTTTCTTCAAATCCGAGCCAGTTTCTCCACGGGACTGAGATTGCAATTATTGCGAAAATTAGCAAGGTGAAACTCCACATGGCGAGATATCTTGCTAGATCTAACGGGGAAACAACAATATCGTCAATTAAAATAAATGCAATTGAATCGATTGAAAGTGCGATGATGACAGTGAACCACCAAGTCCAGATGACTAGGTGACGTTTAAATTCTGATTGTTTTTCTTGGAATTCAATAATTTGTTCATGTATTTCTGCATGTTTTTTCTTTCCGAGTTTAATCGCCTCTCCTTGTCCAGAATTTCCTTCTCTGGCTAATGACCACGACATTGGACAGTAACTATGCCTCTCAATATCGCTGGCACTAATTCTAAGCGGGTTATTATCGGAGTCTCTCCAAAAACCGTCTTTGCATAGTTTTGCGCCAAAAAGGCTGTTTGAGCGGGACATCTGATTGCTTCCCGCCTCCGCCATAACTGCCGTTTAGTGTCCGCGAACTTCTAATCTTCGTTTGACTGAATCAATTAAATGCGACAAAATTTGCACTTCTAATTTTTTATTATGCTGCGAAGCGGTTTAATATGGGGTCTAAGTGGACCGAATGCCGAGGTCATCACATGTCTGAAGAAGCGAGCCTTTTATTGCCATATGAATCCTATGAGGAAAATGCTGTTAATATCGGTACTCAACAAAAGAGTGCTGACATGGCTAGATTTATAGAAAAGGTTCGAGAAGATGGACTATATCTGCTAGATGTTAACATGACAGATTCAAGAATTAGAACTACTGCTGCATTCTTGAACAAGTATGACTCCTCTAGAATTATGGTTGTTTCAGCACGTCAGTACGGTCAAAGACCAGCAAGAATGTTCGCAGAAGCCATCGGTGCCAAAGAAAGAGTTGGACGATTTATTCCTGGCTCTCTCACTAACCCCGCCCTTCGTTCATATGTTGAGCCAGACGTCTTATTTGTTACAGACCCTGCTTCGGATCAACAGGCCCTAAGAGAAGCAGTAAATTCTGGACTGCCAGTAATAGGAATTGTCGATGCTAATAATAATCTACGTAATGTGGACATTGCAGTTCCTGCAAATAACAAAGGACGCCGTTCTTTGGCTCTGATTTATTGGCTACTTGCTCGTGAAGTTTTGAAAGTTCGTGGTGAAACTACCGATGAAGATTGGGCTGCAGCAAATGATATTGAAGAATGGCAATCCACATTCTAAGTACGTCAAAGCATAATAAGCGGTTTTCAGTAGACTATTCATGGGAAGGGGGGCCGATGGTTACATCGACTATGGTAAGTACCAAGCATCCCTTGAAGACTTGAGTTCTAGAAATAGAAGTATCCTACTCTGGTTTAGTTTTGGAATAATTTGGTTGTTCTTGAATATATACGTATTTAACATTCTTTGGTTTTGGGAAGAATTCTATCTTGCTATTTCAGGTGCAGAATGGCAGGTAGTCACAGAGAATTCAGATGGTACTCAGTGTGTAGTTAGTGAGTATGAATCATGTGAACGCCTTACAGGGACTGGCGGAGTTTGGTGGTCATTACTAGGTAGTTTAACGACCGGAATTGCTGTTGGGCCATTAGTCTTCTCCGCTTTGATATTATCATATCGAAATAAGGATGTAACCAAAAAGTTGAAAGACGAAATATGGGGATTATTATTTC
>PBWC01000029.1 GCA_002729095.1 Methanobacteriota archaeon
GAGATGATGATTCAACTATGGATAACGAGCCAGAACCCGAGCCAGAACCCGAGCCAGAACCCGAGCCAGAACCCGAGCCTGAACCAGAACCCGAGCCTGAACCAGAACCCGAGCCTGAACCAGAACCGACTAAACCATGTAATGGAATGATAATTCTCTGCTTGAGAACATATGATAATGTAACATTCCCTGAAACACATAATGCGTTTGCAACTGAAGATGATGGGATTTACTATCCTGCAAGTAATCACCGGACAGGTCNAAACCCACAATGGCAAGCAGGAATTAGGGCTTTCNTGATAGACACGCACTATGAAACCTTANATGATGAGAGTGAAGGAAAAGTAAAGCTTTGTCATGGTGATGATTCAAGAGGTGCGAGTCCATGTCATTATGGNAATGTTAGTGCAGTTAATTGGCTTTCAAATCTAAATGATAAAATTGANTCTGAACCACAAGATGTAGTAACTATTCTNGTTGAGAATTACGTTCAACCAGCACATCTNGAACAGGTGTTTATTGAATCAGGAATAATGGATAAAGTCTTCATNCATGAAATAAATCAGCCATGGCCAACTCTTCAGACAATGATTGATCAAAATACAAATGTAGTTGTTTTTTGGGAACAGGGAAGTGATTCTAATCACCCATGGATTCATGATTTCTTGACACATAGCTGGACNACAAATTNTGGGGAAAGAAGNACTTCTGAAATGAACTGTGATGTCTTGAGGGGTGATGGAAATCAGCAAGTATACCATATGAATAATTGGCTAAGTAATGCGGTAGGCCTAGCTGACCCAACACAAGCAGNTGAGGCAAATGATGTTGATTTTTTAGTTGAAAGAGCGAACGAATGCTGGAATCAACACGGTAAAAGACCGACCTTTATCGCNGTTGATTGGTGGCAAGAAGGTGATGTTGTTGAAGCCGCTGAAAGAATAAATATGCAAGATTCTGCTAACTAACCCCAAAATCTTCTAGTTCGAGCATATTCAATCTCAGCATTATGAATTGCTTTTAGCAAACCATCAATATCATTTCTTTGAACCTTCCTCAAAATACGTTGTGCTGTTGCTTCTCCTACTCCCCGAGCCATCAAGCAGAGTATTCCTTCATATCCTCGATTTTGTATGATTTCCGCATTCTTAATCATTCTAACTTGATCTGCCTCGTCTTCAGAATTAATCCATGAATCTAGCATTTTTTCCATTCCTTCTCTAGAACAGGCAAGCATTGTTCCTTTACACTTTAAACAGATATTCTTGTCTTTCAAATCAGGATACCTAGCAACTCTAAATCGTCTTTTAGATTTACATTTCAAGCAACTAAGAACTACCCTTTCATTGGTCAGTCGTAACTTTAATTTTTCTCTAACTGCGGCATTATCCCAATTCGGTAAAAGTAAATCTCTGCTAGAACGTCTAGAAATTCCCAATGGCCCTGAAGGAGTTATCTCGATTCGAATAATATCTTTTTGAATCGCATTTAACAAATCTTTAGACCCATCAATATCCATTCTTTCAAAAAATAATTTATCTAATACTTCTTCCATTACTACTGTACCACGATATTTCTTGAGTAGTGCTTGAAGATTTATTTTCCTCGGATCAACTCCATGTCTAAGAATTCCAAATGTTTTTGCAACTTGTGCAAATCTCCACCTAACTTGCCTTGAATTTGGAAGTGTCACGCTTAATACTCCCACTAATGCCTCAGGCGGCGTGTTTCTAAGCCATCCAACAATATCTTCTGCGTTAACTTGACTGGCTTGCAAACCAATTCTTGTAGGTTCTACAATCAATCTACCCCAATATCCCGATTTAGTAGAGGCCATTGCTAATATTAGATGTCCTATTGTTTCATTTATTTTCGAACCGTGGCAAGAATTGATAATTAGTGCGTCATTTCTTTCCTCAATCGTGATTGTTCTATCAGTAGGTAAACTTCCTGTGTTAGAAACATGTTCACCAATCTCTTCACTTAACATTCCAAGAGCATACTGATTTAGTGGATAGTCGGTAATTTCGGTTTCTCTCCTAGCAAAAATCTGTGTTGTATCAATCTCTTCAGTCGTTAATACATTTTCAGATAAATCAATACCCAAATCCTCAGCAATTAGACCTCTTAAGCGACCTATGTCTCTGGCTATATCTGAAGGTACTGGGGGCAGTTCTCCAACCCACTGAGGTGCTTTTGCCTGGTCAGACACCGGAACCACAAGTAATTCTGATTTTTCAGGATCAGCGTCTATAATCATCCATGTTCTTCCGGCTATAACAAATCTACGAGTAGTTCCGTCTTCATCTTCACCTGAATCATTTAATGAAAGAACAAATGCTTCATCGACTGAACCTATACTTTTCCGAGTAACGCTATCCCTAACGATATAGGATTGCTTGTCCGGNATCATTGAAAGATGATTTGTCACCCACTGTCTTGTTCTCCCAGCAGTGGAAAACCAGCCGTTCTCAAACTTCTTTGGAACCTTCAGTTTTACTTTCTTTAGTTCATCGCTTATCTCTTCATCAGGTACAGAAAATAAAGGCCTCTCATCGGGCAAACCCTGTTGCTTGCTCTCAAGCCTAGCCAACTCGTATACTGCTTTAGGCCACCTATACCACGGCAGTTCGTCTGGTTTAGATGTAAATCTGAGAATCCAGCCATCAGAGAGTACATTGAGAATTGATTCCGTTTTCTCTCTAGTCCAATCTTCAAATTGAACAGTATTTTGAAGAATTAGAGTGGCTTCATCAATTGCGAATGCTCCAAATGAATGAGCCATCATTACCAATTGATTTGCCACAACTGCCTTGGGGGAATTCCTCCATTCGACAGGTTCTATCTCTTGTTTCATTGCCCGTTCAGCGATTACTGCAGATTCTGAGATTTCATCACAATCCCACGCAAGAATATTTCCAACACCAATTCCACCTAAACGATGATCTGCTCTTCCAACACGNTGCAGCATGCGATCAACTGAACGCGGGCTCTTTATCTGAATTATACGGCTTATTTTACCAATATCAATACCTAATTCAAGACTAGATGTACACACNAATCCTGATAATTCTCCATTTCTTAGTTGATTCTCCATATCAACTCTAGTCTGGGTTGCTAATGAACCATGATGAACTCCAATTTTTACNTCAGGCGCCATCTTCTGTAGTCTGTTTGNGATNGTTTCAGCATCATTNCGACTATTNACAAAAAGAAGNCAAGGNGGGCTTTGTCTNATTATTTCNATCATCTCTCTNAACGTAGCNTGTGCCCTAGGCGGCAGAGACAGTTCAATTCCACCGACTTCATCTTCTGACAGTGGTAAAGAAGTATCCACGATTAATTCTGTTGTTCTTTGTCCTGTTGCAATTATTGGTTTACCATTTTCTCTTGAAAGCCATTTTGAAACATCTTCAGGATTTCCAACAGTTGCAGATAATCCAATTCTCTGAACTTTTCTACCGGACAGAGCTTCTAATCTCGATAAGCCAATCGAAAGTTGCCAACCCCTTTCGCTGGCTGCCAAATCATGAACCTCATCAATAATTACTGCCCGAACTGATTTGAGTAATTTTCGTAAATTTTTACCTGTGAACATCAATTGAAAAGTTTCAGGAGTTGTTACAAGAATATGCGGTGGTTTACGTGTTTGTCGACTTCTCTCACTTTGAGTGGTGTCTCCGTGCCTAATTCCAACTTTTAGTCCGACTGATTCGGCAATTTCATTTAGCCTTCGGTCGATATCTCTATTCAAGGCCCTTAGTGGCGTGATGTAAAGTACTGCTAAAGGTTCCCAATTCTCTTCTAAACATCTATGAATAATTGGTAAAACAGCTGAAAGCGTTTTTCCTGAACCCGTTGGAGCAATTAATAATCTATCACTACCAGCAATTATATCCGGAATCGAAAGTTCTTGGATAGGGGTGGCATCCCACCCTTTTTCATCAAGACCATNAGAGAGTTTTGAGTGCAGAAGAGAAAATACATTTGACATACTCTCCCCACCCCCGCGTAGTATCCTTTTACCGAATACTTTTGAGGATTTGTAGTAATAATCAATGAAAAAAGAATCAATAATCTTCTTCTATATCATCAAGATTTTCTTCATCTTCATCATTTTCCCANCCGAAGTCTTCTTGNAAAGCTCCGTCTGAGAAATCAAGNGATGTCTTTGATGCAACAGAAATNACNACNGTCAATGTNATCAATGTCAAAATAATAAATATCCAAGTAAGGGGATTTTCTCTNGGAGCATCNATCCAGCCTAGATACTTTGANTAAGCAACATCGATAGAATGTTCNGCACTGTTGTCNTCNTCATTCACTTCGANTATCAAATTTTCATAATCCACAANAACTCTAACTCTATCCACTTCTTCNGCNTTCCAAGTAGTTGAAACAATNATTCTTTCNCCTTCANCGATTCCTGCAANANTGATNACCTCNAACGGTTTCTCAGTATCTCCTGCAAAGAATGCAACCTTGAAAGGTGATTCAGTAAAGCCTCCTTTGTTTAGAATCATTGCTTCAATTTCTACTTTAGTGCTCGGAGAAACATGGTCATCGGATAATGAAATGCTATCAATACTTAGCTCAGGGCCTAAACTTCCAAGCCTAACCCACTGTCGATCAAAATCTGTATCATCTGAGGCTAATTCTGGAATTGGGCTAGCTTCAGAATTAGAAACTTCAGGGAACTTATTTCCAGCAGCATCCCACCCTGTTAGATAGAAGCCGACAAAATCACCCGAACGTGGAACTATTCGGCCATTATCGGTTAAATCTAAATTTCCGGACCAGATGACATTATTTCCATCCTGTTGCATTCCTAGAATTGTAGAACCTGAACCGATTGTGATAGTTTTACTCGAATCTTTCATTATCCAATGAACAGTTTGAACTGAACCTGTTAAATCAGCATCTTCTGTTCCAGAAAATTCAACGGGTACGCTCGTCAAGTCAGTATTGATTGATATATCAATAACATTTAGTGGAGAAATTCTACGAACTACACGAGGAGATGAATCATCAACAATCACCTGCAAGGTTGTTGAAACAAGCTGGTTCGACATATCTTCACCTTCACCAGGAATGTTAGTAATTGAAATTAGACATGTTCGGGATGGTGAAGATTGTAAAGATTGGGCGTAGGAAAGTGGCACTTCTACCAAAAATTCACCTTCTTCGCCAAGTGAACCATCACTCCATATCAATTCGCCATCAAATACTTCTACCAAAATACCGATATCTCTAGGTACAGGGATATTGCTTCCCTCGTAAACTACTCTACCACTAAAGGATAGACGGTCATCATTTCTAATCCTAGTGCCATCAGCTATTTCACCGACCCTTGGTTCGCTAATATCGGAAATCAAGTAATCAGACGGCGCTATGACTAGATCATTTTCAACTTTGAACGTGTGCTCGATAAGTAGAATTTGTGTGTCCATTTCTGAACCTCTCTCCTTGAATAATAAGACCACATCACTCATTTCCTCATCTGGCCAGTCCCATTCAAATTTGAAGATGAAGTCAAGTAAAATCAGTGGCAAACCAGATGAATTAATTGTTTGAGTCATTTTACTAGAAGGTAAAATAGTTAGATATTGACTTTCAGACCAGAATGTGTTATTTAGGCCGGAATAAGAGATTCGTTGTACATCATTAACAGGGTTTGGACCTTCGAAGTCAAATACGAGTGATATATGTTCAAAGTCAATAACGGTGTTTTCATCAACAAATCCGAATGAAATCCTTTGGGTCTTACCGGCATATACTGGTTGTTCGTCTTGATGTCCAAACCATTCAAGTCCGGTGAAAACTGCAACAGAATCCTTTCTAGTTATGAATGTAGCATCATCATAATCGAAACCTGATGAGGTTTGGTAAGTTTGAGTATCGCCATTGGAATCTTGATATTCACTATACATCTGGTTTCCAGCCAAATCATAACCGTCCCAAAAGTAAGAAACCCTGCCCATATTCGGATTACGCGAATGATCAATTTCAGTAGCAAACCATTTATTCGGTGCATCAGTATAGTTTTCGACAACTATCTTTGCATATTCCTCAAGTTCTGCTAACCCATTCCTGTTTAGATCATGGTCTGCTTCTACCCAGTAATTTAGAGTTAAGGCCATAGGGCTTCCGACTTGATCTTTTACTAAAATTCTAATTTCTTGATTATAATTTGCCGCTTCATAACTATCATCCTCGGGGCTAGTATCGATTTTTAGAGGTGCGGTTGCATCAACTCTGAATGTTCTTCTCCAATCACTATTGGGGAGAATAGATAGCGATGGATTTACTTCATTAAAATTTTGAACTTCAAACGTATACCCTTCTGGATTATCCGTATTGGGCATTGTGATAGGAATGAAAAAAGTACCATTGTTGTTGTTAGTATCTCTTGCATTACTTTCAACCCAACCCTCTCTCGAGACACGAACGTCAAACATATTGTCAAGCGGGGCGTCTTCAGTACCTACGTACCACATCGCACCTTGGAAAAATACTGTTTCTCCTCCCGCTAACCATGAATTATCAGGTACATCATCTGAAACTACTAGACCTGAATTATCTCTAACTTTAAGCCATCCCAGCCCATAAGAATGATTTACAGACACTGCCTCATTGGAAACTAAATCTACCGGAGAGAAGCCATCTGTACCGCTATTATCAGTGCAATCGGACTTGAATCTAACCTCATCTTGCTCCGGGAAATCACTATTTACAGAAAATCTCCAATGAATTTCTAAAACGCCGTTATTTAATGTGGACCATGAACTTGAATCTAGATTAATATAATTATCAGGATCATTGGGTGGATTGAAAATACCTCCATTTTCCCATTCCAAAACTGGGTTAGATCCAACATCGGTAAGTAGAGTCAATTTCGCCCTATTCATTTGACTTGCTTGTTCGCCTATGATGTGCCGAGTAACAACCTCATATGGCTCCAATCTAGGATGTAGTACTTCACTTTCATCAAACTCTATATCCAAATTTACGGTCCGCATGATATATGTTATCGAGAATTGCTCCAAGGATAATACTCCTGAACTTTCAGAAGAGATATTGATTGGAATAATAGACATCCCTGAACCAGTATCAGGAATTAAATCGTTTAAAGTTGAAATTATATCACTGGATGGATCATTAGTNCTCACCTCTTGTATTCCCACTAAAGCGCCTTCACTNGGTAACCGGTTCCAAACTTTGATTCCACCNATATGCAGTGATGGTTCGGTTGGGGCATCCGAATGTTGTGCTATGGTTAAATCTGTAATATATGGGGTGACTGCAGAATTAGAAGATGTCAATTGTATTCTAACGCACAGGTAATAACTAGAACCTGAAATTGGCTTTGTAACACCTGATTCAGTCTTTGACCAAGTTTGGACTCCTGATGAAGTGGATGAACAAGAAGAAGAGGAAGAAGCGGCCCCAAAATTGACTTGTATGTCGGTTCCAGTTGGAGTTGAGCCAGACCAATCTAATGTCGCTGCAACAGTTTGCGAGGTACCAGAACCAACATATTGGTAGGCATAGAAATATCCATTTGTTCTGTAAGTCGCAACGTATTCTATACCGACAGAATCTAATATCGGTGAGACTCCATTTGAAGAGGTAAGTTCTACTCTCCATTCAATAGTGTTGCCAAGTTGGGGGAATTGAATCAATTGGCCAACCAACGCACTAACCCAATTATTTCCACCGTCATTGGATAATTCAATCTCTAAACTTGTGCCACTAGGGATATAACCAACCAAACTCTTTAATGTTACAGTATCGATTGAAGCAGAAAGTGTTTGACTTCTACCTGTGACGACCTCTGAAGAAAGCGTAGTAGGATTGTTGTATTCTACTGAACCATCTCCGTAACTATGGATTTTTCTAGATGAACTGCTACAATAACTGGTATAATGGCAGACAAATAGAATTCTTCCATCATCAGATTCAGTCAACCCATAATGGCCTCTACTAGATAGTGATTCAGAACCCATTAGTGTAGGAGATATACCGTTGAAATTAAAGAAATAATGCCTACTCGGATAGCCTGAAGTTGATCTATCATATTCGTTGTAGATAATTGTAGGTAAATTAACAACTAAACCTGCCCCATAACTGCTTACTATTCCAGCCGCAGAACCGATTGACCAGGTTCCGTTAATCATAGTTGGATTTGTTGAATCTACCTCATGTAAATAGTGGTCTCTTGATTGGTAACTATAGGTGGAAAGATACATTTTACCTGAATTATCATCAAAATCTACCCCGTTGATATATCCTTGGGCATTTGAGTACCATGTATTTTGACAATTCCAAGATAAAGAGGATGCGGTTTTAGTCACAGACCACTTGTTAACAGTGTAATAGGTATAATGTACAGTCCATATTGAACCATCGTAAACTGTTGCATCGTATATATTGTAGAAAAGGGAATTAGAAGATGTTGATGAACAAGAACCGATATTCATGCTTGCAGTTCCAATATATGCTCCGGTGGTAGAATTAATTCGTAAAATTGTAGGTTGCTGACTAGGATAACTCGAACTATACTTTAGAACAAAATATTCATCCTCGTATAACAAGACTACCCCTACATACCCCCACGAAGAAGAACTACTAACGCTAAAATCCGGATATTTCATTGATAGTGAATTGTACCCTTGATCACTCAAGGCCACAAATTGCCCAGTAGTATTGTGAATTGTATTTCCAGAGGATGATAAATCACCAGATCTAGATAATACGTTTACTACATTGGTAGGATTTCCCTGTAATTCCATTCCTTGATTTTGAGTGTTGAGATAATATCGGTATCCGCTTGTGAATGGACTAGGAACATTACCCGATATGTATCCATTATTATCTCCGGTTCCACCATAGTCTGAGTCTGATGTGAAATTAATCCAAGAGGTCTGACTAGCTTCACCGCGAAAAGAAAATGAGGCCTCAGTAACTTCTGCTCCGTAGGGCATTGTTATATCACCTGCATTAACATCTCCAGAGGATGAAAATTTATGTTCAAAGGATGTAGTCCCATCATCGAATTGAGAATTGGTGTATGAACTAGCGGCCAATGGCGATGAAATTGATAACAAAAATAGTGATATCAAAAAAATCGCCCGCTTCATAATTTCTCCCCTCTATACTCGCTGAACAATAAGCGATAGAAACTGCACTTTTCAAATATACCCCGAATTGTTAATACATTCAATCAAAGAAGTCAAAGATAAAAACCAATGTGGGCCAATTAGGCGGAGAATATTATGGGCTTGATTTCAAACCTTTGGGAAAAGCAACATGGCAAACAATTGATGTTAAGTGCAACTGGATTTGGTGCATCACTGATACTATTTTTAGCATCTGGTTATCAACTATTATTCTTACAAGACAGTAGTGAATGGGGAGATTTGACAGGTGCGGCAATAGGATTTGGTGTGTTATCCGGAATTTTATTACTCATTATAACACCTGAATTCCTTTCTCTGAAAGGTTATGTTTCAATTTTAGATGAATTAAAACAAATAGAATCACTTGCTGAATTAAAAAGAAGACGTGCTGAAGGAGACGAAGCCGCAAAAGTACTTGGCGCAGGACATGCTCAAGGTTGGAATGATTTCTTACAAGAAAGAGGATTAAAGAAAATGAAATGAGGTGATTGATTGACCGAATCAACACCTTTTGGTAATCTACTTCGAGAGATGACTTTAGCGGCAGCGATGATTTTGATTCTAGTGATCGGCCTTTGGGCACATACAGGAACAATGCCACCATTGGTAGTTGTAGAATCATCATCCATGATTCATGAAACTGATGGTGAAGTTGGAAGTATAGACGCTGGAGACTTAATTCTTGTAAAAGATACGTCGTTTGAAAATATAGTAACATTTGCCGAAGCTACCTCAACACAAGACTCTTCTTATGGATATGAAATGCACGGGATGGGTGGTGATGTGATCATTTATCAAAAGAACGGCGATTCCGGAACTCCAATTATTCATCGAGCAATCCTAAGAGTGGAAGCAAGCCAAACAGTTACCCCTGACAGGAATGCAACTGCTGAGGATAATAATTCAGTACATTGTCCAAGCGGCGGCACATGGGATTCTCATACGATGGACAGAGATGGTAAAATGGGGACTTGTGTACTCACCTGGAATGTACCTGGTACCAATGTTTCCAATCAAGAAAAAGTCACCATTCATTTCGATGGACATAGAGCAGGTTACTATGATTGTAAAAGAATGGCACACGCCAATGTCGAGCCTTTCCTAGTAGTATGGGATTGGCAACCAAAGCATGCAGGAATTCTAACATTAGGAGATAATAATCAATGCTCAGTAGACCAAGGTGGTTTAGTTGTGAATGGCTCATCAGGAGTTCATAGTGAATCTGGAGTGGCTGGACCTGTTAGAGAAGAATGGCTAATAGGAGTCGCTGGAGGGGAAATTCCATGGTTAGGTTCAGTTAAATTGATGGCTAGTGGAGGCGATTCGCCTGGAGCAAGTTTCGTTCCTCCATCGTCATTTATGTACCTAGCATTAGTAATTGGGCTAGTATTATTTTCCCCTTGGATTTTAGAAAGAGGTTTGAAAAATATTTTAGAAAAATCACCTGAATCTGAACAGATAAAAATTGAGATGTTAAAATATGGTCACTCTTCGGAGGAAGAATGATTAATTTTACTAACTATTTCTTGTAGAGATAGATATCCTTTAGCAACTTTTCTAGCCTGTTCAAAAGAAATTGTGAAAAGTCCGTTGCTAAGTTTACGGCTTTGCCTTTGTATCTCTTTAACTTGACCTGAGGATGGTTCTATATCCCGTAATTCCCACACTCTAATTCCACTCATCGAGGAAATTCTTAATGCAGAAATTGAATGATTATGTCTATGTAATCCTCTAGAAGTCCTTCTTTCATCTACAATTTCAATGTTCCAATTATTAGTGACGCAGATATTTACTATTCTATCTCTGATTAGCGGATCTCCATCTCCTATCCTGATTAACATGGATTGGGATTGTATAGCATTTGATATAGAGATAATTTTCTCTCTAATCTCTTCGATGGATTGTAATTGAGATACTCCAATAAAGACGCCGTCTGCCAACCAAGCTAATCCAGGATATGGTCCAGGGTCAATACCGAATATCAATTGTTTTGGATTACTCAGCCCTTTCATAGTCAATAATGCTAAATCTATACTAGCGTCAATACTATCAATATTAGTTGGAATGGCTTTACCAAAATGTTCATTTTCCAATATTTCATGACTTTCAGCAAACCATATTACTTCTTTGGAAGATAGTTTTTCAGCTGGATCAATAACGTCAAAGTTAATGTTCCTTGACCTTAATTGCTTGATTAATTTATATGACAATTGAAAATTAGATGTTCTAATCGCCAACTTGGCCATATACCTTCCAATTCGTCGTCCTCATCAAACCTATCGTCGCAATAAAATGTTACGTAGTAAATTAACATAAAATGTAATTATATACCGAAGTAATCAAAAACGCTTGACAATGATGTGCATCCGTGAGTAGCCAATATGAACGTGAACTAAGGCAAGTACTTGCCGGCGTTCCCAAGGGTGTTGAATCTGTAATTCGCTCTTGTGATGAAAAAGAAAAATTGAGGATGAGACTGATACTAAAACGTCCGTTTTTAGTTGTTCGAGCGGCTGGTTCAGGAATGGATGGCTCCGGCGATTTACTGGCACTGAGGGGAGATGTTTGTTTCCCGATAGAAGTTAAGTCTAGAAAGAAATCTAAATTATATTTTTCAGGTCAGACCAGTGAACAATATGATTCAATGGTTAAAGAAGGCGAAAGGTGCAAATTAATGCCACTTTATGCATATAGATTGAAAGGAGTTAGAGGGGATTCTTGGAGAATTTTTAGAGTAGAAACTGAAAGTTTATCTGGAACATTAAGGAAATTATCTCACCTTATCCCGCCACTACCTAAAACTAATCGAGGAAAGCCATTCCTAGATTGGGAAAAAGGAATGAAATTAAATGATTTTATTGCTCTAATATGCTCTCAAGCAGGTATAGAAAGTCATAATCTAAATCAATTACAAATTAGAAGTTCAATATCAGAACTTGGAATTATGCCGAGAAAAGCACCTAATAATTTTGAAAAGAATCAAAAATTTCCTTCTCAAGTGGATATTTTTGCAGAGTTAGCAAGAAGAAAAAGCGTTTAATCAGACATATGGGATTACTAGAATGAATAGTATCATTCCGAGAAGGGCTAAAGAAGAGATACTGGATGCTTTACTCGATATATGTTCTATCCACATCGGATTTAAGTCCCAGGTTTTCAATTTCTTCCCAGCCCTTCGAATGGTTTTCAAAATTCCACGCAGTAAATCTCTAAACAAATGTCCGCCGTCAAATGGAACCATAGGAATAAGATTTGTAAAACCTAGGAGAATATTTACCCACATCAGCCAAAAGAAAAGATTGGTCAAAAATAGCAAACCAGACTTACCAATGATTGCTGCTAAACCATCATCATCTGCTTGAAGAAGAGATTCCTCGAAGGGATGCATAGAAACACCTTGAAGTTCAAATGGAACGATCATCAATCCCAAGGTATGGAAAGGCAATACCAATGCTTTTTGAGCAAAATTTCCATCCCACCTTGGGGATAATGGTCCCGCAATTCTATCAATTCCAGCAGTACCTTCAGAAATACCCTCAATACCCAAAAATGGATCGCCCTTAGAAATATTTAGAGATTCAAGATTAGATTCACTCCAACCTAAATCAGTGTAATAATCATACTTATCAGAAAAAGTTGTGCTAAGGTTTTCTCTAGTTCCGTCTTGATGTAGAACCGAGATTACTACAGTATCATTAGCAGAATAGTCTTGCATAATTTCATAGAAACTATCTAAGCCAGCTATTTCTTTACCATCGATAAATTCAATTGTGTCCCATGGTTTCATACCGGCTTCATCGGCTCCTTGATCTTGAATAATACCCCTCACATGTATATCATCACTAGAAGATACGAATTGGCCTGCTAATCCTCCAATCATCAAAAGACAAATGAAGGCTGCAAATATGTTAGTTGCTGGACCTGCAGCGAACATTCGCATTCTCTCTTTAGGTGGTGCGCCCATCAATTCTTCATATTGAGGTTCAGCAAAAGCGCCTAGTGGTAGTGGACCAAGTTGGAGCAACCCAAATGCTCGAATTCTCATTCCGTGGGCTCGAGCTAGTAAACCATGACCAAACTCATGAATTACCAAAGCAATAACAAATGCAAGAATACCCCACCCAAGAGGAATCATTGGATTAATTCCTGGAATAGCCACAAGTTCGCTTGCTGATGGAGGATCGGTAGTTGGAGGTGAGAATAAAGCTGAGATAAATGCGATAATCATAATCAAACCTACAAAGAGCATTGAGAAGACACAGACCCAAAGAGAAATCTCACCATAAACTCTCCAAAATTTACGAGGTTTGGCTGTTTTATCTAGGAGATTCAAACCTTTATTGCTTCTAATCATTAGAATTACGCCAAAAACTCTAGTAGCATTCCACTTATCTAGAACTCCATTTCTCTCCCAATTACGCAACAAAATGTACCAAACTATTATCAAAATAAAAATTAGAGTCCAATCCACTTGGATTGCTCCCCAACTTGCTGCCATGATTAGTCCAACCCGTTCTTTACTTTCAACCTTAACAAATTTTGAACAAACTTCAAAGGGTATCGATAAGAGGATTAATCATGGTCTCATTTGAAGCCGCAATCCTTGCATGGTGTGATGAGACTTGGGGACAAAAACCTGTATTAATCGAGGAATGGGTAGTTAGTGATGATTCCGCTCAAGTATTTATCAAACTTAGTAATAGTGTATTGATTGTTGATTTTATGATAGAACGTTCTGGTGATTTAATTTGTCAAAACCATTTACACATCCCACAAGAAAGATGGAATCCTGGTTCAATTCAAGTTTTCCGTACAAAAGAAGGCAAAGTAAGATTTAGACACAGAAATTCAGAAATTATCTTTGCTGCTCATTTCCGAGCACCTGAATGGGGTCAATCTTTACTAGAAGAGTGGTTAATGGGTCAAAGGGGAGAGGTACTTAGACCAAAAGATAAAACTCAAAGAATTGCTTCTATTAGAAGGAATAAAGAAAGTATACGTAGAAATCTTCACTCTGCTTCACTTGACTCTGCTAAGATTGAAATGCAAATCGTTTCCCATAGATTAGAATCCGCTGAAAAGGGATTAAATCCCCATGTGTTGACTAATGATGAGTCAGAGTGATTAGCTCATTTTAACTTTATATCTGTCTCTTCCATTAACATAAAGAGTAATGCTGCCTGAAGAAGATACACATATTGAGATACATTCTGCTAACTGTGAAATTGCCCTTGCTGCTAAATGTCTTCCTCCTTCTCCAGACTTGGTAGAAATGCCAGATGGAACCTGAATATACCTACCAGCATCACTTGCAATACCATCTTTGTTGAAGAAAATAGCTCCATCTAACCAGGCAAATTCAGCAAATGTTTCATGATTATCCTTGGACAAAATACTCCTTTTTTCAGTATTATGTCCCTTAAATGGATTTAGAACAATAGCAGTAGAATGTTTACGCAAAATTGGTAAAGGCCCTATTGCAAAAATTGCACCTACAGCATGCCCTTCTCTACCTCTACTAGCAATATGTCTTGCAAGTTCCATTGATTTAGTCAAAACCTCTAATTCAATACCTACTTCTTGTGCAAGATTTGCAAAACGGTTAGCATTGAGCATTGTAGTATCCACCGAAAAAACTCCATCGATAGGTTCAGCTAAAACTACAAGTATTCTTTCACCCCTGGAAATTCTACTTTCACCCATTGCCTGTAGAATCAAATCGTGTAATTGAGTTAGAACTCCGAGCCCGATTGAACTCAAATTCTCGTCGATCATAGTAGCATTAATGTTATTCTCTTTGAGAGACTCGACAACCCTATTTTGGCTAGTAATTATTGATAATTCAACTCCCTTAGGCACTACTTCAGCAACTAATTTCACTTTCCTGGTACTATTTGATAACATCAATACGCTATCATATGTCCTACGGTCTGAAGGAAAACTACTGACGACCATAGAGACAAGGTCGACCATCTTTTCACCTATTCATTAGTAGTATCAATACCAGGAAGTTGGTCTTCTGATTCACGATAAACTGTACGCATATTACTGATGAAATTACGTTCTTTGACCACAATCAAAAATTCATCAAATCCCGGATCTTCCTCGCCGTCTAGATGACCTAGCAGGACTTCCAAAGTTATTCTAGCTCCTTCCCTGTGTGGATAACCAAAAATCCCCATAGAAATTGGAGGGGAAACTATTCTTCTTACATCATCCATTTCTTTGATACGATCAAACAGGTTATGGTATGTCTGTGGTAATAACTGTCTTCTTGACTCGTCTTGATTTGGTCTGCGGCAATCTGGACCTACAACATGGAAAATATACTTGAATTTATCTTGTAAGGCAAATGGTTCAGTAACTACATTATTTGTAACAGCGCATGGTGGAGCATTTATTTTTCTCATATCAAGGCAGATGTTCCTTGTAACTTGGGTCAACTCCTTACCTGCCTTAGCATGAATCATAGCATCTAATCCTTCGCGCCCGGATAGTCGATTGTTAGCAGGAGTAATTAGAGCATCCCCCTCATGGTCCCACAAATCGCCACCGACAACCTTCACTACACCCCATTTGCATGTCCTAGCCATGTAGAGTTCCGGCATATGTAGGCATAGAAGGCCGTCTTACTTATCAAGTTCGCTAAATTGCTATCTTTTTTCGTTATTTTTTATAATTCTTGCATTACCGTTTATTGGAAGGTTTCATGTGCTGTCTTACAATGGGTGGTATGAGCACTATGGCAGTAGGTTATGTTTTGGTGAATGTCTCACCAGGGTTAGAAATGGAAGTCTATGAAACAATGAAGGCTTTTGATTATGTCGAAGATATTACCGTTCTATTCGGAGATTATGATCTTATAGTAAAATTAGTTGCCGGTGATTTAGCATCTATTGCAAAAACTGTTGTAGAAACTATCAGGCCAGTTAAGGGAGTAATTAATACNAAAACTCTNGCTGGNGCNGATGTNTAAANTTANNAAANTNNNTNNGAANNTAAACGCATCACTGCTCNANANTNNTNGNAAAATGANTGTNTCGAATGAGGNNTTGCGNNCCATATGTGGCGCAGTANNCGNGTTTTTCGGCGAAAATACTAAATACTGTACAGTGTGGACAACTATCGGAGGTTATCCAAAATGTCTGATAAAAAATATTTCGTCCTAATGGAGGGCGGTAAAGATACAAGCCAGGTTTTTGCAAGCAAACAACCCCGTGGAGCGGCCCTTAAAGCTGCAACCCGCGGACATACGAACATACGCCTACGTGAGCGCGGCACAAAGCGTGTCCACTGCTTCACTGGAAGCATCACTATGGTCGACAAGCCTGCAAATGGCCCTGACTGGCTACCTGACAAGATCAAGAAGGCCAATGTCAAGAAGAGCGGTATTGAACACCTTTGAGTTCAATAATACGGCCAATTATAGATGAATGTATTCCGAGGAATGCAATTGCCCCTTCTAGGACTTAGGTCCTCGGAGGGGCTTTTTTNATTTTGATTTNTTAATTAANAGTTATTTATTTGNATTACGTTGNNTNATTTGTAGCCATCCNCCAACCCATAAAGCAATTAAAATCATCAAAACCTGAGCCAATANACGAATAACATGCCATATGGTTGCGAAAGTTTTTCCNTCAAGTGGGATATCATTAATCCACATATTCAAATTTGCCCAATATATAGCAACTAGGAATAATACCATCAAAATACTGGAGTATTTTCTTGTCTGNGGGACAATTAGTCCGACACCAAGGGCGACTTCCATGGCGCCAGTAATCAAAANCCAGAATGTTGGATCTCCAAGTATGTCTGGGACTATTGGTTCAAACCATTCTGGTTCAACAAAATGTCCAATACCAACGTTAATGAAAAATATTCCAAGAATGAGTGAAAGAATATGTTTTAACCAAACAATCCCTTTCATAGGTTATCGCCTTAATAACGAACTTTCTTTCTTGTCAATGTACGCCATATTCTCTGAAGAGGATCATAATATCTGTCTACAACTCTTTCTTTTAATTGTATAATAGCATCATCAGTTATCTGAATTCCTGCAGGACAAACTTCTGTACAACACCTTGTGATATTACAATACTCAACACCAAATTCTTTCTTTATTTCAGGAACTCTATCTTCAATATCCAGTGGATGCATTTCATATTGTGCTAGTCTAACCAGATTTCTAGGTCCTGCAAACTCATCGAAAAGAGCATGGTCTCTCAAAACGTGACATGAGTTGACACACAGGAAGCATTCAATGCATTCCCTGAACTGTTGTACTCTATCTGCTTCCATTTGGTTGAATTCCCAATTCATCTCTTCAGGGCCATTAATGGGTTTAATTTTTTGGGCCATGTCATAATTCCATGAAACGTCCGTTACCAAATCTTTGACGTGAGGAAAAGTCTTCATTGGACGTATTTCAATAGGTGCACCATCTTCTACCTCATGAGCNACATCACTCATTCGAGTCATACACATCAACCTAGGTCGTCCATTTATTTCGGCAGAACAGGAACCACATTTTCCTGCCTTACAATTCCACCTAACTGCNAAATCTGGTTCTTGTTCATATTGCACCCTATGTACACAATCTAAAACTACCATCCCTTCATCGAGTTCTATCTCATAGTCTTCCATCGTAGAGGACTCGCCTTCACCACGAGTAATCAGGAANTTTTGTTTTTTACCTTTTANTGACATCAATTACCGCCTCCAACTTCAGCCGCCCTTTCAGCAATCATTTCTTTGACTTCTTTAATGACGTCTTTGAGGTCTTTGCGCATCTCCTCAACTGGTTCTTGCCGAATTTTTATTTCGCCGTTTTCCATCCAAATTATATTGAAATTATTGCCCCAATACTCATCATCTGTATCNGGGAAATCATCTCTAGTATGACCTCCGCGACTCTCTTCTCTAGTGATTGCAGCTAAAGTTGCTGCATATGATACATCAAGCATATTTTTCAAATCTAAAGCTTGATGCCATCCTGAATTATATTTTCTTGAAGAGCCTGGATAACAAGTTGTTCTTCTTTCCTCGAAACTCTTTAGATCAATGATTGCTTCATCTAATTCTTCCTTGGTCCGGATAATTCCAACCTTGGATTGCATCATATCTCTAATATCATCATAAATCAAGCCTGGATTTTCGCCCCCTTCATTGTTAAATGGCTCTAACATCACCTTGATTGCCTCTTCTACTTGTGATTCATCAATTGAGGGTTGGGCCAGATCTTTAGCACGCTTTGCAGCATACTCTCCAGCTCTTTTTCCAAACACAATCAGATCAGAAAGAGAGTTGCCACCAAGGCGATTTGCACCATGTAATCCAGAGGCTGTTTCTCCACAAGCGAATAGTCCGGAAACTGTTGTTTCTTGGGATTCGGCATCAACAAGAACACCCCCCATAACATAGTGAGCGGTAGGGCCAACTTCCATGGGTTCTTTTGAAATATCTACGCCTGCTAATTCCTTGAATTGATGATGCATTGAAGGAAGTTTCTTCAAAATTGCCTCTTCACCTCTATGCGATATATCGAGGAAGGCTCCGCCATGAGGAGACCCGCGTCCAGCTTTAACTTCTGAATTAATTGCTTTTGAGACAACATCTCTTGTCAATAATTCAGGAGGCCTTCTAACGGTTGCTATTTTACCTGAAACCACTTCTTCAACCCATTGGTCTGATTCTTCAATGGTTTCAGCGTGATCGCCAGCAAACATTTCTGGAACATAATCAAACATGAATCTTGAGCCTTCTGAATTCGTGAGTCTACCACCCTCTCCTCTAACCCCCTCAGTCACCAAGATGCCTCGTACCGAAGGTGGCCAAACCATACCTGTTGGATGGAATTGAACAAATTCCATATCTCTAAGTTCGGCACCAGCCCATAATGCTAGAGCGTGTCCATCACCGGTATACTCCCATGAACCAGAACACACTGACCAAACTCTTGTAATCCCACCTGTTGCCAAAACTACTGACTTAGCAGAGAAGGCATGGAAGTCTCCTTCGACCCTAGTATATGCAACACAGCCGGTAACTCTGTCGCCTTCTTTCAACAAGTGACGAACTGTATATTCCATGAAAATGTCGATTCCTTCATGAATCCCTCTTTCTTGTAATGTTCGAATTAGTTCAAGGCCAGTTGCATCACCAACGTGTGCTAACCTTGGGAAAGTATGACCTCCAAAATTTCTTTGATTTATCAGATTGCTTGGAGTTCTGTCAAACACAGCACCCCATTGCTCTAATTCTCTAACTCTATCAGGTGCCTCTTTAGCATGATATTCGGCCATTCTCCAGTTAGCTAGCCACTTGCTCCCCTTCATTGTATCATGGAAATGCACTTTCCAACCGTCTCTAGGATCTGCATTTTGTAAGGCAGCAGCACATCCACCTTCCGCCATTACAGTGTGAGCCTTTCCAAGTAAGGACTTGGTGATAATTGCCGTTTTTGCACCGCTTCTTGCAGCCTCAATAGCAGCCCTAAGTCCGGCTCCACCAGCACCGATTACTATCACATCATATTCGTATTTCTTGTAATCTTCTACCATCATATCACCTCAAATTACGAAAAACGAGAAGTCATTAACATAGCCTTCACAAACTGCTAAAACCCATAAATCGCCTAAAAATACGAATATCAGTGATGTCCAAAACCAGAAGCCATGAGAACGATTTAATATTGAAATTTTACCGAATAATTTACCTCTAAACTTGCTAATACCTGTTGTCCATCTATCGAGAACGCCACCAGCAAGGTGTCTAAGAGCGTGACAAGAAGTGACATACATGGTAAGCAAGAACGCTTCAATCCCCATAACAAAGGTACCTACAGAAATACCAATTCCGTCGTCAAAGGTCATAGTGTGAGTTACATCCCACCACTTTATCAGTAGGATAATAATTGCAGCATAAAGGAAGTATCTGTGCAAATTGTTGAAGATGAATAATCTCTTCTCACCTTTGTATCCTATTTTCTTACTAATTTCGGGTTCATCTACCCAACACGCAACAGGACTTGCAAAGAAAGTCCGATAGTATACTCTACGCATGTAATAACATGTCCCACGGAAGCCAAAAGGAATCCACAAGACTAGAATTGCTGCATTGACCCAAGAGGGGTGGTCCCATGAAGATAATCCAAATAAGTCCCATTCCAGAACGTTGGGAGAAAATATTGGAGACATGACTACACTCCCTTCGAGTCCGTACGAAATCGTACCATCGGTCGAATAGATGAATAGTCTCCAAAAAGTGTATACTAATGCAAGTGTCAGTCCAATACCGATAACCAACGGTTGAGTCCACCATTTGTCGATTCTATCAGTACGTCCAAGTCCATTAATGACTGGGAGTTTTATGCCTTCACCCAAAGCTCTCACCGCTCACCCTTACGGGCGGGCAATGCAATGCTAACACTCGCAGTCTTTGAGGTTGATTGTTTCAGGTAGCAAATCAAATTTTTATAATTTAGATGCAGTGTCCCATATTTCTTGTAAAATTGTTGTATTCGCCCAGTAATTCTTTGACTGCCACATCTTAATCCCGTTGTCGCCTATCAGTTGTAAAGTCGGCGTACCTGGATTACCATATGCTTCGTATACATTGTAGCCTGTATTTTCGTCAGAAAAAAACTCTAATGCTGGTGTTTGCTCATTAGCCATTACAATCTTCCAGGGAGTGTATGAGGAATCATTTGTATCTTCACCAAATGCCCTCATTACTTCATCTTCACCTTCTAAATTTGCCCACCGGTGAACACTGACGATTGAAAGTGTTGAATTGTTTAAAGAACCGTTTTCCAAGCTTTCTCGAATCAAATTAGTCCAATCATGACATCCAAAACAACTAGATCCTACCCACAAAAGTAACACTGGAGAAGATTCCAACTCTTTCTTCAACTCAAATGTACTGCCGTTATCCTCAGCTCTGTCAAGTGTTTGTGCTTCGAAATTCAAGCGCAGTGGGATTTCATCATATTTTGTTCCGATTACCGAATTAGATTCGATACAGCCAGGTAATAGAAAGGAGATGGTTAGGGCCAATACAAGTATCTTACGCAGCATGTCCTTCACCGGGAACACTTCTGTTAATGGAAACTTTGCTACGGTTTTTGACCTTTGGCTTCTTTACGTCCTCGAACCAATTACTGACGCCGTTCCAATCAGGATCAAGACCCAAATCTGCCAAGACTAACTTGCTGCTGATTCTTGCACTTTCGAATATTGTAGGCAAACCACTTCCAGGATGGGTACCTCCACCAACAATGTACAAATTCTTGGCTTCTTCGAAGCGATTTTGAGGTCTTCTCCACAACATCTGTCCTAAGTTATGAGCTAGATTGAATACAGCTCCTCTGTATATATCTGAAGAGCCCCAGTCATCTGGAGTGACGATTGTCTCTGAGACTATGTGTTCTTTAACATCCCCAAATCCTAATTTGTCCATCTGTTCAATAACTAAATCTCTATATTGATCTTTAATATCATCCCAAACAATTGACTCATGCTGATTAGGAACTGGAACCAATACATACAGTGTTGAGCAACCTTCTGGGGCGAGGTCAGGGTCGGTAACACATGCATTTTGCACATACAAGGAAGGGTCTTCCCAAGTCAACTTGTGATTGGTAATGTCCTCAAGATTTTGTTCATAATCCTTGGAGGCATAGATTTGGTGGTGAGGCAAGTCATCATATGTCTTGTCCATTCCAAGATACAGCATAAAGGTTGAACAAGAGTATCCTTTCTTTTCTAGTTTCTTGTTCGACCATCTCTTCCTCTTGTCATCAGGAACTAATGTAGTCATCGCATGGGCAAAATCTGCATTTACAACGACTTTATCAGCATAAATCGTTTCATCCTCTAACTCTACTCCAACTACTTCTTTACCTTGGTAAATTAGTTGCTTTACAGGTGTGTTAAGACGTATCTTTGCTCCAAATTCTTCTGCAATGCTTGCAATTTTTGGCGTGATTGAACCTAATCCACCTTTAGCGTGGAATATTCCATGTTCGTATTCTAAGAATGCTAAAATAGTGAATAACGACGGTGCATGAAAAGGACTCATTCCTAGATACTTTGTTTGAAAGGACATGGCGAGTCTGATTCTTTCATCATCAAAGTTCCTACGAAGGTCTCCAGCAACCGAAGCCCATGGTTTTAGTACAGTAGCAACTCTTAGTGCTCTCCTTGAAAGAAGATTCGACGGTCCAGTCCACGGGGTTTGAAGACAGGCTTTTGAAAGATTTAATTTGCTCCTATTCTCTTTGACATATTTTTCAAATCCTTTAGCGTTTTTATCACCAGATAATTCTCTAATCCTTTCTGTCATCAAATCTAAGTTACTGGTAGCATCGATATGTCCGCCTGCACCAAAAACCAATCTGTATGATGGATCTTCTAGTGGGATTAGTCCCAATTCTTCATGGGCATCCTTGCCTACGGCTCTAAAGATTTCTTCAATCACTTCAGGATAGTGAAAAAATGTTGGTCCACGGTCATATGTATACCCGTCTTTATGGACTAATCTGGTCCTTCCACCTACTTTTTCAGCCTTTTCTATAACGGTTACATCTACACCTGAATAGGCTAGTAACATAGCACTTGCCAGACCACCTGGTCCGGCACCAACGATTATCGCACTAGGTTTGTTTGAATCTTGCATAACATGTTTAATTTGACTAAGCATATAAAGAACAGTATAATTCCATGTACAAATTAGTCTTTATACACTATTTAACCTTCATTCGTTGCTAACTTTATCCTTACCTGTTCAACGGTTTTTTTCGCAGATAATAACGTACCTTCAACACTCCCATGCACCATATAATCGCCGCAAGAAAAATATTCTAACTCCGAGTCTGGAGAATTAGGTAAAAAAACCTCTGAATCCGTTTCAGGCAGGGCATTAGAAATGTGCTGCACTTCAATTAGTGACCAATCTAATGTAGAATCTCCAAACCATTCAAGCAATTCTTCTGTAACTTTATCTTTAACTTGTTCTTCATTAAATAATCCTAGAGCTTCACATTTATCGCCGACTACTGTTACACAAACTAATGACCTATCATCAGGTGAATAGCTCGGTTGGACGTCAGAAGGGACTGAAATATACGAAATGATATTTTTGACATTTTTAATTTCAGAGTTTAACATAATATGATTACTTGTTAATGGTGACTTTGGAGCAGAAAAATAAACCGTCCAAACGTGTTTAGTTGACAAATTTTCTCGATTATCATAAGCAACAATAACTGCGTCAAATCCTTTCCTAACTCCGTTTATGGTTACTGAATCCTTGCTGAATGTATCCACTTTTGTATTCAAGTGAATTATCTTGTTTGGGATTTGTGCTGCTAAAAAGTTAGGAACTGCTTGAATCCCGTTTTTAGGTAAAGCCATATCACCTCTTGACATAGTTCGGAAGACAAATTTGAATAACCTCTCGTTAGTTCTAAGTTCTGATTCTAAAAAAATGCCTCCGAATAAGGGGACAAAAAATCTATTGATAAAGGACTGCGAAAAACCTTGATTGCGCAACCATTCTTGTGTAGTCATATCTCCTTTAGCAAAAATATCCTCAACAGACATCTTTAGAAGTCGTCTTCTAATCTTCAAAATTCTCAGCATGTCAAAAGGAGATGCAAAAAAACCGAAAGCGTCCTTAAATGAACTAAACGGCCTCCTAAAAGGGTCCGAAAGCCTCCATATACGGCTGCTATTTTTTGACGGACGAATGACCTTTGCACCGGGTTCAAATGCCCGAGTTGATAATTGGTTGTAGTCAATAATTTGTTTTGTTAAATCATAACCTGTTTGGATTACATGAAAGCCGTGATCTAATTGAAAACCCTCAACTAAATCAGTCTTCATCCTACCCCCAATTCTGTCTGATTTCTCAAATAATTCTACATCATAACCATCACTTAACAGTGATTTAGTGCAATACAGTCCCCCAATTCCTGCACCGATTACAGCTATTTTAGGAGCCATTTAATCAACTCAATCAAGACCTAATTTTTCCCTAAATTCTTCCAGATATGGACCCATTGATTTTATCAAATATACATCAGGGTGTGTTCTAAGTACCAATCCATCTAGATACATCAGAGCGCGAATTATAGGGAATGCTTCTTCGCCAAATTCAGCACCTGCAAGCTCAACAGCGGCTCTAACCGTCTGCATCATTATTTTTGTTAGACTCTGTTCACCAACTGGTTTTTTACCGAAGTCCCTGTAAATTTCATGCATTTTAGACATATATTTCTTCATCTTTTTCTCTGAAGGGTATTGATTAGTCATGTCTAGTAGAGCAATGAAGGCCTCATCTAATTTCTGTTGGGAGAGTTTTTCAAAAAATACGAATAGGGACCTACTAACTTTTTTTGGTGCATGACAAACAGCCGCATTATCGATGAATACAAAATTGCCCCGTTTGTCTATAATACAATTTCCCGGGTGAAGGTCTCCGTGAAAAGTTCCAACTCCAAACAAATAAGCACCGTGAATTCTAAACAAGTCGAGCAAAGTATCCCAAGATAATGACTTATTGTCGATTCCATCCTCTAATGAATCGCCATCGATGAATTCGGAGACCAGTACGTTTTCGTTGGAAAGTTCAGGATAGTATTTAGGAAATTTAAGCAAAGGGGTGGGGAAATCTTTTGAAATATCTTTTTGTATTTTCATCAGTTCTTCTGCCCCTTTTATCTCATTTCGTAAGTCTAATTCTCTAAGTGTGTAATCAGCAACGTGATTGATTAGTGCAAGAGGATTACCTACTTTTCTAAGCCTAGGAGAAAATAAAATTATTATTTTTAGCCAGTTCCTCATACGCTTAACTTCTTTAGAAAATACCTTCGAATTAGCTTGCTTTACGAACTTAATTATAACCTCATCGCCTGATTTCAAAGTGGCGCGATGAACTTGTCCAACTGATGCTGCTGCTAGTGGCTCATGGTCAATATACTCAAAGTTATCAGCGAAGTTTTTAATCGCCTTAGAGTTCAATGTTTCAGTCAATGATTCTGCAGGTATAGATGCAGCATGTTGATACAATTGTTGTAGTTGTTGACATTTCTCTTCACCCAGTAAATCTGGCCTCAATGCGAATATTTGAGCCAATTTTACTGCTATCAACCCTTGGTTTTGAATCCAGTCTAAGTCAGCTGGCTTCTTCCTAGTTATCTGCCGCATGAAGCGAAGAAAGGTAAAAAGGCGCATGAAGTCAAGTCAGGGTTTTGGTTTATGAATTGATGTTTTTTTAATCCTCATCTTCTACTATATCATCAACAAATATCAATGTATATCTCCACAACTCGTCATCCTCTTCATTTTCTTCTTTTCGTACTATGACATTACTTCCTTCTGGATATCTAGATAGTAGAGCACCTTCAATAATTCCATCATCTAATTCCCATAATGGTAAGACATCGTCTTTATCGGTCGGTGGATGAGTTAGGTTTACCTTGATATGGAAAAATGGTGAAGTATCATACTCCAATTCTCCAAGTCCTGCATACTCCCACCAATCCATCAGTTCACTCAAAAACTCCACATGGCCCTCAATATTTCTCAAACTGAAGGCTAGTTCTTCTCCAATTCGTTGTCCGACTTGTCGAAGCATGGTTTTGATGTCAATCCCTAGCTGATGTAAACTGAATACGCTACCGTCTTGTAAGGCGGCTCTCGCTTGATTAATTCCTTTACTAGATTCAAGGAATGATTCAGGATTGAACGGGGTATCTTCATCGGGCAACTCTCCGCTAAAATCGAGTGCATCGCGAAATTGTTCTAGAAAAGAACCTTCTCCAACAGTCAGTCTAAGTGGATCGACAATTCTTTCTTCAGTGAACCTCTTTTTAGCACTTTCAAGATCGACGGCTCTGTTCCAAACCGCCATCATAAATTCATGGTGAGAATTTGAGAAAACTTCGGACGAGACAACAAGAGCTGCATCTTCCCTACCCCTTCCAACTGGATTAGATTCAACAAATAAAAATTGAACAACGTTACTAAAATCTTGCAGTACTCCTAAAGAATTAATTTCATCCGAGTGTCTGACTTCAACGGATTCGTGCAACTGGTCAAAAAATCTTAGTGTTCTTCGGTCTAATTGAGACAAGACTTTGACAACTACTCCTCTTTCAGCCGCTGAATTTACCTCCTCAATGGCTGGCGAGCGACACAAGTGTAAAATTCCAAACTTGCCCAAAAATAGGATTAACTGCTCTTCAGCATCATGAGATAATTCTCCAATTCTCTTTTGAATGTATTCTCTGCCTTTCAAAACTGCAAATTTTGCATCACTTTCTCCACTAGCTGAGGTCTTTTCAAGAACGTCGTCTTTAGCTCCTGACATTATACTTTCAAATGCTTTGGTAGTTCTATCGATTCTAGATTTCTGGTCCTTGATTAGTCGCTTGAACAATACTGGCAAAGATGAGCAAGAAAATTTCATTGGCCTGTCAGCCGTGACATTCACCAAACCAATTTGGGTTAGTCGTGAAAGTGAATTGTATGCATCTAGGCGATTTGTACCTAGTTTTTTAGCGAGGTCGCTCGCTTTAAGTTCTTTGGAAGATGAAAGAATCACCAATGACTTAGCTTCTCTATCGCTTAATCCAGCCTCTTCAAAGAGTTCGGTCCAATCCATTTACTTTCCTCCGGAAGATAGCTTACTAAGAGTATCTAAAATTTTAGCAACGTGCCTTCTTGGCCTGAACAACCAATCATAGCAATAGTGAATTTTTCTATCTGGGTCTATTAAAAATGAAGACTTGCCTGGAAATCGTCCAAGAAATAGAGGAACACCATATGCTTCAGCAACTTCTCTTTCGGGATCGCTGAGAAGTGGGAATGGTAACCCAAGTTCTTCCTTGAATCTACGATGGTCTTCAACAGTATCTTCACTAATACCAATAATTTCTACTGGAGGAGTTAGTGATTGAAATAGTTCATACTGCTCTTTAAAATTCAAACAACCTCTCTTACACGTAGGAGATCCATCTCGAGCATAGAAGAATAAAACCTTCCATTTACCGTCATAGTCGGATAACTTAACGACTTCATCAGTACTTGATTTAAGTGAAAAGTCTGGTGCACTTTGACCGACTAACTGATTCGACATGACTAAGCCTCAAGGTCTAACCTAGTAATGTTATTCATTGAAAACAAATGGGAGAATGTGTCCCATTCTCTTGGCTTTTGTTGCTAGGTAATTATGATTAAATTTGCCCATGCCCTCAATATGCTCAATTCTATTTACGACTGAAATGCCGTTATCGAGCAATCCTTGGATTTTCAATGGATTGTTGGTCATCAAACTAATTCTAGTTACTCCTATACTCTTTAGCATTTTAGCACTGAAGGAATATTCTCTGGCATCCGGAGGATGGTTTAGGGCTGTGTTTGCATCAAGAGTATCGTATCCTCTGTCTTGTAATGCATATGCTCTGATTTTCTCTTTTAATCCAATTCCTCGACCTTCTTGTCTCATGTAAACGATTGCTCCACACCCTTCTTCTTGGATTTTCTGCATTGCGAGTTTTAATTGTGGACCACAATCACACTTCAAAGAGGTAAAAGCATCTCCTGTAAGGCACTCGGAGTGTATTCTAACTAGGGGTATTTTATCTTGATTGTTTTCTCCGTCTAGGCCAACTGAAAAGATGGCGTGTTCAAATCCTTTTTTGTCTACCATCACTCTAATCCTAAAATTTCCAAATTCTGTAGGTAGATTGGCGTCTGCTTCAATTTTCATCGGGTCAATGGTTCTGCTCTCCATGATAATAGAAATGTACATTTGGTTATAATGAAATGTTTATTTCCTTGCATGAAACAAAACACCGCTTTATAGGTGAACTAAGTTGATATCGCGACATGAAGAGACTGTCGTGCGATTTAGGCGTCGCTGCGTTAGTCTATTCAGACAACAAAATTTTACTTGTACAAGAGGCCCAAGGTACTTTCAAAGGCAAGTGGGGATTGCCAAAGGGATTTGTAGATCCTGGAGAATTACCAAGAGATGCCGCCTTAAGAGAACTCAAAGAAGAATGTGGTCTTGACGGAAAGGTTGTAGGACTTAATTCAATGCGTGAAAAAATCCTTGACGGTCATCCTGCAATCTTCATTGTCTATGACATAGAAGTTGAACCGCAACAAGTCGCTAAACCGTGTTCTGAAGTTTCTCAAGTTATGTACATCGACAAATCAGACTTGTCAGACTTAGACTGGATTAGTCAGACCATGAAAGAAATTGCAATGAATTGCGGAACTAATGTTTCTCCTTCGATAATCGATTACTCAAAGTCACAAGGTCATCCTTACCTACTTCACTTATACAAAGGAGGCGAGTTAATTGAAAACTAACCTAGACGACAGAATTAGAGCTGTCAACGACAAGGAAGTTTTTACTGAAGGCGAATACATCCTGTACTGGATGATTGCAACCCGTCGGTTAAATTACAATGCATCTTTAGAGTATGCAGCCAAAGTAGCCGAAGAATACGGAAAACCATTACTAGTTATAGAAGAAATCTCTACGAGCCATAAATTTGCTAATGACAGGATTACATCCTTCGTTATACAAGGAATGGTAGAGAATATCAACGCCTTCAGAGAACAAAATATACGTTTCATCCCTTGGGTTGAAACTCCTCTAAGTGGTCCGATGGGGTTGCTGAAGACTCTAGCAAAAAGAGCCTGCTTAGTCGTGACGGATGATTTTCCTACTTATTATCCGCTATCAGCGACAAAAGCTGCTGGAAAATCTTTGGACAGAAAGGTAATTGCTGTGGATTCTAATGGTGTTTTTCCTATGTCTTGGACTAGCAGTGCTTTCTCTACAGCGCACAGTTTCAGAAGATTCATACATGCAAATTTCTCAAGATGTAGAGACACGTGGCCGAAGAAAGTACCACTAAACCCAGATTATGATTATTCAATCAGCGATGAGATGTATCAATCTATAATCGAAGACTGCTCCGTCAAGATTCCTCCATACGAATGGTTGTGGAGATGTTCTGAGGGCGGTTCAACCGGTAAGAAAGCACTTTCTACAATCGACATTGATCATAATGTTCAACCCGTTCGACAAGCCAGAGGTGGAGTGACCACGGCTTCGAAAAAACTTACAGTTTTCTTGAAAAACAGATTGCATCGATACAATGTTGATAGAAATAATATCGAAAAACCATCGGTAAGCGGACTCTCCCCCTGGTTACACTTTGGCCATATATCTTCTATCGAAATTGTTAGTAGAATTCTAGATTCGGAGAAATGGACACCAGAGAATATCACAACCTATAGAAAAGGTTCTCGAGAAGGGTGGTGGGGGCTTCCTGCAGGAGTTGAATCATTCCTAGACCAGATAATTACTTGGAGAGAATTAGGATTCAACAACGCATACCACAACACCGATCATAACAAGTATTCATCGATTCCTGAGTGGGCCAAATTAACTCTTTCAGAACATTCGGATGATGAAAGAATGTTATACACATTTGAACAAATAGAAAATGCCGAAACTCATGACGAAGTCTGGAATGCAGCTCAGCAAGAATTACTTCAGACCGGAATAATTCATAACTATCTTAGAATGCTATGGGGCAAGAGAATTCTCGAATGGGCACAAACTCCTGAACAAGCAGTTGAATGGATGATTCAACTCAATGATAAATATGCACTTGATGGCAGAGATCCCAACTCATACACCGGAATCTTTTGGGTCTTAGGTCGTCACGACCGTGCTTGGGGACCGGAAAGAGCCATATTTGGAAAAATCAGATACATGTCTTCAGAAAATACCAAGAAGAAACTCAAACTAAAACCATATCTTCAACAATTTAGGGGCAGATAGAATGAGCATTTACTACGAGCACAAGACACATGTCAAGGCCAACGTGGAAGATACTTTTGCTTGGCATGAAAGAAAGGGCTCATTTAGAAGATTAATGCCCCCTTGGGAGGTTGCTGAAGAAGTTAGAGCCGATGACACCTTAGAAGAAGGTGCTCAAAGAATATTCAGATTTCCGATGGGTCCTATCAAAATGAAATGGATCGCTAGACATTCCAAATATAACCCTCCACATTCATTCGAAGATGATATGCTCAAAGGCCCCTTCAAATCTTGGCATCATAAACATCAGTTTACCCAAAATGATGATGGTTCTACTTATGTTATCGACAAAGTAAACTACAAACTTCCTATGGGGTTCTTAGGCAAAATTGTAGCAGGTAAAATGGTTAGAAAAAGAATTGAGAGAATGTTTTTTGCTAGGCAAATACGATTAGAAAGAGATCTAGAACGCCACGCACAATTCGCTCACCTGCCTAGGAAAAAAATCTTAGTTGCAGGTTCTTCCGGATTAATTGGAAGACAACTTGTTGCTTTTCTCGACACCGGTGGTCACGATGTCTGGCGACTGGTTAGAAGAGACACTAAAAAAGGCGAAAAGGAAATCAAGTGGCTACCTGATAAGAATGAAATCAACCCTGAAGAAATCGAAGGGTTTGATACAATTATCCATCTAGGCGGAGCAGGAATCGGAGACAAGAGATGGTCAAAGAAACGAATGAAGTTGATTGAAGATAGCCGAGTAAATAGTACTAGTTTACTAGCAAAAACAATCGGTAATTTGAGTAAGAAGCCTGAATTATTCATGGTTGCAAGTGCAATGGGTTGGTACGGTGAAAGAGGTGACGAGGTCTTAACTGAAAATTCTAAGTTGGGTGAAGGTTTCTTACCAAGAATTTGTGAAAATTGGGAACAAGCAGCCAACGGTGTGAAAGACTTCGGTGTTAGAACAATAAACCTGAGAACTGGAATTGTTCTTGATGCCACTGGAGGTGCACTTGGAAAAATGTTACTACCTGCAAAATTAGGCGGAGGAGGCCCAATCGGCAGAGGAAGACAATGGTATTCTTGGATATCCATGGACGATCAGATTTATTCGATGCATCACCTAATGATGACTGAAGAATGTGAAGGTGTCTACAACATAGGTTCACCCGAGCCTGTTAGGCAAAAAAGATTTGCAAAAGTTTTAGGCAAGGTTTTGCGAAGGCCAGCATTTATTCCAACTCCTCCATTCGCTATTTGGTTCTTATTTGGAAAAATGGGCGTGTCGTTAACAACAGAAAGTACCAAGATAATTCCTGAAAGATTGGTTGAATCAGGATATGTATTCGAACATTCAGACTTAGAGTCTGCTCTTAGAGATAGTTTAGGATTGTGGAGATGAAAATATGGAATGTAATATAGGGGCAAAAGGAAAATTAGCACGTTTGATAACTGGGATTATGGCAATTGCTTTTGCTGCTGTACTTGGATTATTGATTATAATGGGAGTTATTTCCTCATCTATGTGGTGGTATGCGGTAGGAGCTATTGCCTTCGGTGGAGCATTTGCAATTTTTGAAGCAAAAGCAGGCTGGTGTATTGTCAGAGCAATCGGTATCAAAACACCACTGTGATGAAATTGGAATTTACAATATCATCTAAATTGATTAGACAAAAGATTTACTCTAGGTTTTCTAATTACTCCTAGTGCAAATTGCAACTTTCGATAAAAACTCATTTTCAGTCTTCTAGATAAAACATCACCATTTCTTTTCATTGCCTCTTCCAATATAGCATCATAAGCAGCGCACATTAGCGAAGGCGAATATCTAGAATCCTTATCTAAAAGAGGAAGAAGCCCTATCGCATTCTTTCTGTGTGACATTACGTGAGCGAGATAATGTCTCATGAATTCTTGCCAAGCTTCACTTTGTGGTAACTTTTCATCGTGTAAATCGTCCTTAGTAAGTCCGAATTTTGCTAATTCTTCCAAGGGAAGATAGACCCTGTTTCTGTCGAGATCCTCTTGGATATCTCTCAGGACGTTAACCATCTGCAGGTATTTGCCCATTTCTACGGCATGCCTTCTTGCATTTGGATCGTCATATCCGTAAATTTCCACAAGACAAAGCCCAACCGTAGACGCTGCTCTGTAACAGTATTGTCTTAAGTCCTCAAAGCGATAATAATTTGTTTCATACAAGTCATCTTCCATTCCAGAAATTAAATCTCTTAGGTGGTCAATTTCAATTGAGAAGCGATTGATAGAATCTGCTAACGCTATAAAAATTGGTTCTTCTACTAACTCGCCACTATCAATTTTATCAAGGTTTATTCTGAACCAGAGCAATGCCTTAACTCTATTTGTGTGACCTGGTTCCTTATTGGCAGGCTTACAGTTATTGAGATTGGATAATTCAATAATCCTCTCTTCGGCTAGTTTGTCAAGATGAGATAAATCAGCGTCTGGTAACCAATCGCCGTCAACAATATCATCGACTCTTCGACAAAACGCATAGAGAGCATTTACTGCTTTTCTTTTGACAGGAGGTAAATGCCTGAACGAGCGATAAAAGGAACTAGATGCATTTTTTGAAATTGATTCGCACTCAAGGTATGCTGATTCCAATTTCTCTACGTATGATATTTGTTTTTCTTCACTAGCAAGAAAAATTGATACCAAAATAATCACCCGATGCGAAGCATTCCTTCGATAAATGTAAGTGGATTTTTTTGCTATTTCAAATCTAGTATCAAATCATCTAAATTCTATCTGCAAATCAGGCTAATTCTGTCCAATTAACTTCGGCTTCAACCATCTCAATTTCATCAACGTCCATCTGAGCAAGTTGGAGTTTTCCTGATAACTCATCATTCACTGCATGCCAGTAAGAATATGCTTCAATTACCCAAATTCCAGATTCCCTAGTCCCATTACCTGAGCCCTTAACTCCACCGAATGGAAGGTGAGCCTCAGCACCAGTGGTGCTGTTGTTGATTCCTGTCATCCCAGCTTTTATCCCAGTCTTATACCGGTATGCTTCTAAACGATCATTGGTGTAAATTGCACTTGATAACCCGTATGGGCTTGCATTAGCAAGATGAAGTGCGTGTTCGAAATCTTCAGCTTTACAAACAGTTACTGCAGGTCCAAATACCTCCTCATGGAAACATTCCATGTCTTCGGTAACATCAACAAATACGTGTGGCCACATGTAAACTCCTTGCTCAGCATCACTTAGGAAATTAACCGGTTTACTTTCTGAGGTAATTCTTCCTTCGCCCCAAATTTGACGAGCTCCGGAAGCTTTACACATTTCAAGTCCGACCAAGAAATCTTTAGCGTATTTTTCTGATAGCATTGGCCCATAAAGGACTCCATCATGAACCAGTGAATCTCCAATTCTGGTTGCTTCTACCTTGGCCATGAATTTCTCCATGAACTCATCATAGATGTCTTTGTGAAGAATTAGATTACCCAGCGAAGTACATCTTTGTCCTGCGGTACCAAAAGCACCCCAGTATGCACCCTCTACTGCATTGTTAATATCTGCTGAAGGCATTACAACCAACGGATTTTTACCACCCAATTCTAGCGAACAAGACACTAAGTTTCGGCCACATACTTCTCCAATCATCTTACCAATTTCGGTAGAACCAGTGAATGAAATCTTATTTACACGACCTTCATCTACTGCATCAACAAGGTATTGTCCCGCCCCACTTCCTTTGCCATGAACTAAGTTTACGACTCCGTCTGGCAAACCTGCTTGATGCATAATTCTAGCAAGGGCGAAGGAAAGCAGCGGGGCATCTTGTGGACTCTTCCAAACACAAGTATTTCCACACATCAACGCTGGTATAATTTTCCAAAATGGAACTGCAGCGGGAAAGTTACATGCATTGATAATTCCACAAACTCCTAACGGCCGTCTGTATGTGAACAATTCTTTGTCAGGTAGTTCTGAATTAACTGTTTGACCATAGAGTCTCCTACCTTCGGATTGGAAGAAAAGGCAAGTATCAATGGCTTCTTGAACTGAACCTGCAGATTCTTTTAGTGTCTTTCCTATTTCTCTGGTTTCTAAAGCGACAATAGCATCTTTGTGTTCCATCAATAGCCTGCCCATATTTCCGATTATCTGACCTCTGGTCGGAGCAGGAGTAGCCGCCCAACCCGGGAATGCTGCGTGAGCCGCATCTAAAGCGGAATGAACATCTTCTCTAGTAGAAAGGGGAAATTCCCCGAGTTTATCCGATAATATTGCTGGGTTAATCGATTCGAACGTGCTTCCATCGCTGGCTTTTGTTAATTGCCCATTAATTATGTTGAATCCTTCTACGCAAGGCTTTCCATTCGGGTTATTGTTGTCTAAAAATTTTAATCCGGCTTCTAATACGTGAACCATGATTGGGCCAATCTAGTCCATCTCTTGAATATGATGGTCGGATAGACAGTAAAAAATTTCATAAATTGGCAGGGTTTAAGATAGGTCGAAATTATAGAGTATTGAGGCAGATTATCCGACTGTATTAATTAGAGATGTTCAGCCACGTGTGTAAAGGAGTGATTTCATGTCAGATAATGAAGAGTCAATTTCTCTAACCGTTGAAAAATCAATACCTTCCGATGTTGGCCATGGTAGAGCTAGAATTTCTGGCGACTGTGGGCTTGATTTGAAACCCGGAAATATTGTGATGATTAAAGGTGAAAAAAGGTCTACAGCTGCTATTTACTGGAGAAGCCGTCCTGAAGATAATAAAATGGCGATAATTAGAATTGATGGAATAATTAGGAAAAATGCAGGAGTTAGTCTAAGAGACAAAGTCACTGTTACTAAAGTCGAAGCGAAAGAATGCACAAAACTAGTCATTTCCCCAGTAATGGCTAACAAGCAGAAAGTGAAATTTGGGCCAGGTATCGAAGGATTCGCCCGAAGAGGTTTATCCAACAGACCAGTTGTTCAAGGCGATAGAATTTTTATTCCTGGTATGACACTTTTTGCAGAAGCTCTGCCTTTCGCTGTCATTCAAACAGTTCCCAAAGGCGTCGTGAAAGTTACCAAAGAAACTGACATAGTAATCAAAGATGAGGCAATCGATGATGATGATGTTGGTCAATCCGAAGGAATCACTTACGAAGATGTTGGAGGAATTGGACAACAATTACAAAAAGTTCGAGAGATGATCGAGTTACCTCTAAAACATCCAGAACTTTTCCGAAGACTAGGTATCGATCCTCCCAAAGGAGTATTACTACACGGACCCCCCGGTACTGGAAAAACAATGATCGCCAAGGCTGTTGCTACGGAGACAAATGCCCATTTCAAGAGTATCAATGGGCCAGAGATTATTAGTAAATACTACGGAGAATCTGAAAAACAGTTAAGAGAAATTTTTGATGAAGCTAGTGAAAATTCCCCAGCCATTATTTTCGTTGATGAAATAGATTCAATATGCCCTAAGAGAGAAGATGTAAGTGGGGAAGTTGAAAGAAGAGTTGTAGCACAGATGCTAACTCTAATGGACGGAATGCAAGGACGAGATAATGTTGTTGTCATTGGAGCAACTAACCGTAGAGATGCACTAGACCCCGCTCTTAGAAGACCTGGAAGGTTCGACAGAGAAATTGAGATTGGTGTTCCAGATCGCGAAGGTCGAAGCGAAATCATGGACGTACATACAAGACAAATGCCAATTTCGGATGACTTTGAGATAACATGGATTCTCGATAATACCTATGGATTCGTAGGTGCAGATTTAGCTGCGCTTGTTAGGGAAGCTGCGATGAAAGCATTGCGGAGATATCTTCCCGAAATTGACCTAGATGAAGAAACCATTCCACCGGAAGTTTTGGAAAAAATGGAAGTATGTATGGCTGACTTCAAAGATGCAATCAAAGATATTGAACCATCTGCACTTAGGGAAATCTATGTTGAAGTTCCTGAAGTGACTTGGGATGAAGTAGGTGGACTCGAAGATGTTAAGAACAGGCTCAAAGAGTCGGTTGAATGGCCTTTGACAAAACCAGAATTATTCAATCACTTTGGAATTAAGCCTCCAAGAGGGATAGTTCTCTTTGGCGCACCTGGTACTGGAAAGACACTACTTGCCAAAGCTATTGCCAATGAAGCTCAAGCAAATTTTATCAGTATCAAAGGACCTGAGATGATTTCTAAATGGGTTGGTGAATCTGAGCGCGCTGTTAGAGAAATTTTCAAGAAAGCAAAGCAATCATCTCCATCTATAATCTTCCTAGATGAATTTGAATCAATTGCTAATATGCGTTCATCATCTGCTTCCGAAGGAAGCGACGTTTCTAATAGAGTTGTAAATCAACTGCTTGCCAGCATGGATGGTGTTGAATCTCTAGATGGAGTTATTGTTGTTGCAGCAACTAATAGACCAGAAATGATCGACCCAGCTTTACTCAGAAGCGGAAGATTTGAAAGAGTTTTACACGTTCCTCCTCCAGATATTGGTGCTAGAGAAACCATTTTCAATATTCATTGTCAAGGAATGCCTCTATCTAAATTCTCCATCAAGGATATTTTAGGTGGACTAGATGGGTTTACTGGCGCTGATATTGAAGCAGTGTGCAGAGAAGCAGCCTTGATTTGTATGCGTGCAAATAAAAAGAAAGTTACGAAATCTCACTTTGAAGAAGCGATTGGACGTGTTAGACCGACCGTAACTCCCGAAATGTTAGAATATTATCAAAAGATGGAAACAAGGTTGACTTCGGGAATGTCTAACATAAAGCGATCTCGAGATTTCGGGCATGGCATGGAAACAATGTGATTTGATGATAATCTATCGACGCATTCAAGGAGTGAATTAATTCTCCAATACCAGCAGAGGGAAGTATAATGGCTATTTTTGCTCGTGAATTGATTGGAAAAGACGTTGTTGATTCACACAATGAAACACTGGGCAAAATGACTGATATTGTTTTTGATGTTCAATCTGGTTCAATAACTACAATTATTGTGACTATTGAAGGTGATTTGAATCCAACTTTACTCCCTTGGGAACACGAAAATGGTAAAGTGAAAGTGCCGGTAAACGATGTTTCTAGATTCTCTAAAAAAATCCACTTGAACAAGTGATTTTTACAAATTTAGTATGAGCATTTTGCTCTCAAGAAAAGACAACATTCTAAACTAAGTGTTACACGTGGTTTGTCGGAATTATGTTCCAGTAGGTGAGTTGATGGCAGATTGGAGAGATTTCAATTACCGTAGATTCGGCTTACAGGCAGCCTTTTGGGCAGTAATGGGAATCATTTTACTGATGATTTTGAGTAATTTTGTTAATCTCTCGAATACAAATCAACTTTCTGCCTATGATGATGACTGGAATGATATGTCTGCTTTTAGAGAAGATATCAAAAATATGGGTATTGAAACTCGTTCCTTGGTTAGCAGCCCGCTCCTACTAGCAGACATTGAAGATCCCCGTAACACAACATATATCGTAGCCGGAGTAGAACGCGATACTCTTTCACTACCGCAATTTGATGAAGATGGATTCATTACCATTGCTTCAGAGGACGGATATTCCCCCTCAGAAATAGATGCTATAGTTGAATTTGTGGAAAATGGTGGCACTGCGGTAATTCTAGAAGACTATGGATTCGCCGGCTCAATTGCTGAGGCATTTGGAGTAAGATATAGCGGATATCAACTATACGATACAACATATGAGCCCAGTTTGAATAGAGACTATGTTTGGATGTGTGTACAAGCAACTCCTTGTAGCATGAACGGTAGTCAAATCGATGTTGAAACACTATCCACTCATGAAAGATGGGCTAATGTCGACGCTCCTTTGAGCGCTCACCCATGCGCGTTGTTAGATGGCGAGGTAATGCCTTTCGAGGATGCAGGGGTATGCATGCATCATTGGGAGAACGGAGCGATTTCTTACAATGGAACATATAGAGTGCTATTGAATAATATCACTTCCCTAGAACTAATCCCTAGTAATACTAATCCGCTTTCTGAGATTTCAATTAGAGCTGTAACAAGTAATGAAGCAAGTATTGACGTCAATGGTGATGGAGAGATTTGGGTAAGCAATGAACAAAATGATGAAACGCCTGACCTATATGGTAAATTCAATCTTAGTGTAGAAGCATGTGCTAAAGTAACTTGTAATCCAGATGAAGGTGGAAGAGTAATTTTTGTAGCTGACGGTTCCCCTTTGATAAATGCAATTTATGACTATAATGGATTTGGAGAAGGTGAATACGGCGAAAACGACTGTGTTAGTAAAAACGAAAAGTGTATTCCAGAAAATGATAATCGAAAGTGGGCATTAGATATTATTGCTGAAGCATTAATGTCAAATTTAGAAGATGAAAATGGTAAGGCCTCGGAAAATGCAATGGTTATTTTCGATGAGTCTAGGCACCCGCAAAATGCTATACTTGCCGATTCATACAACACAATATATTTCTTGCTGGTATACTTTACAGGCGAAGGTTTGGCAATGCTGGTTTTATTCCTAATTCTTTTCATAACTTTTGAAGCAGTACTGATCAAGAAAAAAGATCCTGACCAATGGAGACATGTTTTCTCAATAATTTATTACGGGTTTGGAGACGCTAATCGCTATCCTTATTATTCTAAAACCGAAAAAATACGACAAGTTTTCCTCTCCAAGGTTAGAAATCAAAATGGACTTACTAGAGAAGAATTTCACGCAATGCCTGCTAAGGAGTTGGTTGGACTAATCAACGACCCAATTCTAGCTAAATTTGCCATTGAGCCAGGAAAATATTCGTTGGAACAAACGGTATCTGTTGTTAAACGGATAAAAGCTTGGGGGCGAAAGTGAGGGGATATTATGTGGACACGTAAGGCTGCATTTACATTCACCGGAGGAGTCGCTCTAATCCTTATTGGAATGATGATTTCTAATAATCAAATGATGATTTTAGGTCTTGCGTTAATTGCATTTATTGTGGTAAATTCTTGGATTTCAGGCCATGGTGACGTGGAGGTTCAAAGGACCTTATCTGCTGATAATCTGTACAAAGGTGATGACCTTTACGTTGAATTGGTCATCACAAATCGCTCAAATCGTAAGACTCAGTTACTTGAGGTGTATGATAACATTCCACATGAAATGAAATTAAGAAGTGGATTAAATCATATGAGGCTTAATTTGAGTCCTGGCGAGAGCGCTCGAATTCGTTATGTTTTACGATGTCCTCTAAGGGGTCATTACTCGATTGGACCTGTTTCTCTTAGGTCAAGAAATACATTCAATCTCGGAGTAGATGAAATGTACGTCGATCACCATAGCGACATCGTGATTTTCCCGCAAATTAAAGAAATCGAAGATGCTTTTCTACGCTCACGTACTCCCAAAATGTATACAGGAGCGACTACGCTTCGAACTCCGGGCCAAGGTTCGGAATTTTACTCTCTTAGAGAGTATGTGCCTGGAGATCCGTTCAAAAATATTAATTGGAAGGCTTTTGCAAGAACTGGAGAGTTGATGGTAAATGAAAAGTGTCGTGATGCTGTAACCGATTTATATCTAATTTTAGACAGTAGAGATATATCCAGGATAGGTACTGTTTTGAAAAATCCATTAGAAATGGGCACTGTTTCTGCTGCAAGTCTCGCTGCTTTCTTCTTAAAGAGAAGAGATTCTGTTGCATTAGCGATATATGATGAAAAATTGTCTTATCTACCTCCAGATACCGGTGACAAGCAATATTTCAAGATTCTAAGTGCACTATCTGGTGTTGCGGCTAAAGGAGAAATGCCATTACAAGCAGTTACTAATTCACTCAGTGGTAGATTCAGTAGAGGTAGTCCGGTATTTGTAATATCTTCATGTGAAGGCGATGGAACTATTCCAGCAGCCGTTAGAGATTTGGTTGGAAGAGGTCATGAAGTAACTGTTCTCTCTCCTTCTAGCATCGACTTTGAAAGATTGGTCAGTAGAATTCCAAGAATGTCATATGAAGTTCTCAAACTCGAAAGACAAAATAGGCTTACTTCATTGGCTGGTTCTGGTGCTCAAGTAATCGATTGGATGCCTGACATGGACTTATCTCAAGCATTGATGCAGGTTAGGGGGTATTAAGATGGCTGATGAGGTTGGATTACAAACTGATGTGACGATTTCTGGCAATGCTAGAGCTCGAACACTGCATCTTAAGACCCTCAGAAAACAATGGCAAATAATCGCTTTACAGATTGTAGCGACAGTTGCATTAGTAGGAATGTACTTGGAAGTGGTCTCTACATATGTTGTTGGATCTATTGACCACACGATGCTATTCGACTCTATTGAATTATTAATCGGAGACCAATTGCCGCTGAACGACTGGTTCACAGGAGAAGGAAGAACTGGATTAGCTAGATTTTTCGTTCCCCTAGTTCTTGGGCTAGCGATTGGTGGAATTATGGCGCTAATTGCATTTCAAACACCAAAAACTCAACAACGAATTAAACTAGCATTCATTATTACTTTAATCACAATGTTAGTTGGAAGACTACTATTCTCTTGGGTCACTGGAATGCTATTCTCCTTTGATTTAAGACTTCCAGATAGTGGAGAATTGGAGACGCTTGAATGGCCTCTATTGATGATTATGTCTGTATTGATTATGTTTGTATATCTATTACCTGTTATCATGGGATCTAGAGGAATTTGGGGGCTATCAAGGCGCTCAATTGCTTGGGCTATTGGATTTACTTTACTGTTCCTGGGAATTCATGCAATCCTTACTTTCCCATTGATTAAATCCCAACTAGGAGACTATGGAGGCGCCTTAGCAACCTTAGAATCTCAAGTGTCGGCCCCAACTATAGGACTTTTCGGATTAAAACTTGTTACCAATGAACAATTTGATTTAATTCTAATAGCGGTTCTTATTCTTGTTTTCCAAGAGTCAGCGTTCGGAGTCATCCGTTATTTAGAATATGCTTTCAGACTTCCTGAGTCATGTAAGAGAGATCCGGAATATGTGCAACAAATGGATAATATGCTAAATACACACTTGAAGCATACATTTGGTTTCTTAGGATTAACTGGAATTGCTACCATGGTTGCTTTAGGATTCCACAGCGTTCTGCTAGGTTTAGTTAGTGATTCTACAGGTAGTCAATGGGCGGGACAAATCTCAGAATCTATCGAATTATCATTGACTTATGGGTTGGTCATTTCTGCTATAATGTTCCTTTCTATAATGGCATTATTCAGATTTTTGATACCATGGCAGAGAATCTGGGGATTGATTTATTCCCTAAGAACACCTTCAGATAACGTAGTTAGTACAGAAAAAGAGTTCATTGAAATCTGATTAATCAGTGTGCATTCGTTGTATTATTCTGCCAATAACTTCAATTGTAAATAGAATAATAAATGGGTAAACTGTCAATGAAATAAGTATACCAATCAAATCATTATCAAATTGACCGCTTACTCTAGAGAAAGTAAAAATGTAAAATATTACTCCCAATAATAGTAAAATACGTTCAATATACATAGGATAAGTTTTGCCTATTTTTTCGTTGCGTCCAACAATTGTCATCGCTTCGGCTTCGGACATAAACATCCCTACATGTCCAAATCTGATAACTTAGATTCAAGGTCTTTCAAGGCTGAATCTACCTCTCTTTCAAGAGGTTCACTTCGGTGCTGCCAAGAAGCATCTATTTTTGCTAATTCGGCTTCTAATTCTGCTCTTTCATCATTATCACTGATAGTCTGTGATGGTTCAACTTCAGAAACCGTATAATCATCAGCAGGTAAATCGTCAACCGGCGCTTGCAATTCTTCCCAACCTTCTTCATCAAGAACCGGTTGTTTGTCAACAGAATCTTCAATCACAGTGTCTCCGGATAGATTTGATTCCATGTGTTGTACCATTTCTTCGTCAATGGGTGTCTTTTGGGCGGGATCAATTGTTTCTCTTTCATACGGTAGTAAACCATCACGCTGGAAATCCCACAGTAATCCCTGCGGCGTTCCGCTAGCTAATCCCGAGGCGTCTAATTGAGTGATTAATTCTTCTAGAACCCTAGCGGTTTCTTCTAGAGAAATCGCTTCTCCTGCATCTCTTTGGTCTGCTTCCAGATAGATATCATCTAAAGCGATTTGAATCAATTTTCTCGTTGCTTGAGCAATATGTGGCAGAGATTCAGGTCGATTACAATTCGACATCAAAGTTTCTACTTCATGAGGTGGAGCGCCCAATCTAACGAGTTGCTCGAGAACATTTCTCAATCTTCTAAGCATAGTGATTGACCGATCGTAATCCTCCAACAAACGCTCAAGGTCGATAACTAAATTCCCAACCGTTTCTCCTAATTGATGTTCTAACCGTTGTTGAACCGACCATCTAGAGAGACCTCTGACTGCTCCGGCGGTTTGAGGAACTTGCCTTTCTAACAGTTCCATAACTTCGCTCGATAATAAGTGTCTAGGGGTTGCTGCTACATGATTTACTGTGGTTTGAATAACCTGTAACGACCTCTCGACGGCTCTATCAAGGAGTGTTACTGAATAACCAAGACTTCGCGCTCTCTCAAGTTTCTCTAATACTGGTGCAAGGCCATCAAATGATGAGGCATCATCCAGCAGTGCTTGGGCAAGTGGTTCCTCGGCTAACCTTGCCCTAATCCTCTCTGCTTCTTGGATATCCGCTAATGCTTCCTCATGGGCTTGCGATAACTGTTCGGCCTTGTCAACCAAAGCAGCCAGTTCAGCCTCTGAATGACCTCGCTTAGCACCTAAGTCTCCCAACTCTCTGAGTACAACACGTCTTTCCTGCATTAATTCCCTAAGTTCCGCTTGTACCTGCGCGTGTCTTGCTTCATCGGTATTTAGCCTAATTCTTTCATCTTCAGCTCTTCTACGAGCAACTTTTGATTCGGATTCTAGAATTTCTAGTTCAGCACGACTGGTTTTTATTTTCTCTTCTTCTAGCATTGCCTCGGATTGAGCTCTGGCATATCTTTCTCTAGTCGCTGAAACCTGCTCTTGTAAAACTCTCAATCTACGTTCATCATCCTCTAACTGCTGTCTAACTTTACTTAGGTTCTCACTCGATGAATTGAGTTCAGAATTCAGTTCAGCTTCCTTGAGTGATAATTCTTCAATCGACTGCCTTAATTGTTCACTAGAACCTGATTCACCGAGTGCTTTGGCTAATTCAGAAGCCCTTTCACTAATCTGATGTTCCAATTCGTTGACTCTCTTAACCAACCGTTCAGCACGTTGTTCTGCATCTTCACATCTATTTCGTGCTTCAGCTAACTCGATTTGCATTGAATTAATTTCTGAATTAACATTTTCGACTTTTTCGCTTTGGATATTTCTTGTTTCAGTTGCCTCTCTAGATCGGATTTCAGCAGCCTTTCTCGATGTTTCAGATTCACTTAGTTTAGAATTTAATACTGCTTTTTCTTTTTTCAGTTCATCGATTCTTAATTCTGCAGATTCTAATCTTCTTCTCAGCCCCGCATCGATTCCTGGAGCTGGAGTGACTTCGATACTCGCTAAACCAGAACTGACATCTTCAACTGTATCCTTGAATTTTGACTTACTCCTGTGCTGACGGAAAATCTCCATTCCTATCTCGAATCCGATTAAATTGTCAAGTTTGTTCTTCAAATTCGCTCTTCGGCTTTCAGATCTAGTTCTAACTGTCGCTAAAAGATCTCTAAAATAGGCCAATGAGAAATCATGAACTGTCCCTGATTCTCTTGTAACTATTGTTCCTGCAGGTAGCCTATGTAATCTGATTACGCGCTTCGCTTCAGTAAGTCCCAAAACTGCCTCTTCAAATGATTCACATGAAGGTGCATAGATTGCGACTGGAATTCCCTTTGACAAGACTAATGACACTGCTTTTGATGATTTGCCAGACTGAATGTGTCCTGTTACTTCTTCCTTGATCGCTTCTCCCATCATTGAAAGTATTGCATCACTACCGCCTTTACCTTCTCGTAAAACAAAACCATCTGGTAATGCTTGTCCAATTCCTCCAGTTGGAGGAATCTCTCCGTCTAGGGTAGCAGCAGCTGAATTGACAATAACTGAATGATCAGCATTAGCTTCAGTCCAAACGGCGATAGCGATTTCTCCAGTTTGGGCTAGTAATAGTGCTCCATCTCCAGTATGTAGTGTCCAATGTCCACTATTTGAAAGACCTAGCCCGGTGGCTAATTGCTCCCTTCCTTCCAAAGTTGTTCCAACTTCTCTGGCAAGTGTTTCAGCATCTGTTGGTAACTCTCCTGCAGAATCAATAAGCATTCCCGCATCAACAGCAATCGCCCCTCTAACTGTAACGTTTTCAACTAACTTAGACAAAACTGACGATAAATCTCTAGATAATAATCTCTCAACAGAATCTCCTCTAGGCAGTAAACCCTGTCTATCAGCGGGATGCTCAAAAGCTTCGGGAATTACTTCTGCAACACTTCCAAGCCCAGCCATTGAATAACTTGTAGCTTCGTAGCGACACATTCCTTCGGATTCGATTTCTTGTAATCTCTCTTTGGCTTCATATCCACCTACTAGAATTGAGGCTTTCTTGCTTTCTGCAATCCAGCCAACAATTCTTCCTGCTCTGACCAACCTATGACCTGCAGGGGTCTTTCTCTTACCAATCCATGTACTAATGGCACCATGGGCAAATGGTTGTATAACTCCATCCGCAACATCAATTTCTTCATCAACTGGCATTCCCTTGGGTAGATCAAACATAATATCACATCTGAGGTGTAGTCGCAATAATACGACGGTCGCGGTCAAGCGCGTGGCGCCAACGTGCCAATCTTCCACCTTTTCCACTTAGCACAACTATTCGTTCAGGTCCAGCGATATCTATCATCATACGATCTTTGCCTTCACACCAAATCTCGTACAACTGGCCTATTCCTAAAGCAGTACATGTTTCCAAAGCTATCGATATAATTTGATTAGCAGAATCGAGTGGAGGAATTTCGCCTTCATTCCCAACGCATGCCATCAAATGTCCGTTATCATCAACAAGCATTGCCTGTTCAACCCCTTCTAGGGAAGTCAAACCTGCTAAAACCCGTTGCAACATAGCCGCTCAAACTATTCCTCACCGTTGTAGGCTTCAAGAAGTTTTGTGTCAATATCCCCCTAAAGGGGGATTTATCGAGTTAAATCAAATAACCAACTGAAAAAAATATCAAATAGCCGCGGTAAAGCAATTGTGTTATGTTTTCCGCGCCGTATTTCTCTACATTCGAGAATTATCTNTGGGAANGTTATGTTTGTGTNAAATTTTNCAATATAAAATTTAAATTTTTAATTGGAAAATTNGGCGGTGACCTCAAACCGAAGAAACGCTTGCATTGATTTGNTGGGGCCTATGGAAATTGATATTCCGACTTGTGATAGTTGTGACAAANCCGCAATCCTAGAACAAGCATACTCTGGGAGAGTATTGTGTGGCCACCACCTAGCTAAATCAATTCGTAAAAAAATCGCCAAGGAATTGCGAAAGCAATTAAAATTGCCTAAAGGCGAACATACAACCATACTTGTCGCTATTTCAGGCGGTAAAGATTCAGCAGTTTTNCTGGATTCTTTGGTTGATATTTTGGGTGTGAGGCCNGATGTAACAATAATTGCNGGAACTGTTGATGAAGGTATTGANGGATATAGACCGCCTTCAATNAAATGTGCAGAAGATCTGTGTGAGAGATTAGGNGTTGAATTTGTAACCGTCTCTTACCCAGAATTGGACTTTGAAGAGATGGACAAAGTGGCTGAACTGATTCCACAAATGGTAGAAAGTAATAGTAATGCTTCTAGAATGCCTTGCTCATATTGTGGAGTCTTTAGACGGCAAGGGATAAATCATCTTGCAAAAAAGGTAAATGCTGACATCATAGCACTGGGCCATAATCTAGATGATATGGCACAAACAGTTTTGATGAATATGTCAAATGGAGACATGGAAAGGACTCTACGCCTAGCCCCGCATACCTCTACCCCTATCGATGGACTACCACCAAGAATTGTCCCNCTCAGGTGGATACCTGAACAAGAAGTTCACCTTTATGCNGTTCACAAAAATCTTCCAATGCACCACGAAGAATGCCCACATGCTAGAGGCGCCCTAAGATGGAGGCATAGAGAAATGGTAGCAAAAATGGAANCTGATGTCCCCGGAACAAGGCATGGATTACTAAGAATGGCCGATAATATCAAAGAATTAAGAGACCAGGTAATGGAACTAGGAGGTCAAAGCAGTAGGCCAAAACCTCCGATATCTTGCCCCGAATGCGGTTCGATGACGTCTAATAGTCAATGCAAGGCCTGTGAGATGCGCTCTCAAGTTAGAAAGGCTATGGGGCATTGAGCGCTATTCTTCCTCAACTGAAATTGCTAAAAGTTTAGCNAGTGGTTCTGTTCTTTCATTCTCTTCTAGAATTAATCTGACAATAATTATCATTGGAGCGCCTATAATTGCTCCAGCAATACCCCATACTTGGGCGGATAACATTACCGTTAGTAGAAGTATGATTGGAGAAATTCCTAATTTAGCACCCGAGAGATTAGGTTCAATTAGAGTTCCAAACATTTGTTGATTAGCAATCAAAAGTATTAACATAATTACCGCAGAACTGGGTTCTAGGACAATAAAACTGATTATAACTGGAGGAATAGTAGCAAAAAGTGCACCTATTATTGGAATAAANTCAAGCAAAAAGCATAGAACTCCAAATAAGAACCACCCTGGAATATCAAAACCCCATGGAGATAGAATAAGGGTCATCACGGCCGCTTGTCCAGCACTGCAGGTCACTTTTGAGACTACATAGGCAGTGATTGATTCAAATGCACCGGAGACAATGGTTTTAGCCTTGCCATACGAATTCGGGAAAGCAGCATTNAATCTCGATGCNAGAGTCTCTTCCTCTAANATAATGAATANTAAGAAAACAAGTACAGTACTCATTGTAGTCATAAANCCGCCNAAAGAACCTAGTATGGATATCACAAATGTCTCAATATTNCTCGGTGAAGCGATACTNGAGAAGAAATCGGAATCAAATATTACATCCTCAAGNCCGTAAAGGTTCTTTTCAGAATANCTNTCTATTTTCTTTTCTAAAGCAACATTTATCTCTGGAATTTCATCGATAAAGTTAGATAAATTACTGTANAGAAATATCGAAATGAAGTAAATTGTCAGAATCGCTGANAGNACNACTGAGCCGTAAGATAGAGACCTTTTCTTAACTTTTTGAAAAATTAGCCTTTCTAATGGCTTGATTAAGAAGTATAGTAGAATTGCAATCGCTAGAGGCATTAAGATTGATTGAAGACTTACTAACGCAACATAAGTGACAAAACTAACTATAGCAATGCTCGCAGCCGTTGTCCGATTACTGTGCATATTGAGTTTCAAAGCCTCATCCATGGCCGTACATTACAAGTTGATAATCTAAAGTTTACGCCGGAAAAATAGGCTAAGCCTTGATTTGGTAATATTATCTTTTTTCTCAAAGGACATTATCTACCAATTCATCTAGGTTCTGTGATCTTCCGCAATAATGACACCTCAGTTCAAGAGGATCTCTAGAAACAACCTTCAGTCGGTGTGGCAAAGGCTCTCTTGGATTTGCTGTTATACAATTAGACATAGTACACCTTACTACATTGACAACTTCTTCGCCCAGATTGATTGTTAATTTTTCAGCAACAGAATATGCCCTGATAATTGCAACATGCGCGTCAGGAGCAACTAAGGCTAGTCTATCTAACTCGCTTTGAGTAAGTTCCCTATCCTCAACTTTTATGATGTCTTTTGAACCCATTTTCTTGGAAGGAACATTCATCACCAAAGATACTGGGACTGAGGTTAATCCACTAATCCCGAGCATCTCGAGTACAGTCAATGCTTTACCACAGGGTATATGATCTATTACCGTGCCATTTCTAATCGCTGTAACTCTCCTCATACTGTGCTCGTTTGACATTATAATTCACCTCCGGCCTTTTTTACATCACTTGGAACTTCGACGCCAAGTAACCTACAGAGAAGCGACATTCTAGCAACTACTCCGTTGAAAGCCTGTTCAAAGTATCTAGCATGACGAGTAGAATCAACGGATGGGGCAATCTCATCAACTCTTGGAAGTGGGTGCATGATAATCATATTCGCCTTAACATCAGTTAGATGATTTGCATCTAGTTTGTAAGCTCCTGCACACCGAGCATATTCGTCTTCATCGGAAAATCTCTCTTTTTGAATGCGAGTCATGTAAACAACATCTGCATCTCCAATCATTGAATAAAGATCTTCAGTTTCAGTAATTTTAGCTCCATGGGCGGTTAAATCTGAAACAATTTCTGGAGGCATCTTCAATAATTCAGGACTAGCAAAAATTAATTCACACCCAAATCTAGTCAAAGCATGGGATAATGAGTGAACTGTTCTCCCATAGCGCAAGTCTCCGGCTAAAACTACCTTTAGCCCCTCTAAAGTACCGTGTGATTGCCTTATCGTGAACAAATCTAGCATTGTCTGAGTAGGATGATGTCCAGCACCATCGCCGCCATTTAGAATTGGCACTGAGGCAGAATCTTGGGCATACTGTGCGGCACCTTGGCGCGGATGTCTCATTGCGATAATATCAGTATAACCATCAACCATCTGAATCGTATCATACAGAGTCTCACCCTTTACTACAGATGAAGTCTTCACATCTCCAAGATTAACTACATCACCGCCTAAACGCTTCATGGCGGTTTCGAAAGACATTCTTGTTCTGGTACTTGGTTCGAAAAATAGATTCCCCAAAATTCTGCCTTGTAGTAATGGAAGATATATTTCTCCTTTAGCGACGGGCAATAGCCGTTCTGCGTCATCTAGAATACTAAGAATCTCTTCATTGGTCAAATCATCCATCGTTATGAGTCCGCTCATTCGCTCCCCTCCAACTTGAACGGTAGCAAGACACCCATGAACATTACCGTTCAATAACAAAGCAATCAATATTAATTTTCGGCGCATATAGGGACATAGTTATTGATTAGGTCGAAAGTCGGCCAACATGGATGAGTGGGCAGATGTCGAGGGAGCCATCAAAGCCGCTATCGAGCAAAGGCAACAAAGAATTGAGTCACTAACTGGATTTTCAGCAATTCTAATTCTAATTAGTGCTATTTGGTTAGTTTGGCCTAGTCTTTCTTCTGCCTTAAGAGGAGATTCTGGCTTGTTGTCGGCACTGGGATTGCCATTATTGATTCTAGTATGGGGTCTAATGGTCCAAGATATTGGTATTTCAGATTCTAAAGCAAGAACAAGAATTGGTGCAACCTCTAGTATAGCGTGGCCCGTTTTACTAATTATTGCTGCGCAAAAATTCACTACTGACTCATACTCTGAAATCATAGGTACTTTATTTGTTGTAATTGTAGCCCTATCATGTTTATATTATTCAAAATTAATTTTGATTGGTGGTTTGGATGTTCTAAGGTTTAGAGCCCTTATGACTGGACTAGGAAGTTTAGCCGCATTTTCATTGTTCATTGGGAATATACCTAGCATCTCTACCTTAGATTGGTATCTAAATGTCATAGTTATTGTTTTCGGATTTGTATATACTTGTTATATTTGGGTTGCAGGTGACGAACATAGGGAATTGAGAAAGAAATTTCAAAAGAGACTCGATAAACTCGAAGTCAGACTGTTAGAATTGAAGGCTCAAGGTTCCGCAGTTGATCAAGCATCTAGCCTTGTTATGACTGCGGGAGAGGAAGGGCATATTGATCCAGAAATTGGAATGCGTTTGTTGGATAGTGCTGAGGAAGATATCGAACGTTCTCTGTCATTGGCAGATGATGTTGATGCAGTGCTGGAAGATGCAAGAAAATTTGTTGAGCAGGCTGAAGATATTGCACCAATTGTTAAACGACCTAGAAAGGCATACGATATGGGGCTTAGAGAACTCAAATTAGGCTCTCTACGTGAAGGTGAAACGTTGTTTAGACAAGCAAAAAAGCGAGCCAAAGAAATCATCGAGTGGTGGAGTCAAGCGGAAAAGGCCATCGCTGAAGCACAACGGCAACTTGACGGAAAGACCGAACAAAATTTCAAACACCTTCATGAAATGTTAGCAGATGCAAAAAAGAAGTTGACCGCAGAATCCCCAAAAAGAGCATTTGAGTTTGCAATTGTAATACCTGCACAACTAGCTGCAGGAGATGATGCATTAACCCGTGCTGCCGAATCAATCAAAGAGGCTGAAAGACAATTAAAACAAGTCGACGGCCTTGATACTGAAGAGATGGATACAAGAATGAAACTAGCTCAAGAGGCTTTAGAAAATGGTAATGCAAGTCAAGCAACGGGTCTTGCAGACGGAGTTGTACGAACAATTCAAGCCGAAAGAAGTGCTATGGATGATGTAAGAAGAGCATTAAAGCAGAAAAAACAACTCACTGAAAAATTCAAACATCGAGAAGATAAAGCGGAATGGGAGAAGCGATTAAAGGAAATTAATGACTCTGCTGACAAAAAATCGTGGACTCATGCTGCCGCATTACTAGAAAGATTAACTTCTGATTTAGATAAAGAAAGTAAAGCAAGCGAAGATGCTAAAGAATTATTTGACTTTGTTAATGAAGAGTGGAAAGTCCTTAGAAATCAATGCGAGGCAGCGTTCATCAAAGTTAATGACAAAGAGAGACGTGATTGCGAAAAAGCAGTTTCTCTAGCTAAAGAAGCATTTGAAGTTGGTCAAATAGAACAATGTCTAGAACAGTTATCTAATGCCGACACAATTATGGAAAAACTACGTAGAAGAATTTGAAAAACAATTTCTAATTCTGCAGAACTTCTTAAGATAATTCCAACAGAGGAACTCCCTGCTGTACTTGATCTCCTTCTGAAAAAAATATCGAATTAATTATTCCCTCTTCAGAGGCCGTGATTCGATGTTCCATTTTCATTGCTTCAAGAATCATCAAAGGCTGACCTGGTTCTACTCTTTGACCTTCTTTGACCAATACTTCAAGAATTTTTCCAGGCATTGGCGCAGAAAGACTGGCATCGCCTTGGTCGTTAGATGCACCTGGTTCAATTCGATCAATGCAGAAAATATGGCCGCATAAATGAACCCACCAAGTATCTCCTACCTTGGCACTATGGGCAAAATGAATTGTTCCATCTGACATCTCGACCTTGATTCTTCCATCACGCAAAATACTGGCACTGTTGCCCGACAAAACCCAATTATCTCCCTGCTTAGCTACGGTGACTTCGACAGTTTCTCCATCGAATCTAAATTCGTGCTGCATTAAGGAAACCTCCTCGACAATGTTGTGAACGGACTTAATGGACCTTCCTCGCCTTGAATTTCTGAATTCATTTTTCGATGCTTACCCGAACTTTCACTCATTCCAGCAATCATTAATCCGGCATCAACTAAGTCTTTTGGAATCTGAGGTTTCCAGCCGTTTGGCCAGACTCTATCGATTAATGTGGTATCTGTTGAACCATTAATCACGTCCTCTTGATCGCATAATTCTCTGAGAAATCTGATGTTGGTTGTTGTTCCTAAAACCACAAATTCATCTAACGCTCTACGCATCCTTTGAAGAGCCTCTTCCCTAGACGGCGCCCAAACTACAAGTTTAGCCAACATTGGGTCGTAATTCGGAGTTACTTCATCTCCTTGTCTAACTCCAGTATCTAGCCTGACTCCTGGTCCTACTGGTGGTTCAAAAACAACAAGCGGACCAATTGCCGGTAGGAAATTATTGGTAGCGTCCTCAGCATAAAGCCTGACTTCAATGGAGTGTCCTCTGATATTTAGTTCTCCGCAACTCATAGGTTCGCCTGCCGCAATTCTAATCTGTTCTCTGACAATATCCACGCCAGTAACCATTTCGGTAACTGGATGTTCAACCTGAATTCGAGTATTCATCTCCAAAAAGAAAAATTCACCGGATGAAGCTAGCAAGAATTCGACAGTGCCTGCCCCAACATAGTTAACAGCTTGTGCTGCTAAAATTGCAGCTTGACCCATTTTTTCCCGTAACTGTGGGGTCATAGTAGGGCATGGGGCTTCCTCAAACACCTTTTGGTGCCTTCTTTGCACACTGCATTCTCTCTCTCCAAGATGGATTGTTCTTCCGTGTTTATCTGCTAAAATTTGAATTTCTACGTGTTTTGATCCAGTGAGTAAACGCTCAACATACACTCTTCCATCGCCAAATGCAGCTATCGCTTCTCTACGTGCACCACTTACCGCGTCATCGAGTTCTTCAGGCGAATTAACAACCCGCATGCCTTTTCCGCCTCCTCCAGAAGACGCCTTCAATAGGAGAGGGAATCCCACCCTTTGACTAGCACTTCTGATTGCTACCAAGGCTTCTTCAGCATCATCTTGCTCTATTTCTTCCCCGGGAATAACTGGTACTCCCGCAGCCTTCATCGTAGTTCTGGCAGTCATTTTATCTCCCATCTTCTCAATTGCCATGGCAGATGGTCCTATCCATGTAATACCTGAATCAATTACTGCTTTGGCGAAATCTGCTCTTTCAGACAAGAAACCGAACCCTGGATGAATTGCATCGACATCATTTTCTTTTGCGATTTTTAGAATTTGTTGTTGATCAAGATACGTTTCAGTAATAGTATTTCCATTTAATGGCACCGCTTTGGTTGCAAGTTCAACGAATAGCGAATTTGCATCATTATCAGCATAAATAGCAATCGAGGACAGGCCTGCCTCATTACAAGCACGAAGAATGCGACAGGCGATTTCGCCACGATTCGCAACTAGTACAGTGCTAACCATCTAATCTCTCCGTTATTTTTTCCAGTTCGGTGGCCTCTTTTCTAAGAAAGAAGATAGTCCTTCTTGACCCTCATCTGAACCACGCATTTTACTTGTAAAATCCAAAGTGAATTTACGAAGTTCTTCATCATCCAATGCCCAGTGGTCGAATTCTAGAGTAAGTTCTTTGGCTAGTGATACAGCAGATGGACCGGAAGAGAGTATTTCCTCGAGTATTACAACTGAGGCATCTTGTAAATCCTCTTTATCTTTCACCACTTTCTCGACAAATCCGATTCTAAGAGCCTCTTCAGAATCAATTCTACTTGCCTGCATCGCAAGTCTTCTGAAACAGGCTGAACCCAACCTTCGGTATACATATGGCCCTATCACTGCAGGAAGAATTCCTAATTTTCCTTCAGACAAAGCAATTTTAACATTCTCAGTTGCTACTACATAGTCACAACAAGCGATTAATCCAGCACCTCCACCTAAAGCAACTCCTTGAATTAATCCAATGGTGAAGCATGGATGCGACCATAGGCTATTGAATAATTGATCGAGTCGTTCTGAATCTTTACGATTTTCTTCAGCGCTTTGTGCCCCTGCATCTCTCATCATATTGATGTCAGCACCAGCACAGAAATGCTTCCCATGGCCCGAAATTATCAATGTTCTAAGGTACTCCTGTCCATCACTATCCTGTAATATGTTATTTCTTCCAGCACTACGCTTAGAAGTCCATTCAAAGATTTCACATAGTTCGGAAATCATTTGAACATTTAGAGCATTGAATTTATCTTGGCGATTTAGTGTTACATAGCAAGTTGAACCTTCAATTTGCAGCTCCACTAATTCGGTTTGTGGGGGATTTTGCATGTTTTCCATAGTTAAAACTCCAATTGCATATTCGATTTTTCAATTGATAAATTACATCCTAAATACGCCAAATTTTTCATCCGGTAATGGAGCATTTCTAGCTGTCGCTAAACATAAGCCCAAAACATCCCTAGTATCTCTAGGATCTATAATGCCATCATCCCACAATCTAGCGGTAGAATA
>PBWC01000030.1 GCA_002729095.1 Methanobacteriota archaeon
TTAGAACTGTTGCTGTAATTGGCGCTGGAACTATGGGCGCTGGTATTGCTCAGATTTGCGCCCAGAGTGGATGGAAGACCAATCTTTACGACGCATTCCCTGATGGTTTGGAAAGAGGAATGAACAATATTTTCTCGTTTTGGGACAAAGGAATTGCAAGAGGAAAAACAACTGAACAACAAAAACACGAATGGTCTGCAAATTTATTTCCAACGTCTGAAATATCAGATGCTGTAAAAGATGCAGATATGGTTATTGAAGCCGTTCCTGAAATAATGGATTTGAAGTGTGAGATTTTCCAAAGTTTAGGTTCATTAACAAAGAACGGATGTATCCTTGGGACTAATACCTCTTCACTGTCAATCAGTAAAATTGCTGAGGCTTCCGGAAAACCTGACATGGTAATAGGTATGCATTTCTTTAACCCAGTTCCAATAATGAAATTACTAGAATTAATCAAGCATGATAAATGCTCAGAAGAGACAATAAATTCTGCAACAATTGCTGGAAAAATAATGGGTAAAACTACTATACTTGTTAACGATGTTCCAGGATTTGCTACATCTAGATTAGGGGTCGTACTTGGGAATGAAGCAATTAGAATGCTCGCAGATGGGGTTGCAAATGCCAAAGATATCGATACTGCTATGGTTCTAGGGTATAAGCATCCAATGGGTCCATTAGCACTATCTGATCTTGTAGGATTAGATGTTAGAAGAGATATTCTGTTGAATCTAAAGGATGCTTTCAATGATGAGTCATATACACCTCACCCGCTACTCGAAAAATTAGTTTCTCTAGGAAGATTGGGTAAAAAATCTGGTAAAGGAATTTATGACTGGTCTACTGGTGAGGCTGAAGAAACAGAAATGCCAGAGTAGTCAGTCAAAATTAGGTTTTCTTTTCTCTAAAAAAGCGGAAACTCCTTCCTTGAAATCATCAGTTGTACCCGCAGCTTCGATTAGTGTTCTCTCATGCTTAAGATGGGTTTCAAAATCATTAACAGATTGGACATCAAGTAGATGTTTTGTAGCCTCCTTACTGTGCATTCCCCATGAACTACATTTTCTAGCAATTTCACAGCTTCTACTGATTAAATTATCAGCATCAACCAATTCATCAATTGCTCCATAATCATGTGATTGTTGAGCAGACCAAATTAAATTCTCGAGGAAAAACTTACGGCTAATTTGTACACCAACTAGCCTAGGAAGAAGCCATGTTGTGCCTCCATCAGGAGACAAACCCATACCAGAATATGAGGCAGCCATTTTAGCATCATTTGATCCTATGCGGAAATCACAAGCAAGCGCTAAACCAAGGCCTCCACCTGCACATGCACCATTTATTGCAGCGATAGAAATTGTCGGTGACTGGCGCATTCTAATCAACAGAGGGTGTAAAATCCCAGTTAAATCCCTTATCAATTGTGGAGAATTACCTTGTTCAATCGATTTTGCGAAAGCATTGATGTCGGCTCCAGCAGAAAAGAATTTACCTTCCCCCGTCAATATGATTGCTTTAACAGAAACATCTCTCAAGGCTTGGTCGATAGCATCAGCAATACTAGGTAAAAATTCCAAAGAAAAGGATTGCGTTGCGCTTTTTCCGGACATCTTGATTTTGCGAATACCAGTTTCCAAATCTTCAATTTCAATGGTCATGGTTTCACCTCAAAGTTTGATGTTTACATTCTTGACCTTAGTATAGAATCTTAGTGCATCTTGACTTTGTTCAATTCCAATTCCTGACTGTTTCCAACCGGTAAATGCTGTTTGAGGGAAAGTAATCGGATATTCATTGATTGAAACCATTCCTGATTGCAAGTCTCTAGCTAAATTGTGTGCGCGACTTAGGTTATTTGTCCAAATTCCATTCAATAATCCAAATGGAGTATCGTTTGCCAGTTCAAGTGCTTCTGAATCCTCACTAAACTTAGTTACCGATAGTACTGGTCCGAATAACTCGTCGGTAAATAGGATGTTTTCTGAGGACACTTCTGTAACGACAGTTGCTTCCATAAAGGCCCCATCTCCTTCTACCGGATTACCTCCACAAACAACATTTCCACCCATCTTNAGACCNGCCTGTAATTTCTCAATTANTTCNTCACGATGATTCTTGTGAACTAAACTTCCAATTCTCACACCTTCTTCCATTCCTGGTCCAACTTTCCATTTGCCTACTTCCGCAACCACAGCCTCAACCAATTCATCGTGAATATCTTCATGGACAATAAGCCTTGAACCAGCCCAGCACATCTGNCCAGCATTCATGAAAATTCCAAAACAGATTGCCTTAGCTGCATATTTCAAATTAGCATCAGGAAATACAATATTTGCTCCTTTGCCTCCCAATTCAAGAGTTACTGGAGTGAGATTTTCACTAGCCTTCGCCATAACTGTTTGACCAGTTGGTACACCTCCAGTCAATACAATACCGTCAATTCCAGAATGACCTGCTAAAGCATCGCCGATCAGTCCACCAGAGCCTGTGATCACCTGTAAAACGCCTGAGGGAAGACCTACTTCCGCTTCCTGCATTTTTTTTGCCCAAGCCAATAATGATAGTGGAGTCCAAGATGCTGGTTTGGCAATAACAGTACAACCTGCTGCAAGTGCAGGGGCAATTGAACGGATTGCCAACTGTAGCGGGAAATTCCAAGGAACGATATGAGCTGTAACTCCTAAAGGTTGCCTTAATGTATAGTTCAATCTATTTCCAGGAACTGGTATTGTGCTTCCTTCAATCTTGTCTGAGAGTCCTGCAAAATATTCCAAAGTCCACGCACCATAGCGAATTTCNGATAATGCCTCGCGAAAAGTCTTACCATTATTTTCTGATTCAATTTTTGCTAATTCTTTAGCACTNGAATANGTTGCAGCCGCCATTTTATTGAGAATTCTACCTCTTTGTGCGGGATCCATTTTTTTCCATGAAGAATCGAGGAACGCAGTACGTGATGCAGAAATACAATTTTCNACATCTTGAANCGTAGCCTTAGGGACTGTCNCTATAACCTCGTCATTTGCAGGATTGATAACGTTGCTTGTCTCTCCATTTTCACTATCAACCCATTGTCCACCAATCAGCATTTTATGTGCGCTCATAAACCATCCATGAAGTGACCGTTCAAAGGTATTCGCTTCAAATGAATAGTTAAAAAATGTAATAATTTTACAAAAAAGGTGACAACACTCATGAGTAAAGACCNGTTAAAGCGATATATGGCGCGCAAGATTGGTATGGCTCAAGCAACTGCTAGAACCATCGCTGNNCGCGCTCCAAGGCTGCTAATTATTGCTGGAGCAACNGGTACTGGTAAATCTACGGCTTCACTAAAAATTGCTGCTAAAAGCAAATTTGCCAGAATTATTTCTACTGATGCNATACGTGAAATAATGCGAGTTTGCGACNATGNGGGTGAACAAACCGCTCTTCACCGTTCTTCATTCTCAATCGGTTCGGCAAATGACCCTGTAATNGATTGGCTAGATACATGCCAAGCGGTAGAAACTGGGATTGAGGCNACGATTAATCGTGCATTAAGAGAAGGTATTGATTTACTATTAGAGGGAGTACATATCGTTCCAAGTGAAAAGTTATTAGCNCCATGGAGAGATGCTGGGGGGATAGCTCTAGGAGTTATATTGGCGGTTGGTGAAGAAAATAAGCACCAAGAAATGCTACGTTCTAGGGATGCAAATTCATTTAGAAGACCAGATAGATATCTTGCAAATCTTTCTAGAATAAGGAGTATTCAAGAAGGATTACTAGAAAGGTCGAAGATNTCAAATTGGCCCGTAGTTGATGTTTCAATNGTCAAAGATGATGCAGAACGTATTGAACATTTACTAGATCTTGCATGGAATGAAAATCGCTCTAAGCAGATANGATGAACGAAAGATTTGTTCTAAGCGTAGAACTACTATCAGATACGCCNAATTCTCCAGTAANTAACATCGTATTTCCGTCAACATCAGATACAATAAAATCAAGAATTTTTACCTCTACTCCTCTCAATTCTCCATGATGTAGTAAGTCATCATGGACACTGTNAATTGAAAGTTCAGCAGCATCAATCCTCTCAACCCCCGCACCAATCCAAGAGATAGTACGTTCTTCAATCAGCAATGGAATAGCATCNGTCACTTCATTAGTAGTTTGAATTACCCCATTTGAAGAAGGATCATTAGACTGAGTAATACCTGCAACCTTGACACTAAATACNGCCATAGAAAGAAGTGATAAGAGTAGTACTACTCCCGTTGCCAACAACATCTGNGCTGTGTCTCTATCNGTGGAATCTTTTTCTCTCAAGTACATCAAGCGCCACCTCCAGTACTCCAGATATCAAGNGTAATGGTCCATAAATCTCCATCGACCACTAGTAACTTGTGAACTGCAAACGTTGAACCCGAAGGAGATCCTACCTGGCCATACGGAGATGAAGTTGCACTATTTTTCGCCAACCAACAGTTGCCTTCTTTTCCGCTAGTTATTGCATTTTGAAGAAGTTCACAAGCTCCGTTAAATTCACTATTGTTGAGTAATTCAGAAAGTCGATTTTCTCCTTCATCGACAGCCTCGAGACCAAGACCATACAGGAAAGCGGATTCGCCAGCAGTTTCTAGTGAAGAATCATGAGCGATTGAAGGTGAGTCGGGGACATCTATTCTAATCAAAAAAGTTGCAGACATAAAAAAAAGCCAAAATAGAGTCAGCATTTCAAGAATATGGACTTGTGCATTCTCTTCTTTACGCAAAATATCAACCCCATTTCATAGGAGTTGGAATAAAAGATCCACCTGAAGGATTCAATCCAACTGTGTATGATGCTTTAGATGTGGTAATAGATTTAGTGATTTCATAAGCCGAGTCCCCAATTAGTTCAGGATTAAACACAAGCAGATTGAATGCTATTAATGCGGCAATAATCATCATTCCTGAATGTTTGAAACCTGCGGAAAATCGGCCATTAGCCATTAATCCAGCCATTGAACCATTTCCGATTGCTTGCATAGTAACTCCATAATAGAAAACGGTAACGAAAAATAATGGATCAATCGCTCTTATTGTCATATTTCCAATATTGGCCCCGCCTGTATCTCCTGCCCCTTCACTACCAGTGTTTGATTTTGCAATAGCAGGAATAAATATTCTACCCAGCAAAGTGATAACTCCTAAGAAAACGAAGTATGACGTCCAAATAACTGCAATGTAAGATCCTATAGCTCTTCTTCTCTCACCTTCAAGGAACTTTATCTCTCTAGAGTCATTTGCTGCAGTAACAAGAATATCAGAAATCTTTCCACCTGCACGGTCAGCTTCAGCAATCAAAGTTATCGCTCTTTTTACCAACGGAGTCCCGACACGCTCTGAAAACTGCTTAATCACATCACTAAATTTAATTCCCCAACTGAGCTGATCTGACATCTTTTTAACTTCATCATTTAGAGCACCATATTCGGATTTAGCTAAGGTTTGAACTGCAACAGTCATCGACAATCCACCTTTCCAATACTCTGCCATATCTCTTAGGAAATCGGGGAATTTTTCTTCAACTTCATTTTTCTTTTTCTCCACTCTTTCCCAATAAAATGAGGCAGGGTAAATCAGGAAAAAGAAGGTTAAACCAAAGAAATTTAGGAAAATTGTAGGTCTAAAATCAAACGGTCCGAGTTCGACTTTTGGACCAAGCCAAAATGATTTATTGTTCATATTGGCTGGTATTCCATCAAAATAATCAACAGTTAAGTCAAATTCTGCAGAAGATAATTCTCTACCTTCAACATTTGAAAAGAATACGACTTGGTATTTTTCACCAGGATCAATATTCGAAATTTCAATCAAGCACACATCGCTAGCTTTACCAGTTGTTCCATTGAAGAATCCGTTACTCAATGTATTTCCTTCCGAATCTCTAATTGCGGCGGTATAACTTGTTGGTTGGTTCGCCAAAACATCGCATGTCATTCTGAGTGGCTGTTCAACAACTACGCCTTCCCTATCTACTGCCGAAATCCCCGGAACATCAAATGATTTACCTCTAGATTGGAAATCAGTCCAAGGCTCCTCAGACCATTCTAACTTATCGGGGCTATCTTTCAAAATAGCACAAGACTCATTTGCCTTATAAGATGGTTTTTGTGCAGAGTTGAATTCATCTTGGTAACTATTACCTGTTTCATCCAAGGATGTCGCTCCACAATAGATGTTTGTAAACATAGGCTCCCCATTTGTGGTTGGAATAAATCCTGAGTTAGTCGCCCACATAATTCCAGAGGAGAGCCCGATGATTATCGAAAAGAAGAGTATTAGGTATAGGTTTTTCAAGGTTCTATCATCCTTAGGTAAATCTAATTCAACGACCAATTTATTCCTCTTTTTAGCCATTGAAACACCCCCTACATCTCTTGCTCCTTACTGCTAGTGTAGACTAAAACAGCATAGGCTACGTGAATCATAGGAATAAATCCTAGAACAATACCATATAGCATTCCTTCAGACATTTGAGCTCCAGAACCTGAAACCCAGAACATAATTACTAGCATTACTATCAAAAACAGAGGCATTGCTACTGCAACAACAATATAAGATTCAGCAAGTAAAGCAATAGATTCTAAGAATTGTTGAAGTCTAGTTCTATTTTCTCTCATGTAGTGTTCTGCCCTATTCAGGAAATACAATTTCAGGTGCCCTCCAGAAGTTAAGGTTCCAACCATTCCTTGAAAAAACTCTGTTAACCAAACCGAAGCAGCCCTATCAACACTCATTTTTATTGCAGTAATCAAATCATAACCCAGTAAGGTAACGTCTCGATAAATCAAACCAGCGTCATCCGCAACATCGCCATAAATATCGCGATTCATCGCTAGTGAACGGAAAATTTTCGCTGGTGTTGCATTCGCTGCAGACATTGCAGCAGTATAGGATGCTGCATAAGGTAGGTACTTTTCAATTTGTGAACCTCTGCGGTCCGCTTCACGTTTAGCACCACCCCGAACCAGTAAGAATCCTGAATAAGGAATAATAAATCCACCAAGAGCAACGATTAGAACTTTCAAAAACGGCGGGAAAACTCTAGTTGCATATTCTGGACAGCCATTACCTGGCTTCGATTTGTCAACCAACTCTGGCTCCCAATATTCCCAATCTAGGCAAGGATTGATGGTAGCTGGGTCTTGCAGCCCTTCCCAAAAAGCAATTACGCCGATTTCAGGAATAAAGAAAAGTGAAACTATCCCCCAACAAATTAAGAAAATAGCCATTGAGGTCATTATTACTGTTGACAAATATACCTCAGGCATAATCCCCATTGAACCCTTAACTAGATTTTCAGAGAGAATTTTATCTCTTCTTGCCCTCTTTTTAACCAACCTGCCTAGAATTCTATTACAGAATCTCTGCCAAGCGGTTAGTTCCATAAAATCCCCTCATCAACGTAGTCCGTCGACACGTGCTAAAATTTCATTCGGTCTTACATAATATTCTGTTACAATTTGCGANACTTGATCTGCTTTTCTAATATCATTAAGTACCATCCATTCAAGAATTCTTTTNCTNGTTCTAAGTTCTCTACGCATNTCGTCTTGNGANTAATTTAATTTGACCATGATTTTCTCAAGTACATATGATTTCCCACTNAAAATNAAGTCATCTGTNGTAACATCCCATCTAAATACTTCATTGGTGATAACTTCCAGTGAATTTGGGTCAATTCCAACGATTTCAACCAGTTGTTTNGTTCTTCTAACACGCTTTCCATTTATTCTTGTTTGAATTTGAATCGAACAAGCCTCTAGAGCGGGTAGNAGAACACGAGGGATATCAATTGGCTTATTTTCAAGTCTGTGAACTAAAGATGGTACAGAATCCGCGTGAACAGTAGAATAAGCACAGTGTCCGGTAGCCATCGCTTGGAACAGAACATATGCTTCAGCACCACGTATTTCACCTACAATGATATATTCGGGCCGTTCACGAAGTGCTGCTTTTAGAAGTTCGAACTCACCAATTACACCTTCGGTAGATTCTCCACCGAAACCTTGCCTGGTTAGACCTGGTACCCAGTTAGGCTGTGGAATGTTAACTTCACGTGTTGATTCGATTGAAACTATTTTCATTTGCCATGGGATAAAGATGCACATAGCGTTTAGTGTTGTAGTCTTACCAGATGCAGTACCACCTACGAACAACATTGGGACTTCATTTTGGAAAGCAATCCATAGATAAGCGACCATCAAAGAAGACATTGTTCTAAAGGCAATAATATCAGCCGGGGAAAACGGATCATCTTTGAATCTACGAATACAGAATGACGAACCACGGGTTGAAACTTCGTGCCCAAGTTTCATAACAATTCTAGAACCATCCATCAAAGTAGCATCAAGAAGTGGATCCGCTACTGAGATGTGTTTACCGCATCTTTGAGCTAATTTAATCACATATGATTCCAATAATTCATCATCTGGCCAGACGCATGTAGTTTCAACGGATTCGAATTTACGGTGATACGCAAAAATAGGTACATTCGTTCCATCACAGGAAATATCTTCAACGTTCGCGTCATTCATTAAAACATCCATTTGCCCATATCCGATTAGATCTCTTCGTAGATAATAGAAAATTTTAGATTTAGATTTTTTATTAATTTTCATACCATAAGACTTGATTACTTTATCCATGGCAGTTCTGATGTATGCTTCTGGATTTGCATCAATCTCTTCGATATTAGCAGTTAGAGAACGTATGAAAATATCCATTATTTCGTCTCTGTACTCTTGTTCTTTCTTTGTCATAGGCGGTTCAATAATCTGATAAATGATGTTCAGAGTCTGCCTGTCCCGAACAACTCTGGCAAAAGCGTGAGGTGGTAAAACTGGGTATTTATCCAGTTCATCATACTGAGCTCTTTGCTTGGCTCTCTGGCGTTTACCTCTACTTCCTCGTTTTCTCGCCATACGTCATCCCTAGCCGAAGCATTCTAGCACACGCATCGGCCAACTATAACACTTCGCTGAAATTTAACAAGAAAAACGTCGCCCTGCGTGACAAAATCAAAAGCCAAGAGATTTATTTTAATTTTCTAAATTTGTAAAGCCAATCTTGGCACCTGTTGTGAAAGTCTTCAAGATTCGATTCGTTAGGTATGGTGATTTGCGCCTTGTTAATTAGAATATCTAGACCCCAACCCGTTTCACGTTTTTCTCTTACTTCAAACGCAGAAATATCGCCATCCTCAGAGCGGCCCCTAATTTGAGTTCTTTCAAAGCGAGTTTCTTTTGATGCAGTGATGGCTACAGTGAAAAATTTAGTACCCCAACGAGAACTGAATAAATCGAACTCGGCAGTTCCCCTTAGACCTTCAATTAGAATTAAATCATTCATATTGAGCAATTCATCGACCGCGTCACACAGTCTCTTAGCAAGTACATCATCTCCAAATTCTGCCCGCAGTTGAGCAGCGATTTCACCAAAAATCCCGGGACTTTCTTCTAAACCTCGTCTTGAAACCTCTGCTCGAACCATGTCTCCCATTGACAGAATTGGAATGTTATTTCTTTCCATTACCAAAGCAAATTCGCCCTTACCTGAACCTGGTAAACCACACACAGCAAGGACTCTTCCCATAATATCTCCCTAAATTGGATGCTCTTAATATAACCTCAATAATCGTACAAAATTTGTGATTAATTAATGAAATGTGTTTTACCCCAACGCTTGTCCATCAGTTTCCAAAGAAGTCCAGAAGCAAATAATAAGCCAACTGATATTGAGATCATTCCAATGTATCCTTCCTGAACTAAACTCTCATCATACATCGTCGCAGTAGCAGCTAGACCATCTTGAGACGCTCTTTCCCACCAGTTACCATACAATGAGACATCTCCTTGGGTAAAAGAGAGTAAGAATAATCCAAGTAAAGGTAGAACTGTACCAATCCAAAACCAGACCATTATTGAGGCATCAAATATCGCTTGATTGGGCCTTAAACCCATCAAAAATGCGGTCAAAGCAACAATGTAAATCGAATTTGCAAACATTACAATTATGCTGGTGGGCAATGAAGCCCATTCATCTAAACGCCACGCCATGAGAACTATAAAAATTAGAGATATCCATGATGTTGCCAAGAAATAGACGATCACTTTCGCTCTGATCAATTGTGGAACGCGTATTGGTAGCCCATTCATAAATTCGGGTGAATCTAAAATTGTCAACCATGAATAAAAATTGAATCCAAAGAAACCGAGAAATGGCGCATAAGANAGTAAATTTATCGGAATTGGTGCTTCTGCGAAATCGATTAACCAGGCCATCCCNAGAAGAACTAATAGTGGGATAGAATAAGATACAGTCATCTTTTTTATTGAGCCTGAACGGAACAAGTCAACAAACTCTTTCGCAACAATCAGCCTAACATCACCCTTGCCCAGGAAATTTAATTTTTGGTAAATAGGTTCAAGCATATCACCTTTTTCAACAACGCTAACATCAAAGTCGTCAATGATTAATTTAGATGAAAGAAAACCCAATCCTAAGCAAAACACAATACTGATTAGAGCTGTAGTAATGCTCTGTGAGGATTGAACATTTAAACCGAGCAAAAACCAACCTAAATCTAATACTCCAACCCCTGCTAGAATACCAAATATCACAATCAGAACTGGACCTAATATTGTGTAAGGCCTACCACGCATCCAGAGAGCAGAGGCTAAAAATGAAAAAACTAAGCCTTGGGCTAATGTAATGGTCATCGCAACCCAAGTCCAAGGTAAACTAGAGAACTCGAGCGGTGTATTGATTGATGCAATTGACTCAAGACAAATACCTAAAAACATCCCGAAAATGATTGGCGATAAGATTAGTAGAACGTAAAAACACAGGTCTTTGACAAAATAAACGTAGTGAGCAACAGAATTGGGCAAGGGTTGCAATGCTGGAGAAGCGAGCAGGAAGTTCTTTGTTCCTGTTCGTCTGATTAAAGCGTCTCGTCCCATGAATGCGAATGTCCCCATACCTAGGCTGAACATTAGCAGTGGAAGGTGAAGTGCAAACCTCAACTCTTGCCATGTGAATGTCTTAGATTCAATATCACTGGTCTGAGCTGCAGAATCGCCAACCAAGAATTGTAACCCAACTGTGGAAATCATTGTAATTAATGATAACAATAATGGAAAAAGTATGATTTGGCGAGCCTTAGCAAATTCAATATTTTTCCTTAATTCTTCCTTGAACATTACTTTGAAAGTTGCCTTAAATGATTTCCACCCACGTAATGGCGTTAGAAGATTCTGTCCTTGCGAACCGGTCCCTAAGGCTTCCTTGGAATCGGTAAAATCTACATCATCCCAGTTTCTGGAAGATATCAACATTTTTGTCAGGACTATTCCTCCTCTGAAATACCTTCTTCATTTATTCTTTCAACATCCTCAATCGAACGCCCAACTAGTCGAATAAAAACATCTTCTAGTGTTTCTTCTTTTGAAATCTTAAGTTCTGAAACTGAACCCGCTGCAAGTACTTTACCATCATTTATTATAGCCATTCTGTTACACATTCTTTCAGCCATTTCTAAAACATGAGAGCAGAGAAAAATTGTCCCGCCTTGCTTGACGTGATCTAATAACCACTGTCTACATTTACGTTGATATATTGGGTCTAAATTAGCGAATGGTTCATCGAGGAACAACAATTTAGGTTTATGTATAAACGCAGCTGATAGCATTACTTTCTGTCTTTGCCCCTTCGATAAATCCTTACACATTGTGTTCCTTTTTTCTTCTAATCCAAACCAATCGAGCCAAAATTCTACTTCGCTTTTGTAGTCATGGATATTCCTTAATTTGGCTACAAACTCAAGAAATTCTACTGGTGTTAAAAATGAGGGTGGTGATTCAGATTCAGGAACAATACCTATGTTCGCTTTGAGCTTTTGAGGATCTCCTACAGCATTGATTCCAAGTACTTCGATTAGGCCTTTACTGGGCTTTAATTGACCTGTTAGTAACTTGATGAATGTTGATTTCCCTGCCCCGTTAGGTCCAAAAACACCAAAGAATTCTCCGGAATGAACTTCTACATTTAATGGATGTAATGCTATGAAATCACCATATTTCTTAGCCATGTCTACTGCCTTAACCAAAGGAGTAATCGTATCACCCATGTCCTACCGAAGGATGCATTACTTTTTACTATTGGTTTAATAGAATCGTCGCATATATCATGAAGTCAGTCCATCTGGGATGACTATGGCGGTCCCAAGAAGTGAAGTAGTAAACGTTGAATTGATTCCATCTAATGATGAAATTTCTAACCAAGGAAATATTGCAATGGTCACTATTAATCGGCCAAATAAACTCAATGCTTTGAACAGTGAAGTTATGAATTCAATAAAAGAAATATGTCACTGGGTAGAATCCGAAGATTCCGTTAGATGTGTGGTGTTCACTGGAGCAAAACCATTAGCCCCTGATGAAGGTAAAAGAGCAAAGCCAAATGCTTTTGTTGCAGGTGCAGATATTACTGAATTTGTTGAAAAGAAAAGTGAAGAAATTAAAATTAAATTTTCGAACAATGCTGTTGAAGCAATATGGTCTCTAAGTAAACCAACTATCGCAATGGTCGACGGTTTCGCTCTTGGGGGTGGTTGTGAAGTCGCTTGTTCTTGTGACATTAGAATTGCGAGTGAACGCTCTAAATTTGGAACCCCAGAAATCAACCTCGGATTAATTCCTGGATACGGTGCTACTCAACGGCTAATGAAACTTCTAGGATATGGAAAAACAATGGAATTAATCATGACTGGGGAAATGATAGGTGCAAATGAGGCTCATAGGATTGGTCTAGTAAATCATGTTGTATCTACTGATGATTTATATGAATTTACTCTTAACATGGCCAAATTAATTTCAAGTAAATCTTCTAGCACCCTAGCAGTTGCAAAATCAACAATTAGAGCAGCCCTTGAGGTAGGGTTGGAAGAAGGCATTGCGATTGAAGCCGATGCTTTTGCTGGATTATTTGATACCGAGGATAAAGAAATAGGTGTTCAGGCATTTCTTAATCGTGAAACACCGGAATGGAAACATCGCTAATTAAAATCCAATAACTAAATGCCAAGCGATGGTAAAAATCGCTACATCAGCGATTGCATGAGCAACCCATGCAATCCAAATACTTCTGTAGCGAAGGTATAACCAAGAAAAAATTGAGCCTCCAATGAATACTCCCAAGGAAGCAATAAAATTGCCCAATGGGTCAATAAAAAATGCTAAGGCTATAGTGTGATGAATAGTAAAAATTCCTGCTGAAATGAATATTGGTAGCCATATACCACCGATTAATTGCTCAATTTTTGAGGTAATGAACCATCTGAAAACATACTCCTCAAGAACAGAATTAATGAATACCCAAAATAGTATAGCAAGTGTAAATTTCCAAGCAACCGTTAAACCCACAGAATCTAATATTTCCGTAAGTTCTTCAGGTTTCAACATTTTATCGCCAAGAATAAAGTAAGCGGTGAATATTACAATAAGCATACCTAAACCAAGTAAAACAGATTCTTTCCAACCACCATTTTTAGGCGAAGAAAATGAGAGTTTCCCCTTCTCAACCTTTAGATGCCAAAATGCAGGTAAACCAAAAATCCAAATTTTAGTTAAGAGAAAGACAACAATAGCAACTATTCCAGCTTTTAGAGCAAACCCCGTGATCACCGAGACACTAGGCGCAACAGAGACAAGCAATAATCCCCAAAGTGCTAACTTCTGTTGCCGTGAATCTTGGTTTTGAGTTGATTGATCAATTAATTGCATTAAGTTAGCCTCTTCAATCTTCCATTTCTTCCTTCAGCGCAGCCAAGGCTCCACTTGCAGAAGAGGCAGGTTCAGGTAATGGAGGTAAAGGTAAATTTTCCATTCCGGGTAATGGAGGTAATGGTAATCCATCTGTGCCAACTAACGGCGGCAAAGTTGGTTTCTTTTCGACTTCTTCAAATCCATCATCTAAAGGAGTTCGTAATTTCAATATTTGAGTCCCATCGATTCTAACAAATGTTGCTCCATAAATATGTCCTGGCTTAGGATTCTCTGGCTCTATTAATACAGTTTGGCCATGGTTTGGGTCTTGTAATACTGCAACTAAATCTTCTCCAGCAGTATGCTCTTCCCACATTCTAACTGTAGATGCCCTAATTTCTGCGAGTTGTCCTCGACGCCTCTTCTCAATTCTTTCTCTGATTTCTTGATGCTGAACTCTTCGATTAGAGACTGTTACTTCAATATCCGCATCTTCTACTGATTCAGGACTGACTTCAACAACATACTCATCTGCAGTATATACGTCTTCAATCTCTACTTCGACTTCTTCAATAGATTCAAACTCTTCATCATCAGATGATTCTAAACTCTGTCTCTCCAGTTCACTAGCCTTAATCTTAGCTAACTTTCTCTCTCTAAGTGTTGCGCCATCAAGAGATTCTTCGGTAACTGGTTCAGGAATGTTCGATTGCTCAATTACTTCTTCTTCCTCATCTTGAGCTTCAGATTCTTGCTGGTGAGTAGTAGAAACAGTAATCCGGTTAGGAGTACGATTACCCATAAGTACCCACACAATTGTGAGGAAAAAGGTAACCCCAATCAATGTCCACTTACCACTATCAGTTAAACTAGAAGCAGAGGTAAGATAGTACAAGCCACAGGAAACAGCGAGTAAACCTATCACATTTCGTGCAAAACCCATTTCCCTCACCCCCATGCAATTGCTTCTAACTTATCATGCTGATGGCAATTGGTTAACTAAGTCGTTCAATGCACGAGTTCTATGACTGAATTTTTTCTTGATACTCATTTCAACCCCTCCAAAAGGTACACCATGAGTACTAATTTCTCCATATTCACCGGGCGATAACGAATTATTATCAAAGTCTAAATCAAACGGTACGAAGATAGGATCATATCCAAAACCATTCCCTTCAACAATCTTTTCGCTTATGTAACCAGGGCATGTTCCAGTCCCAATAAAAATTTCACCCTGCTTACATAAAACTGCCACTGCCCTAAATTCAGCAGAACGTAAACTGGCTAACCTAACACTATCTTCAGTCTTCAGATGATCAAGAAGTCTAAGGATTCCTTTACAACCTATTGTTTTATGAATATAAGAGGAGTAAACACCGGGAAAACCTTCCAATGAATCTATGAATAGACCTGCATCTTCAACCAAAATCATATCTTCACTATTATCACTATTGGGTAAATGGGACATAGCCTGCTCAATTTTTGAAATTGCTACGTCATTTAGATTATCTGATTGGGGCTCAATAATCACATCAGGATTTACCTGTAACTGTCTTACCTCATACCCTAAGGGGGCAAAAAATTCTGTAGCTTCATTCAACTTGCCATTATTACCAGTCAAAAACCAAATCACTCGGCTCATGCTAATGCTAGTGGATGGTGATTATCATGTCTACCCCAAATGTATCCTTTTTTGTAAAAATTCGCGTAGGATTGAAAACAAAAATAACCCAGCATCAAAGTATGCTACAGCAATTTGCCTTGGTTGCGTTGGGGGGGGGCATTGGTGCGAGTTTACGTTATGCTATTAGTTCGTGGATTACATATGATTCCTTTCCAATTGCCACTATCTCGGTAAACATCCTTGGCTCCTTCATTTTGGGAGTAGTTGCATTGAGTGTCTCCCATAGTTTGATTTCTACTGAATTGGCTCTATTTTTAGGAGTGGGAATAATTGGTTCTTTCACTACAATGTCGGCTTTTTCTGTTGAAACTATTGAAATGCTTCAAGATGGTAATGTATCCTCAGCGAGTATTTACATTATTTTGACATTTACTCTATGTCCTATTTTAGCTTGGCTGGGATGGGTTGTTGGGACTAAATTACTGGTATAATGAAAGCCACCCCTTAAGTAGTGGTTAACAGATGGGTAATCGGGGCAGGGGAAGGCAAAATAATTTCGTATGCCCTAAGAGATGGTACGATGACAAACCCAGAGATTACTGACAAAATGAACATAGCTCTCGGATGGGAGCTAAGAGCAATAAACATGTATGCGCACTATGCTGCTAACGTAAAAGGAATACATAGATTGCAATTATCACCAATGTTCAATACTGAAATGACTGAATCAATCGAGCATGCAGACCTTGTAAGAAAAGGAATTGTTCAACTAGGAGGTGTGCCCGTTACTGAGAGAAATAACCATCCAATCATTCACACCACTGATTACAAGGACATGTTAAATTATTCTCTCGAGACTGAGGCTAAAGCGGCTGAAGTATATTCTGAATTACTAGAAATAATTGAGAGATCTGACGAACAAGATCTATATGATTCAATCGAACAGATTTATCTTGCTGAACTTCGAAGTATTGAAGAATTAAGATTACTAGTCGCTGATTAACCGTGGTATCTAACTCTTGAACGTACTTGTTCAAGTCTTTTTACTACCGATTCTGCAGTAGGAACTTTTCCACCGGATAGTTCCACGGGCGGACCCAACCTCTTCTCTTCTGCCATGTAACCATCAATGAAAATATCAATTCCTCCTTCTATCGAAGGATGTGATGCTCCAAGAATTTCATCGATTACATGTAAGTCAATTCCGAAACGTTCCACATCATATTCAATC
>PBWC01000031.1 GCA_002729095.1 Methanobacteriota archaeon
GCAGCTGCATCTGATGACGTTCAGATTTCTAGTTTCCAGTATCAGTTTACCTATAATTATGGGCCGGGTGATACCTCTTTTGGAGTTTGGACCACGCCACAAAACATTCAAGATTTGAATGGCGATAATAGTTCATTAGTCATAGATGAAAATATTAATTCAGGAAATTTTGAATCTGGACAACATGCGGTTACATTCAGAGCCATTGATACTGCTGGTAATTCAGTTACAACTCAAGTGGTTTTCGTCGTAGATAATTGCAGAAACAGGCTTGACGGAACCACTGTTTGTAATTATATTGAATCATTGAAAGATGAACCGGAACCAGTAATTGTCAATCCTTCATTCACAGATCCACCTTACATTATGGTGTGGGTATTATCAGGAATAGCGTTGTTTTCAATTATATTGATGTTGATTGTTATCCAAACGAGCATGAGAGGCCCGAAAAGAGGTTCTGATGATGATATTGATGATGATGATTGGATGTCAGAATTTATTGGGACAACTCAAGATGTTGACATGGATGCGATCACCCAAACAGTTCCTAAAGATGTACCGCAGATTGAAGAAGAGGAAGAAGAAGACCCATTTGCTGTCAACGCACCTTCAAGGAAGTCTAGAAGAAGAAAAGCGCCTGAAGTTGTTGAAGAAGAGGATGAGGATGAAGCATTCTTCGGTCTGGACGACGAAGAAGATGAAGAAGAGGAAGAAGAGAAACCAAAGAAGCGCAAGGTTGGCCGTAGACTCGCTCCTAAAAACGCACCTAAGCGCCGTCAGGTTGGAAGACGAAAGAAAACAGAGGATTGAACTATTCTCAATAGATTAACTCAAAGAGTAAATTCACTTCCCTTGAATTATGTCGGAAGTAGTACCTAAAGACAGTAATGAACAAGTTGAGCATCAAATGGATAGCCTGATAGATTCATTTAACCCATTAAAAAATAAACTCAATTGGCTATTAATCTCTCTTCCAATAGCAGTTTTCTTCAATTTTCAGCACAACTTAACTATGGCATTTTTATTCTCAATGATTGCAATTATGCCTCTTGCCTTCCTGATGGGCAAAGGTACAGAAGAAATCGCACTTAGGACTGGAGAAGCAGTGGGGGGTTTTCTAAATGCAACATTTGGTAATGCTGCTGAACTAATCATTGTTGGATTAGCCATTTACGCTGCCTCTAATGATCCAGCAATCCAAGATACTATGGTCACTGTAACTCAGGCGTCACTTATAGGCTCAATTCTAGGAAATATGCTTCTCGTTTTAGGCCTAGCAATGTTGTGGGGTGGACTGAAGAAGAAAGAACAGAACTTCAACAGTGATGCTATACAAATGAACGGCTCCTTGTTATTACTTGCTGTAATCGCATTTATTATTCCAAGTGCAATACAACATTCAAATGGTTCCTTGGGAGATATTGAGAATATCTCTAGGTACGCTGCAATTGTATTATTGGTGATATATGGTTTTGCTTTGCTCTTCCAATTGAAGACTCATGCACACGTATTTGCTACCGCACCAGGTCATGGCACTCACGAAGAACCTGAAATGACTAATAGGGATGCTTGGATTTTATTGATTTTAGCCACTGTTCTTGTCGCTTGGATGGCTCATATTTTAGTCCATAGTCTGGAAGCCGCTGTTGTAGAATGGGGCTTGCCAGAATTATTCATTGGAGTTATCTTGTTACCATTCTTTGGCAATGCTGCTGAACACTTTACTGCGGTAATCGTGGCTGGAAAAGATAAGATGGATCTTTCTGTTGCTATTGCAGTAGGTAGTAGCGTTCAAATCGCTTTATTTGCTGCACCATTAATGGTACTATTTGCTTGGGCTTTGGGCGTTCCATTGACACTAGAATTCGGGATGTTGGAAACTGCTGCAACATTTCTTTCGGTACTGGTTGTAAATTCTATTCTAGCAGACGGTAAATCTAATTGGCTTGAAGGTTTAATGCTTCTTGGAAGTTATCTGATACTCGCACTTGCTTTCTTACAATTGTGAGGGATTTTTTTGGCTTCAAGGAATAAAAAAATTGGCTACGGTCTTTGTAGTATTGCAGTTTTTCTAATATTGATTGGAACTATTGGGGTTTCCTTTCAAGATGAGGTAAATGATATCCCTACTCCAAATACCCCTAGAGTAGTTTATTTTTCAGATGAACCGATGCCCGATAATCCAGTAAGTTTTCTTTTCACCGCTAAGGCTTCAATCAGCTGGGATAGAAGCGATATCTATCTAGTAATCGCTGACGGGGAAAAGAAAGAGCAGTGTGATAATATAAGCCCTATTGAATTGATTTCCCCAAGTAGCGTTGAATGTAAAGTAGAAGACTCAGAATATGAGGAAGTTGGAATTGATAACTCTACTGGAATTGATTGGAAAGTAGAAAATGGTGATTATTATGTTGGAATTGGTACGTTAAGTAATGAAATTCCTGAGGATTTAGAGTTAAATGTTGAGTATGATGTTAGATTAACACTGTCAATTACAGGATTCTTCACATTTATCCTAATCGCAGTTTGTGGCTATGTATTGATAAAATATGATTGATTATTCAATTCCATCATAGTAAGAATTAACAGCACTGTCTAGATCAGTAATGATTTTATTTTCGTCAAGCGTTAGGGTTTTACCATCCAATCTCAGTGCATTGTCTCCAACCCATAGGTCAAGACAATTAGCCCCGTTAAAAACTAAATTTGCCAGGTGTCTATTTCCTGAGCGACCTAATGGACGCATTCTGATGTCATTAAGGTCCCAGACAGCCCAATCTTTACTGCCTTTTGTAGCCATGCCAAATACCTCATTTGCTGGCAGCAGTGTAGCATCCCAGTGATCATGCCTTTGAATTAATGATGCAAGCCTAGCCTCAGCCAGCATATTTAACCCACTGCCTGAGGATGCGGCTCCATCTGTGCCTAGTCTAACATCTACTCCAGCTTCAATGTAGGCTGGCAAAGATAACGTTCCGCCACATGCTATTTTCATATTAGAGGAAGGGCAATGAACTGCAGTTGCATTGTGTTTCTTCAACATTCTAATCTCATTTTTCTTCACCCAACTAGCGTGTGCACATATGGTTCCGGGTTTGAAAAAATCAATACTATCCAAGTATTCAATTGGATATAATCCGGTTTTTTCATGGCACTGCGCTACTTCTTTTCTAGTCTCACTTACATGTATGTGTAATCTAGCATTACGCTTTTCGGCAAGTTCAGAAGCCATAGTTAGTGTTTCTTCTTTACAGAGGTAAACCGAATGAGTAGCAATAGCATACTGAATCTTATCTTCTTCATTTTGTGATTTTAGTACCCCATCCAGTTCATCTAATGCGGATTTTGCGTTAGGGTGTGAAGGTAAGGCAAAATCACTCACAGGCCCACCAACTAACCCTCTTAATCCGGCTGATTGGAGTACTTCTCCGGTAATTGTAGGATAGAAGTACATATCAGCAGCAAATGTGGAGCCTGTTTTGATCATTTCAGCAGCCGCAGCACTAGTGCCTACTCTGACATATTCAGGATTAAGCCTAGATTCGGTTGGAAAAATTGCTTCATTTAACCATCTATCTAATGAATAACCATCACTGAAATCTCTTGCATTTAGTTGCATGGCTAGATGAGTATGCCAATTTTGTAAAGACCTGGTAATGAGTCTGTTTGAACCATCGATATCTTGCTTTACATCTTCATTTCCAGTAGATTTGGACCATCTTCCATCATCNTGGAGCAGGATATCGCCAACATGCTTGACTCCATTTTCGTAGAGTACTGCATTCGTGTACCGAACACAAGCATCGTCTGCCATGGTTTTGGCTAGAAGTTAACCTTCAAGAATACTAGGTATAAACCAAGTTTAATCGTTCGAATTAATTGTTTCTGTTACGTCCATGAAGAATTTATCTGCACTAACTTCCAAACTTGCTATACCTGGTAAAATTCTTCCAGCCAAGTAATCTAAGCAGGCACCGCCTCCAGTTGATACATGACCCATTTTATCGGCAAGACCACGTTTCATTATCAGAGTGGCAGTATGCCCGCCGCCAACAACAACATACCCTTTTGATTCAGCACACGCATTTAGCATNTCAATNGTGCCAAGAGCGAAGTCNTCAACTTCAAANACTCCTGCNGGTCCATTNAGAATTATAGTCCCAGCATTCTTTATCGCCGATGATAGAGTCATGATTGAATTAATTCCCATGTCGAATAATGGGGCGTCAATTGGTAATTCTTCAACNAGCAAATCTACGCGATTATCTTCAACATTAGCTGCTAAATCGGTTGGAAGTTTTATTTTTTCAGCAAAATCATTCAGTAAAGCCTTGGCAGTTTCTACTGTTGAGTGAAATGACTTACCGAGTTCTTTAACCAAAAATTTGTGATTGATGCTACCGATATCGTGGCCTGATAATTCAATTAGCAGATTTGCCACTCCTCCAGTTGCCCATACTTCATCAGCAATTCCCTTTCTCAACATATTATCGGCAACTGATATTGAGTCGGCGACTTTGATTCCTCCGACAACTGCAATACAAGGTCTCTTTGGATTTCTAAGGGCGAGATTCAGTTTTTCTATTTCATATCTCATTAATTCCCCAGCAACACATGGTAATTCATTACAGAAACCGACTACAGATGGCGAATTACGGTGCGCGCAGGCAAAAGCATCATTAACAAATAAATCAGCAACACTTGCTAGTCTTTGGACAAATTTGGTTTCGCTCATCTGAGCAAAATTTCCTGTGAAAGAAACTTCTTCTTCATCCATTCTTACATTGTTAAGAATTAAAATATCTCCATTTTCTAAAGATTCAATAGCTTCCATAGCCTTGTCGCCATGAATATCATCGACCCATTTGACATTTCTACCAAGGACTCTACCTAGTTCTCTAGAATGCCCCAGTGTTGATGTAAAATCATCTTTGTCTGGCCTAGATTGGTGTGCAAGAATTACGGTTTTAGATTTAGAAAGTCGATTTAGAGTAGGTACAATTGCTCTAATTCTAGTATCATCAAGGAATTCTTTTGTCGAAGGATCTAACGGGCTGTTAATATCGACACGGACAAGCACAGTCTTGCCTTCGACATTAACACTGTCTAACGACAACACCTTTGTCATTGAACGTCCCAGTAGGTGACAGTTTTTGAGTTGTACTGTTATGATAATTCAAATATTATCCCAGAAATTAGACTTCTTTTCACCCTCATCATCCCTACTGGGGTTATTGACATCTAATTTTAGCGGTTGTTCACCTAGTCTTGATTCATCGGCACCCATTGGTTGAGTCATGTTGGTTTGACTAGTAGAAGATTGATTTACAAATTCATGCTTTGCGATTGGAGAATTTGGTTGTTGTAAAGGCATGATTCCTGCTGCAGATAAAGTCGCTTGATCTTCTGCATAGTAAGCAAAGCCGAAGATACCGGTCAATAAAAACCCAGAACAACATAGAATTGCACCCACATCTCCAAGAAGTTGCTGCAATCTTCCTGCCTCTTCTGCTTGATGCATAAATACAAGACCGGTAAGACCGATTACAAACGCACCAAAGAACAGCTTATTGTAGAGTGCTACAATATTACGGTCCACAAACATTTCAAAGGCCACTATAATTTGAAATTAACCCGAACGTTGCTCAATCCNACNGTATAAGAGTAGCAGTTTTCAAGGTGGAACTTATGCCTTTGAACATGGGGTCTTGGGTTGAAAGCGAGTTTTTAGGCCCTGATGGCGAAGATTGGCGCGTTCCAGTCACAGAACTTGAGCACAGAATTGAATTGTTATCGAAGGCATTGCAAGAGGAAAAAATTCCAGGAGTTTTTGTCCAACATCCTGTCGATTTGTATTATTTTTCAGGTGGTCGACAAAATGCAACCTTATTCGTTCCTGCAGGTGGTTCAAAGGCTACTGCGAAGAACGGAGGCGCAGGTCCAGTATTGATGGTTAGAAGGTCTCTTTCTAGAGCAAAATATGAAGCAGGCGGAGATAATTCTCCATTCGAAATTTTGCCGTTCCCAAGGATGAAGACATTAGTTGAATTTTTACAACAAAGGGGCGTTGAACAAGCACCTGCATTACAGTTTGGAGAACTCCCCTCTAATTTTACATCAAGATTTACGAGTATTCTGGCTCCTTTGGGCACATGCATGGATGCAACATCTGTAATTCATCGAATTAGAGAAACAAAATCTCAATGGGAAATTCAACAGATGAAAGCTAGCGCTCAAATTCAGGCTAAAATGTTCGAGGCCGTTGAACTAAAATTAAAATTAGGTGTTAGTGAATTAGAGTTAGTTGCCGCCGCCGAAGAAGTCAGTAGAAGAGAAGGGTTTGGAGGTAATATCCAAATGCGCCGATTCCCTTTACAATGTGATCGAGGAGTGATAGTTTCGGGAAGAGCAGGAGGTATCCCTTCATTCTTTGATTCTGCTATCGGTGGCACAGGGGCTCATCCATTGTCTGGAATGGGTTCAGGATTTAGTAAAATTCAGCAAAACCAGCCAATTTTAGTAGATTTAGTTCACGTTCACCGAGGATACGTTGTTGATAAAACCCGCATGTTCAGCATCGGCAGTCTGTCCAAAGTTTGGCATCAAAGGTTAGAAGACATGGTTGAAGTCAGTAAAGTGGTTGTATCTTCTTTGGGGTCTGGAGAAAATTGTTCTCAAGCTTGGGAAGTAGGGTCACAACTCGCTTACCAGATGGGTTATGAAGATAATTTAATGGGAATGAAACCAGATCAAAGCAAATTTCTAGGCCATTCAGTGGGCCTTCAACTTGATGAATCACCAGTAGTTGCTCGTGGTTTTGATAGGCCTCTTACAGTTGGAGGTACAATGGCGATAGAACCAAAAGTTGTGTACAATGATGGCAGTATTGGTATCGAAGACACCTGGATTCGCAGTTCGGAGGGTTTAGAATGTATCACCAATTCCGTAAGTACTGACTGGATAGTAGAAATGTAGGTGAGTTTATGCAGTTGGGTAATAAAATCATTTCAATTATTTGTGTATTTATTTTCGCTTCAATGAATCTACCGTTGGAGACTATACAAGCAACTAGTGCCGAAACATCCCAAGATAATCTATTCATGCCGGTTGAAAATATGTACCCCTTTGATGGACTGAACCATCACCCATCTAATCCATCATTTAATGCAGTTCATACCGATTTGATAAGAACCTCTTTCCATGGCGGCGAATATTCTGATAACTGGGCAGCCAGAGCAAATGCCTCTAGTCCTAGAGAGATTAGCAACATTCTTTGTGCTTCAAATGAGACCGTATTAGATGAGCACAACCTTTCAGATTATAACTGGATATGGGGGCAATTTGTTACCCATGATATTGATTTCACACTAACACAAAATGGAAGGGTTCAGTATCCTGAAACAATGGATATTCCTATTCCGCAAGGAGATGTATGGTTGGACCCTTATTCTGTAGGGAGCCTAGAAATCCCCATGCATCGTTCAATATTCAATACCTCTACAAGCAATGAAACAGTTCCTAGAGAATTCCCTAATTCAATTACTGGATGGATGGACGGTTCAATGGTTTATGGATCTTCACTAAAAGACAGTAATTGGCTGAGAACTTTTTCAAGAGGCCAATTGAAGGTTACAGAAACTGAACAAGGTGAATTTTTACCTCTTGCAGGGGACGATGATGACGATGCACCTGCGGTAAGTTTTGTTGGTTTTTCAGCCTCAGAAAGGTATGTGGCAGGAGATCCAAGAGCAAATGAACACGCCGGCTTAATTGCAATGCACGTAATCTTTGTTAGAGAACACAATAGGCTCGCCGAGTTAATCATAACTCAAAATGATAGTCTTAATGATGAACAAATATATCAATTGGCTCGCAAGATAAACAATGCACAAATGCAACGAATAACGTACAATGAATATCTACCATCTTTGGGAATTGAACTGGCGGATTATGAAGGATTCGATGAGACAATAGATCCTAGGATTTCAAATGAATTTGCAACGCTTGCGTTCCGAATGGGTCATTCACAAATTACCGAACAAACATTAAGGCTGAATGATATTTTTCTTGAACACTGGTCTGGGCATAGAAATTTATCCGATGGATTTTGGAATCCTACTGAGATGATTAACACTGGAGGAATTGGACCAACATTGCGTGGTGCGGCTTGGGCTACACAGGCCGCTAATGATATCTACACTGTACACGATATGAGAAATTCCATGTTTGGAGAGCCAGGTTTTGGTGGCATGGATATGTGCGCCATAGACATTCAGAGAGGTAGAGATCATGGCCTCCCAGACTATAACTCAGTTAGAGAATCTCTAGGTTTTGATAGAATATCTAACTGGTCTGAAATTTCTACTGATTTAGAGGTTATTGAAAGGATGAATAGGGCATATCCGGACATAAATAATGCCGACCCAATTATGGGTATGTATGCTGAGCAACATCTAGACGGCTCTTCATTGGGAGAGTCCATGCATGCTTTAATCTCAGATCAATACTTAAGGCTCAGAGACGCAGATCCACTATTTTATGAAAATGATCCAGAAATGACGCCTTATCTTGATATGGTTAATCAATCAACACTGGCTGAAATTATTTTAAGGAATAGTGAAATAAACTTGATACAATGTGAAGTTATGTTCGCAGTCAAGGATACTAATGATATGGAATGTTTCAGTAATGATTATTCAAAATATTCCGGACCAATTGAGAAATTTGATTATGAAGGGAAGGGAATTGAACTAGAAACACTTCCAATAAATCTAGTTGACAAGACTGCAGATAGTGGATTAGACATTATTGGTATTACTGATAAACTTCACTGGTCTGCTTACGGGCCATCAATCGCGACGGCAGATTGTAACAACGACGGCTTCGAGGATATTTGGATTGGAAATTCCTACGATCAAGAGCTTTCAGAGTCTCCTGACAATTCTCCTGTCGATTTTTATCTTATGATTAACGACGGTGACGGCACATTCTCAGACTTTACCGAATCTTCAGGACTTGACACCTCAACGAAAACTTTCCTTGGCGCGTCGTGGGCAGATTATGATAACGATGGAGACCTAGATCTATATCTTTCGAATGCAGGAATGTATACCGTTTTTGAAATTATTTATCCAAATGTGCTCTATCAAAATGACGGTAATTGTCAATTTACTGATGTTACTGCAAGTGTTGGGTTAGGAAACCTCGGGCATTCATCCACAAGCTCATGGGCCGACTATGACCACGACGGTGATTTGGACCTAATGTCACATAACAGTGGTACGATTAGCAGCGATAACGCAACTCTTAGAGCAGAAACAGATATACTTTACAAAAATCAACTATCTGAAACCGGCTCAGCCACTTTTGTAGACTATACGCTCGAAGCAGGGGGAGTATACGGTACAATCTACATTCCAAATAATGATGAAATTGGAATCGGCGAACTGATGACTTACACATCTGCTGCTGCTAAAAACCCATCATCACAAATGTCTGTATCATTCCCGGCACTATCCGAGCAAAAAGCTTTTGACAAAAATGGAACAGGTGTTTCGTGGGCTGGTTTGTTTATTGATTTAGGAAATGATGGTTGGGAAGATATTTTTATTGCAACAGATTTCGGAATTTCGCCAATTTACAAGAATATGGGAGATGGGACATTCGTGTCGCATACTGAAGAATCAAATTTGATGATTCATGGTACTGCAATGGGCTTTGATGCAGGAGATGTCGATGGTGATGGAGATGTCGACATCTGTCAAAGTAATTTCGGGCCTAATTATTTATTTAAGCAGACAAGTGATATGAGATTTGAAGAGAGTAGCGAATCATCAGGATTGAATTTTGGAACATCTGCTAGGTCTGTTACCTGGGATTGTAATTTTATTGACATTGATTTAGACGGAGATTTAGACTTATGGTTTGGATCAGGTAGTATCACTCCTTACACAACTTTTAGTTATAATTCAATTTATCTAAATGACGGAGATGGTAATTTTGGTGAAACAATTTTTACCAGCGATATCCTACACCCTATTGCTAAAACCATGGGGTCGACATGGGCAGATTTTGATTTGGACGGAGACTTAGATTTAATCTTAGCAGAATCAAACTTCGGAATGAAATATTTTGAAAATGATGCTGCTCAAGTCCAAGATAGTAGATGGCTTGCAATAGATGTTCTTGCAGATATCGACCAAAGCGGAGTAAATGTTACCGCAGTCAATGCCAAGGTTGACATTAAATTTAGCAATGATAAAGTTGTGAGACAAATAGTCAAAATTGGTAGTGGTTATTCAGGTTCAAAAGATTCAACAATCCACTTAGGAGTGCCTCCCGGAGAAACTGTAGAATCTATCACCATCACATGGAATGATGGTTCCTCAAAGGTTATAGAAAATCCTACACTGAATGAATATATCGTAGTTCAAAATACTATGAATTACACTGAATCAGTATATAGTGAAGTAACTAATGAGGAATCACCATCTCAGTCTTCAAGTATTATCTCTGTGACGGTTCTAGGGTTAGTTATTTTCCTGATAATCCTTGCTGCATTCAACTCTAGAAAGAGCAATTGATTCAATAATCGTATGCTACACGGATATGTTATGGCCGTAAAACCATATTCGCCCGGACATATTGGGGCAGTAGCATCAAACTTCACTGATATGCGCCTCTCTGGCGCTGTTAAACAGAAGTTAGTGGAACTTATGTGCGAAGAAATTGCACGAATAGTCCCACAAATGGAATCAGACACCTTAGCTCAAGACCCAGAGAGAAAAACTCTGGACGACCCTGAGCGTACTAGATTAAATTATAACAGAACTAGAGAACTGATGATTGAACAGTTATCTAATATTGAATCGGTTGGTTCTGCAGCAGTTCAAGCAGGAATTGAGCACATTGAGAAACATCTTGCCAAAGTTATCAAACACTCAGAAGCGGCAGCAGAAAAAGACAGAGTTGCAACAATTAAGCCGAGACATTTGGAAATCGCAATTTCAGGTATGGGNCTTCACAATGATTCGGATGACGAAGAAGAAGTTGANACTGTTGAAGAAAGCGAAACTCTTGTTGTNGGCCAAGGTGGAGGCATTTTGACTCGCTCATCGTTGATGTCACTTGCTCGAACTCATGCAAAGATGCCTGTTACAGATGATGCGATAGAAGAACTCCTCGATACTTATTACATGGTTGTTGAGACTATTGAAAGAGATATCAGACAGCATGCACAGCTTGGAAAAAACCCTGTACAATTCATTGAATCGATTAATCGAATGCGGACATTAATGTCTCTTGGATGGATGCGATCAATGTTGATTAAAGCAGCAACAAATGCGAGAGAAAGAGGGTATAAGCGAATTGACATTGAACAAATAGTCAACATAGACCCATTTGACGAATAATTTCAATCATTCCCAATATGTAGATTCTTGGAAACTATTTAAATGGGCATATTAANAGGGCGGCTGTGAAAACTTAACTTTAAGAAAAATAATTTCAAGTTTAAGTTGTTACTATTTTTATCTACAGATTATCGGTTTAGAATCTAATTAAAGGGATGAAGCGAATGAAACTATAGCATCATAGTCTGGTTCAACACCTGGATTTTCTGCCACCCATCGGTGCTGAACAATACCATTCTTGTCTATTACGATTACAACTCTGTTAGCAGAAACATAACCTTCAATTCCGCCCAATCCTGTAAATGTAGCATCATATGCTTTGACAACATCTCTGTCAAGATCAGAAAGCAAAGAGAACTCAAGGTTATATTTTCTAGCAAACTCNGCATTGGCCCAAGGAGAATCTACACTGATTCCTAAAACTGCCGTGTTGGATTGGTTAAGTTTGNACATGTTATCTTGAAATGCACACATTTCTTTATCGCAGACACCTGTAAATGCTCCAGGATAGAAAGCAAGAATAACTGTTTGACCGCTGTANTCAGCAAGGCTAACGTCACTTTTGTCAGTGGTTTTCAATGTAAAGGCTGGGGCTGTGTCTCCAATATTGACCATGCAAAGGCCAATTATCAGCGGCGTATATCAGTTTCGATTTAAGTTAATATCAAAATCGGCCAGCGTTCATTACCTTGTTCCATGCAGATATGAAATCAGCAACGAACTTATCTTGATTATCATCTTGAGCATATACTTCAGCGATNGCTCTCAATTGNGAGTTACTACCGAATACAAGATCGTATCTAGTTGCGCTGCGGACTTTTTCTCCAGTAGAACGGTCATGAGCGTCGTATGAGTTGCTTCCTGTTGGAGTCCACTTAACTCCCATGTCTAGTAGAGTGTCAAACCACTCATTAGACAGGCTTGAGCCGTCTGANAATAATCCTCTTTGGTCAGATGAGACTCCAAGAGATCTCATTCCACCGACTAGAACAGTCATTTCGGGCGCAGTAAGTCCTAGAAGTTGGGCCTTGTCTAGCATCATTTCTTCTGGGCTTACTGCAAAGTTGGTCTTCAAGTAGTTTCTGAATCCACAGGAAACGGGTTCCATAACTGAGAAAGAGTCTGCATCAGTTTGCTCTTCTGTAGCATCGCCACGACCTGGAGTGAATGGAACTTCTTTGCCACATGCCATCTCGATTCCAACATTTCCAGCAAGGACAATAGTATCTGCAATACTTGCACCGTTAGCATCAGCGATTCCACTTAGAACCCCAAGAACTTTGGACAATTGCTCTGGCTTGTTAGCTTCCCAGTCTTTTTGTGGCGCCAATCTAATTCTGGCTCCGTTGGAACCTCCACGGAAGTCAGAACCTCGGAATGTAGAAGCACTAGCCCAAGCAGTTTCAACCATCTCACTGATGGAAAGTCCGCTAGATTTTATTGCCGTTTTTACAGCATTGACATCGTAGGATGTGCTTCCTTCAGGAACAGGGTCTTGCCAAATGAAATCTTCATCAGGGACATCAGGGCCTAGATACCTTGACTTTGGACCCATATCTCTGTGAAGTAGTTTGAACCAAGCCTTGGAGAATGCATCTGCAAAGGCATCAGGGTTCTCATGGAAGTATTTTGAGATCTTACGGTATTCAGGATCTCTAATCATTGCCATATCAGCGGTAGTCATCATTGTAGGGACCTTGATTGATGGGTCCTCTGGGTCTGGTGCCATGTCTTCTTCATCTTGATTTGATGGCGTCCATTGGTGCGCACCTGCAGGACTCTTTTCCAAAACCCATGTTTCGTCATACTTGAATAGCATATCAAAATAGCCATTGTCCCATACGGTTGGGTTTGCAGTCCAAGCCCCCTCGATTCCACTTGTGATAGTATCTCTACCAACTCCAGACTTGAAGTCGCTTGTCCAGCCAAAACCTTGCTCTTCAATGCTTCCGCCTTCCGGCTCAGGTCCTTTGTGATCCTCTGGACCTGCTCCGTGCGCTTTTCCGAAGGTGTGGCCACCGGCAGTTAGAGCTACAGTTTCTTCGTCGTTCATAGCCATTCGACTGAATGTTTCGCGAATGTCTTGAGCGCTTAGTAGCGGATCTGGGTTTGCGTTAGGTCCTTGCGGATTCACGTAAATTAGCCCCATCTGGACCGCAGCAAGTGGATTCTCTAGATCTTGTCGGGTTTCACCATATCTGTTGTCACCCAGCCACTCATCTTCGCTGCCCCAGTAAATATCATCTTCAGGGTGCCAAATGTCTGGCCTTCCACCACCAAATCCAAGAACAGGTCCGCCCATTGATTCAATAGCGATTTGACCGGTCAATATTAGTAAATCTGCCCAACTAATGCCGTTACCATACTTTTTCTTTATCGGCCAAAGAAGTCTTCGAGCTTTATCCAAGTTTCCGTTGTCAGGCCAACTGTTCAGTGGAGCGAATCTTTGTGCACCAGTTCCACCGCCTCCACGACCATCACCAGTTCTGTAAGTACCGGCAGCGTGCCAAGTCATTCTGATGAAAAAAGGACCGTAGTGGCCGTAGTCTGCAGGCCACCAATCTTGACTATCTGTCATCAAGGCGTGTAGGTCTGCTTTGAGTTGTTTGTAGTCTATTGAATTGAATGCATCTTTGTAGATAAAGTTTGAATCCATTGGGTTTGATTTTCTATCATGTTGGTGCAAAATTGCCAGGTTAAGTTGTTTAGGCCACCAATCAGTATTTTTCATTCCAGTTTCGCTTGTGCTATGTGCGCCGTGCATTACGGGGCATTTACCTTCAATATCCATTCCTCGCATGTGAATTCACTAATCTTGCCAAAACATCCTCCCATATCAACTTAAGCATAATTTTTGTTCGACCTGAATTTAGTAAAATTAGCATTCAGGTTATTGATGGTTATAATAATTTAATTCGCTATAACTCCTAAGATGGTAAAGACAAAACGTAGTATTTTCTAGCATTGTCATGCTTGCCATCATTCTGCCAGCAATCCTGGCAGGAATAGTTGCAATTTTGGTAACATTAGCAATAGAAAGGTTTGGGGGATTGATTGGAGGCGTTCTTGGCACAATTCCTTCAACAATCATACCAGCAGCAGCAGGNGTTTACTACCTCGACGGCAAACAAGCATTACTTTCGAGTATGTCCATTGTTCCATTGGGNATGATGGTNAATGGTTTATTTTTAGGCGTATGGATTGTATTACCAAAATATGTTTCAAACAGGAAAAGTCCGTTGGTTTTGACAACAATTTCTTCAATCTCTATTTGGGCAATTTTTGCTTATTTAGCTCTTGAAATTGCTAATTATACTTCATCGGTTGAACTGAGTCCATTTATTCTAGGAATACTTGGCCTAATTTTTTTGATTTTCATTTCTATTTTCTTTAACATCAAAACTTTACCTTCTCCAAAAGGCACTAATAAAGTTCCATTATCAATACTTATGGCTAGAGGAATTGCTGCATCAATCGCCATTGGATGCGCGTTAATTTTAGCGAATTTAGGAGAACCGCTAGTAGCTGGACTTGCAAGCGCCTTTCCTGCAATATTTCTAACAAGTATGATTGCTTTGTGGATTTCTCAGGGCGTTACTGTGCCACAAGGTGCAGCAGCACCCATGATGCTTGGTGGGGCCAGCGTTGCAGTTTATGCTTTGGTAGTTATGTGGTCGATACCAAGTTTTGGCATAATTATAGGCTCTTTGATAGCGTGGTTATCATCAATTGTATTTTGGTCGATTCCAGCATTTATTATTCTGAAGAAATATCGTGATTCAAGCATTAATTGAGCGCATCCACTTTTCAGCACCGGGTATCCCTACTACTGTACATACAACACCATTGACTCCTTTGATAGTCTCGATTTTTTGTTTTAATTCAACGCAATCCAATAGGCAACAGGGGCAATGTGGGTGCTTAGGGGCGATAGTATAATTCACTACACCATCACTAGTAATATCAATTTCCTGTATAATGTCTGATTCATTATACGTCTTGTCTTCATGGGGCTCTTTCCAATTGGCAAATAAGCGAATCACTCTTAATTTTAGAGCCCTCATTTTCCGCTCATTCATATCTTTTCCTGCCTAACGTTGATGGTTAAAACTAATCTTTTGATAGTTCTTTCTCAAAATCCTCTAAGCGTAATTCGCTTAATTTTCCTTCAGCTGATTTGAGATCTTCCTGGCATTGCTTTAGTAACACTGCACCCTCTTCATAGAGAAGAAGGGTCTCGTCAAGCCCCTTGCCACCTCTTTCTAGCAGGGCTACAATTTCTTCCAATCTAATTACTGCTTCATCATATGTTTTCTTTTTGCTCATAATATCACTCACTTTTATTTTTAATTTCAATGATATCTGCATCCGCTAGTCCGTCTGCAAAATTCATAGTAATTCTCTGTCCAATTTCTAATTGTTTTATTTCGGTTAAAACATCTCCAGATTCATTTTGTACCATACTATATCCTCTCTCTAGAACGCGATAAGGATGTACTGCACTAAGAGAAGTCTCGAAATTTGAAATTCTTGAAAGCTCCTTCGCCAACAATACTTTACTGCTATTTTTCAATCTTGAAGCAAGACCCTGAATCTTAATTTTAACCTTTGTGAAACCAGCCATTGGAGCGGCTTTTAGCATTGAGGAAAGCAATTTCAATTTATTTCTTACATCACCAATCTGTCTAATGGATGAACTATCTAAACGCTCACCTAGTTCACTAAGATACATCTGTATAGCGTTGTAATCTGGAACACATCTCTCAATTGCATTTGATGGAGTAGAGGCTCTAACATCAGCAACCATATCGCTCACTAAAAGATCAGACTCATGACCAATAGCGGAAATAATTGGTGTTTCAGTTGCAATTATCGCTCTTGCTACCGGCTCCAAGTTAAAAGCCCACAAATCTTCTGGTGAACCTCCACCTCTACCAACGATTATCACATCAACTGGAGGCTGGCCCCGTTTTTTTGCTATGTCAGGTTGTGAAAGTTTTCTTGCAACTGAAATACCTCTTACGATTTCTTCAGCCGCATTTTTACCTTGAACTAGTACCCCGATTACAGTTCTTCTGAGACCTGGCCATCTATTATCGATCAGTCTATTCATGTCAGATAGAGCAGCAGATCCGGTACCAGTGATTATCGCTATATGCTTAGGGATTAGAGGCAGCGATTTTTTTTCCAATTCAAAAACACCCTCCTCTCTAAGTTTAATTTTTAATTTTCTAAGGGTTTCCTCCATCTCACCTATCGCATTAATCGGCTCGATTTTATCTACAATGAGTTGAACTCTACCTTGCTTTGCATACAAGTCTAAACTGGCAATAACGACAACCTCAGAACCTTCGTTAATACTATCATCAATTTTGCATCTTCCTCGCCAAATAACAGCACTCATCTGGCCATCATTATCCCTTAACGTGAAGTATGTGTGCCCACTTGGATATTGCTTCCATTGCGAAACTTCTCCCTTAATCGCTTGATTTTGAAATAATCTATCTTGTTTGATAGTTTTTCTAATGAGATTGACAAAGTGACCAATGCCCAACGGGCCGGAAGTCAATTCACTAACCTCTCTCATAGATTTGACAATAAGTCAACGGTTCTTGAATGATGCGCGTCAACTATTTTTTCTCCGCCTAGTTTCAAATGCATGACGAGCTTCTACTTCTGCAAATTTACTTTTAATTTTCTTCCGCAAAAACCAAACAGCGATAGAAACCGCTATTATATCAAAAACTAAGATTCCCCATTCAATAATGGTCCAATTCTCAAACATCATAACTCCTCATAGGGGTGGACGGATATCAATATCAACATCATCCGAAGGGATTCCAATACAACTCAGTCTGGCGCAACGTTCGACTAGATAATCATCTAGTCCAGGGGGTAAAATTTCAGGCAGTTCCACAGTTCCTTGAAGCAATGTTACCATACATGTCCCACATGTCCCCGAAGTACAATTTGTAGGGATTTTAATTCCAGCCAGCTCTCCATGTTCAACTAAAGTATCACCTTCTTGAAGTCTAACCTGGCCCAGCAGTTTAGCTCCTTGTAAAAAACGTACAACGGGTACATTATCTGAAATATTTGCAGAATTTTCGGGACCGGACTTAGCCGACATTTCTAGACCTCAGCGCATATCCTTATGGCGAGTCCATCGCCCTGTTTGCTTATTGAAGAACAACCCTGCTTTCTTCATCCACTTGTTAAATTTGGTAGCACCCGCACCGGTTCTAAGGATGAAGTCTTCTCGGTCTTCTTGTGCTTGAATGTAATCTTTAGCAGCAAGAGTTTGGTCAATCCAGTCATTGATATCCATTAAGCCACCACCAAGTGTACTTTCTTCTACAACTTTGCTCATTTCGTCTGCTGTGGCACCGGTTTCTTCTAAGTCTCGACGAATCATATCGTTGACAGATGTTAAGTCCATAGATGCTGGTTTAGGAGGGACAGGATTCCTTGGAGGTTTATTCTCATCGATATTAATTCTACTTCCATTCAATAATTTATCTTCGACAATTACTGCTAATTCTGGAGTAAAGTTTTCTTCACATTCCCAACAAATGAACGACCATTCATCTGGTTTATCTTGATCTCTAGCTTGTCTAGGATCCATTTCATCACCGCAAATAGGGCATGCATGGAAAACTAATGTCGGGACAAACTTTCTTCTGAAATCGACAATGTCTTGGGGAGTTCCTTCTAATTCGAGCATTTCGTGATCTCTAGCCGCTTCAAGACCTCTTGTTTCTAATTGATCTCGAATTTTTACTTTTTGATCATCTTTACCTTCGTCGTAAAGGTTATTTTCTAATTTGACGATTAATTCGACTGTTTTTCCGAGGCGATTCATAACTAATTTTTTCGCTCTGAACGCTTCAACCTTAACAATCTTCAGTCGTTCTTTTTCCTCAGCAAGTTCCGTAAGAACATCCTTTTGCTTACGCTTGAACTTCATCTCCTCGATTTTGGACTCAACCTTTCTATCAGGAGCGAGAACCTTTGCTAAAAAACGTTCTTTTCCATGGCTAGTATGGCCAGCAGAAATAATAGAAATTACACCTTCGGCGATATCTGGCTTCAAAGCATAGTTCTCAACTAACATATCTTTGTCTATTTTCTTCAAATCGCCGATTTTCAATCCTGCATCAGCCAATTGCTGAGCCGTAGTATCGTCAATTCCACGCCTAAGTAAAGCTAGATAGGTGTCCTTCTTCGCCATAGCATCCCCTCCGACAAGTCACGCCGAGCAGTCACTCCTAAGAAAAGGCTCTCTCGCGATTATCTAACAGTTTCGACACTATATTAACAAGTCAAAAGACATATTGCGAGCAATTTTTAATGATTTAAGCACTATTTTTTTCTAAATCGCAACACAACCCAATCCACTCGTCAAAATCTAATTCTTCAGGCCTGCATTCTAACCTCTCATCATCAACTAATGTTGAATATGCTTTTTTCCATCTACTTGAATGCCATTGTGGAACACGATTAATTCTCTTAGGCACGGATTTCAAGGTAGTACGAATTTTTTTTCTCCTTTGAGAGAATGTCGAATGAATAACTTGTTTCACTAACCTTTTGTCGCATGGGAACACCTCATGACTCGGAATCATCTCTATAAAACAGGAATTTACTTTAGGATTAGGGCTAAAGTTGTGGGGAGGAACTTTCCTGATAATTTTACTTTCCCAATCTAACAAAGCAGTCATTCCAAGCGAGCCAACATCAGATTCGTATTCCATAACCAAACGCTCACCAAATTCTTCTTGAACGAGTAATAAAATCATATCCAAGACCTTATCTTTTTGTTCACGAAGATACTTAGTCAATTTCTCTATTAATGGTGATGAGATTTGATAAGGTATGTTCGCAATAACTTTGGAAATACCCTGAGGCCACTTGACTTTAAGAGCATCACCTTCGATAATTTCTAGTTTTTTTTGCTCAATTTCTGGTGCAAATATTTCCTTGAGGTGCTTAACAGCGATTTCATCAATTTCAATTGCTGTTACCTTAGAATTTGAATTTAATAATGCCTCAGTGAGTACCCCCGGGCCAGCACCGATTTCTAAGACATGGTCTTTGGATGACAAAGCGGCATGGCTTACAGAGAAATCGATTAATTCATCGTTGACTAGAAAATGTTGCCCCAATTCTTTGTTAAATGGCTGTTTTGCGCGTAAAGAGTCAACAAGCCATCGGGAACCTTTCATGTTTTCACCGGAAGTAGTAATTCGGTAAGTCTAGGTTGTAGGGTAAGATCTTTTAGTTCGGATTGAAATCTAATTGCGAGTAACTCTGCAGCATCTACGCCACATGACTCGTTTAATTGTTCAAATGAACTAAATCCGGAAGAGCCTCTTTGTTCAACCATTTGAGTAGCCTTTTTATTACCAATTCCATGAAGTAATTCGTATGAATGCTGTTTTAGCGATAAAAATCCTGCCGGATTATAGAATGATTTGATGAAGTAAGTTTCGTGTTCTTCGATGAATCTCTGTATCACAATAGGTAAATCTTTGTCAGCACCGCTAGACATTTTATCTAATCTAGCCATTCCCATTATATCACCTACTTCAGTTCTTTTTGTTAGGTCGATACCAACATATACTCTTTGACCTAGTGGTAGAACCTTATTGGTATGTTTTGGCCGGTAACGGCCGAGCAAAAATTTGCTTTCTCCGAGCAGAGTCAAAACATTATTTTTGAAATCATGCTCGACTACTCTAGCCCAAATTTCATCATCTAGAGGAGTTGGTTTTTTTACCCGTGGCTTTTGCTTTTTCTGATTATTTTGTCTTCGATTTTGATTCGGACGAAAATTTCGATTGGAGGATTTTTGCTGTTGTGGTTTTCTTTCAACCTTTTTTGGGATGTCTCTTCTCCCTTCAGCAGGTCTAGAAGGTGAATAGTTAGTAGTCCTTGACTGGGATTTATCATTCCTTTTAGGAATCTTAATGTTACGGTCACGACGAATGCCGCTCATAATGCATCACTCGCCTTTAGAATTACTCAACGCCAACGTGTTGACGAACAATATCTAGAATTTCATTGACTTCACTGTCATCAATCGCAATTCTTTTGGAAACTAGCACTGCTTTGACGTCATTGGGATACATAGGCATCAATTCAGCAATCTTAGCGGCTAGATCTGGATATTGCGATAACTTTTCATGACCACACAAAGCATCTTTTAGACTAATAAATACGTCTGGAACAGTCTTGTATCCATTTCTATTGTCGCTGGCTGCCCATTCTGCATGTTGCAATGCAGCAACCTGTTCATAAGTCAAATCTCCACGGCGCTCTTGAGCATCGGAAAGCATCTTTCTAACAGTAGCAAAATCGATGAATCTTTCTTCTTCAGTCATAAATATCACTCCAATGGTCTAAGGTGTTCAGGTCGAGCAATTACGGTCTTCTGCATATTTCCATCTTTTACAGATACAACCCATGCAGAGCCTTGGCGAGATTGAATAAATCCGGTTCTTCCGTTAAACCTTCTGTGAGGCATACCCATTTGTTGGCCACCGTCTAGTACAATAGCAACCCTATCGCCCTGCTCATACTTGTGAATTGAGCGACTGATGTTTAGTCGACTACGCTCCTTTCTTCGACGTCTTAGAATGCTTCGAGTCCTTACACGCTGTCCCTTTGAACGCTTCATATTGTTCGCCTCCCATGTCCCGAATCAGCATTGCAACATCTTCGGAGCATTTCGGCGACCTACCATTGACATATAAGAACCGCGACGGAATTTGACAGTAAAATTAGCCCACTTGAAGCCTAATCCGCATGAATGTCCCCAACATCTAACCATTCAACCTCACATTTTGTTTTTAGTAAAGAAGCGATACTGGGTTGGGTCCTTCCACTATCGCCGTGTACGGTCTCTTTGACATAGGTTCCAGATTCACATCGCATAGTGACCTCAACCACTTTGACCCCATCTTCTAATGTTTCAATAATGGGTGGATGAACTTCAAAGACGGTTCTTCTTCGAATTAAGTCGGCTCTGCGGTGAGCAACTCTTTCGGGTGTTCGCTGAGCCAATTTAACACCCTCAAGCGACATAATTGTGTCAATGATAACCTGGTCTTCAGGTATTTCAAATGTTTCAGCAGGTGGTTCTTCAAAATTCAAAATCCGCTCAATTAATTCATCTTTAGTGCCTGATTTCTTAATCTCCATTCTTGTGCATATTTCCACTAATTCAGATTTTTTCATCTTCGTAAGTTCTTCACTTGAGGGTTTTGAGTCATCAACTTCGATTTCATTTGGTAGAGGTTTTGTATTATCTCGTTTATTGTCGCCCCGTCTTTTCTTTCTATTACCGGAACGAGATTTATTTTCTTTGGTCAAATCTAGAGGAGCTGTTAATACGGTATATTCAGATTCATTCAATGGTAATAATTTGAATCTAATTGTGTAGGATTTCTCTGCAGGAGTATCTTTTAGCCTTACAACTTCACTTCTGTTAGAATCTCTTAAGCCGGTAATTTCTATACTTCCATTTGCTTCATCATTGATCAGTTGCATTAATTTCATTGAATCAACATTACGTAATTTTGGCTCTTTCATTTCAATTACAAATGGCCTACCGCGACCTAAACATCTGACATCAATATCTTCACGACCCATGCCGTGAAATGCATGTTCCTTACTGTCAAAGACATTTAGCAGCGGATTTCCAATAAGGTCTTGAACGCTTTTTTCATATTGCAGACCGGTCATGTTACAACGTTCACATCCACGTCCTTTACACGCTCTACATGGCCATCTCGTCTGAGGGATGCCGCGTTCTAATTTCCGATATCTCCCATACAAGTAATGAGCCCTTACGTCTAAATCTACGCTTAGTGTCAAAACGTCAATTAAAGCAAGAATCTGGGGTTTGTCATTAACCAATTTTACATTCTCTAATCTCTCATTTAGCAATTTTGCTATTTCTGAAACTAACCCAGTCTTTAAGCCATCACAACCACCAGCGCCAAATCTCTTTCTTAACACGTCTTCTTCTTCAATTTGGTCCTTAGGAAACCGAGCACCTAACTGCAATCTCTGGAATTGATATGGAGCAATAGAATCATAAATTATGTCGGCCAATAATTCTACTTCTTCGAATAAATTTTCGCAAAATGGACACAGAGGAATTTCCTCTCTAATGTTTACCAGGTGAGAATTCGATTTTTCAACCGTAGAACGAATTTCTGCGCCTGATTCTTCAATTGTTTGCTCATAACGTTTTTTCCCTCCAAGACGGCCAAGGCAATGATCACAACACCCGATTCTAACTAAGTGTTTCAAACCGGCAGGGTCTGGTGCTCTTGGAATTTCTTCCATGTGAGAATCTAATTGTATTGTTACCTCATAGTCATCTTCTTTTTCTTCAACTAAGTCCTCTTCCTCAATTTCATCCCAAAGTGAATAATTGGTTTGACCAAAGCCGGAATTTGCATACTTCATCCAGTCATCTTCCTCATTTTCTTCAGTCAAAAAATCACCACTGCCTCGGGGCCAACCCCTAAGAAAGCGAACTGCCGTCTAACAACTAGTTCAATAATACATCGGCGAGTTCTGGAATATAATAACTAACTGGAATCAATACTATTCTTCATTTGAATGTCCTTTTCGCTCCACTATACTGGACAAAATTCCTAGTGCAGCAGTTGTTAATATTAGGCTTGCAACCAAGGATAAGGCAATCATCGCTGCAGAATAAATTCCAAAATTACTGAATAATCCCATTGGCGAAAGCGCGATGACAAGGAAGCCTGCTGAGTCTGAGGCCGCACTTCCGATAAGAGCGAAACTACATGCTCCGCCTACAGCGATTAAAGCTTCGTCGTGCGTTTCTCCCTTTTCTCTGCTTTCCCTATATCGTTCAGTAACGTGTATACAGTAATCTATCCCCACACCTAGCGATATAGTAGCAATTGTAACTGTGACAATATTTAGAGATGAGCCTGCTGCATTCATCAAACCATATAGCCAAACAACAACAAGAAGAATCGGAATAAGAGTGACAATTGCTTGTTTGATTGAACGGAAACCAATTGATAAGGTGATTAGTACGAATAATGAACCCAAGACAAGTGAGGACTGCATTTCATCTTGCATTGCAGTCGATGCTACATAACGAGTTATTGGCCTTCCAGTAGGCATGACCCAGGTTAGTGGTTTATCTTCGGTAACTGGTCCAGCCTCATCTATTGTTCCAGAAGACAAGTTTGTGAATACTTCAAGGTCTCTCCAAATCTCTTCTAGCCCCTCACCCATTCCTGGGAAATCTTCGGGAGATGTCATCCCAAATCGAATTAACATGCGGTCATATTGTGCAGGTTCGCCATTGATATCTAGCCAAGGACGTAACGGATCTAGTTCTACTTCAGGTTTAATGTATAACTCAACAATATTTGCTGGTATATCCGGGATTGGTCCGGCGCCTGGTACTCCGTACAAGGACAAGAAACCATAGAAAAAGGCTAGACAATCCCGATCACCAGTATCCATTAATAATCCACTATCAGCATCAGAGCAATTCATACCGTGCCCTTCTTGAGTAGTGTTCCAACCAGCGTTTTCGAAGGGAGTAGAATTCAAGGCAAGCGACCCTTGAGCAGCAAAAACCATCTCATCTAAAGCCATAATATCAATTTCGCCGTTGGGTAAATGAGTTATTTTATCCGCAACCCCTTCAGGTAAAATTCCCATTTCTATTCTAAAAATATCTATAGCAGCATAAACCTCAGGATCAAGAACATCTCCTTCGATAAGTAAGTATGCAGGCTCTCCCTCATCAGCAAAACTTTCAGTCACAATTTCTACACCTATAGCAAAATCAGAGCGTTCGTCGAGGAAATCTTCTACTGCAAAATCACCCTCTAACTGTGACATTCCAATAGCGGCAGGAACAGTAATTGAGGTTGCGATAATTGCAATGATCATTGCAGGTTTTAATTTCCCACAATTCAATGTCAACTTTTTTAGCCAGTGTTCTGGAATTAAATGAGGAGTATGTTCCTCAACTTTGTTCTTGTTTCTTTTTGCCATCCATTCATCCATACTCAATCGGATTAGAGGGACCCACATTCCAGTTAGTAAGAATGCCGCTAGTATACCTAAGGCCGCTTCGATTCCAAATGATCTGAGTGCAGCAATATCACTGAATAGATTTGCCGCAAATGCAGCCATGGTGGTTAGCGAGGTTAGCATTATTGCACGCCCCACGCGTGTCAATGTCACTTCTGTGGCTTCATGCGTACTTGCACCGTTTTTACGTTCCTCCTTGTATCTGTGTAGGGCGTGAAGGGAATCGTCAATACCCAAGGCGAGTACAAGAATCGGCAATAGATTTGAAAACTGAGATCTAGCAATGATAGCGAAACCGAGCCATGATGTTAGATTTGCTAAATGCCCAATCATTCCTTGCATCCATAGCAAGGCTGCACCTAGAGCGAAAAGTACGATTATTACATCAGACCACCTTCTAAGACTGACGTAAAGTAAACCAACAATAACTATGCCCATAAGAAGGATTAAACCAGCACTGGCTTGTAATTCACGATTTACTTCTACGTTAACTCCCTGTCCGACTAGTAGTGTGGTTGATGCGCGGTCATTTGAGCGCAATACTCCTTCCAAATCCATGTATGACCATTCACTTGAGCAGCCTGCTCCTTCACTTTTGAGATTTCTACAAAATTCTTCGTCATATCTTGGGGGGTGCACAACTAAGGCCCCCTCTGCCAAGCGATAGCCACCGATAACTATCCCATCATCAGAAAATGAAACGCTCTTTTCTTGATGAGCATCCTTCCATATAACCTCCCATCCCATATCTTCAAGAATACCTCGGTCATATTGAACAATCAACCAGGTGGAGGAAGCCGACCACCTACCCAATCCAGTAGTACCGTTTAACCAACTACCATCTAACTGCAGTTCTCCTCCGATTGGTCCGATTTGTTTTGAATTAATGTCTGGGAAGAAGCCTCTGTCGAGTGAAAGCCAGCGAAGGAAATTATTCTCTGGAGCATTAGCCATTCTCACCGCAGCCAAATCAATATGATCTTGAGTTACGTTAACATCATCAAATTCAAGACATTCTAGTTCACCACAGTCGGTCCAATTTGTAGGGGCAGGGGTTGTTATACCGAATGAATTAATTCCGGGCTGGCTAAGAATTGATGTTCCATTCATAAATCCGCGAAAAATATCTGAAATTGACATTACTCCAGCATACTGATGCCCAGTAACATCATTTACCAATGGCTTGAGCGCAGGAGATAGATGGTGCTCATGGACTAACTGCACCTTACTGTCAATCTCTCTGAGAATCGAAAGGTTCAGTATTCCACCTTTAGGGGCAGAGATACCTTCCCAAGGACTTGTAGAATCCACCTTTTCGGAGGCATGTACCAAATTAGCATAATCAGGAGTCCCATCCTCTAACAAGGCAACTGGCTCCCAATCTTCTATTGATGGGACCAAATCAGGCTGTCTTGCCGACAATACAAATCCAAGAATGATTTCAGAATTGGCAAATTCTTGATTAATGATTTCTTGAGCGGTAAGTTCGGGAGATTCCATTTCATATGATTCCATGTCAATTGGCTGAAGAGCGGTGAGTGCGCCAGGGATCATAAGTATTGATAGTATGAAAACTACAACATGAACTCTATTGCGGTGTGGGACATACCATTTGGTAAATCTCGAGAAAGAGTTCCCCATTAATACCTCGCTAAAGTTCCTACTTTTGAACCCATGTTTCAAGCACCTTCGATTAAACCACACTCTATGCCCACCCTAATTATACTCAATCACCAGCCTTATGATGGTACAGACGTAACTTGGAATGCTCTACGTTTAGCAAGACAATTGCATAGTGATGGAGTGGAAGTTAGAATATTTTTGATGAATGATAGTGTTGATTTGGCAAGAGATGGAATCACACCTCCACAAGGTGTTGAAGACATGGTTGCTATGACTAAAGATTTGATTGCTAAAGGAGTTCCAGTCAAGGTATGTGGAACTTGCCAGCAAAGATGTGGAGTCCTCAAAGGTCAAGGCTACTATGATGGAGCTCAGTACTCTACTATGGCAGAGTGCTCTGATTGGGTACAGAGTAGTGACAAAGTACTAACTTTTTGAAATTCAATCCTACCATCATTTACTTCCAAACAAGTCAGTAGTCTAGACGATCGTCTTTTTACCACATAAAATGGATTAGAAATGGTGCGGGGGGCAGGATTCGAACCTGCGAACCGATAAGGAATGGGACCTAAACCCACCGCCGTTGACCAAGCTGGGCGACCCCGCGCAACTCGAGGGCGTGGTCTCTTAGATTTGAATT